>JAKAFH010000018.1 GCA_021818025.1 Actinomycetes bacterium | reverse complement strand
GCAGGTGCGCGCGCTGCTCGTAGCGCGCCGCGGCCGGACCGACCACGGTGGTCATGGCCACGCCGAAGGCCGACGCGCGGCGCTCGAGGTCCGCCAGGCGCGGCCCCTCGAGGTAGCGCGCGAGCAGCCGGCGCAACATCGCGTCAGAGGAAAAGGGGTCACTCGGGTAGTCGTCGCGCCACGCGACCAGCTGGGCGCGCGCCTCGTCATAGGTCATGGTTGCAGTATCGTCGCGCGCCCGCTACCGTGCCAATATACGAGATCAGGAGCACCATTGGACGTTGCCACCTTCGTAACCACCGTCTTTGACGGGACCCTACCGGTGCGCATCGAGGCCTTCGACGGCAGCGCGGGCGGCGACAACGACGCACCGGTCACGATCATCGTGCGCAACCGCGACGCGCTGCGCCGGGTGCTCACCCACCCGGGCGAACTGGGCCTCGCGCGGGCCTACGTCGCCGGTGACCTCGACGTCGAGGGTGACCTCGACGCGCTGGTCTCGCTCGAGGTGCCGGCCCTTGACCTGAAGCGCCACGTCCCCGCGGTGCGCGAACTCGCGCGCACCTTCGGGGCGTCGATCCTCACGCCGGTCGCCCCGCCGTCGATCGAGGCGCGCAGCCACGGCGTGCTGCACTCGCGGCGGCGCGACGCGCGCTCGGTCACCCACCACTACGACGTCTCGAATCGCTTCTACGAGTACGTGCTCGGTCCGTCGATGACCTACTCGTGCGCCGTCTTTGCCACACCCGAGGACGCCCTCGAGGCCGCCCAGATCCGCAAGGTCGACCTCGTCGCGCGCAAGCTCGGCCTCGCGCCCGGCGACCGGCTGCTCGACGTCGGCTGTGGCTGGGGCACGATGGCGATCCACGCGGCGCAGACCTACGGCGCGCGCGTGGTGGGCGTCACCCTCTCCAAGCCCCAGGCGGCCTACGCGACGCAGCGCGCGGCTGCGCTCGGTCTCGGCCACCTCGTCGAGTTCCGGGTCCAGGACTACCGCGACGTCACCGACGGGCCCTACGACGCCATCAGCTCCATCGGCATGGCCGAGCACGTCGGGCGCCGGGGCCTACCGGCCTACACCGACACCCTCACCCACCTGCTCGTGCCGGGAGGTCGGTTCCTCAATCACGCCATCGGCCGACCGGCCACCCACGACGAGGACCCGCGCCCGACGCGCCTGGATGACCTGGTCCACCACCTCGGTCTCGCGCTGGGCTCGCGGCGCGGCGCGAAGACCGGCAGCGCCTTCATCGACCGCTACGTCTTTCCCGACGGCGAGCTGCACCAGATCGGCGACCTCGTCGGGCGCTTCCAGGACCACGGGCTCGAGGTGCGCCACCTCGAGAGCCTGCGCGAGCACTATGCGCTGACGCTTCGCCATTGGGTGGCCAACCTCGAGCGACACTGGGGCGACGCCATCGCCGAGGTCGGCGAGCCCCGGGCCCGGGTCTGGCGGCTCTACATGGCGGCCTCCGCGGTCGCCTTCGAACGCCACCACCTCGAGGTCCACCAGGTCCTCATGGTGCGCCCCGACCGAGGGGCGAGCCACCTCGCCCTGCGGGCGAACGTCGACTTCAACCCTGACGAGGACGTCGTGCGAAAGGCCGTGGCCGACCTTGAGCGCCACCGTCCGCAGTAGTCGCTGCCGTCACGGGCCTGGTCCCTCTCGGCTCGGGCCGATCCGAAACAGGCGAACGAACCGTGCGGCGGCGACGTTCGGAGCTGTCGGTCCTACGCCACCGAGCATGCAGCCTTGGTAGGCCGGTCGATGTCTGCATTCATCGGTGCGACGTGCACGACTTCATCGCCAACCTGCGCACAGACCTCTGAGCCGCTGGGTCGGGCACCGATTAGTGCTTCTACCAATGACGGGCTTGTGACACGGGCTTGGTAGAGTCAGGCAATCGCCGCTTTTGCACGAGGTTGTCCGTTATGCCTGGTCGAGGAGGGTTGTGTCTGGAACGTCTTTCGACGGGTTTGGGGCCGAGACCGTTGTCTTCCGTGGCCCCGGAATCGAACTCTCGTTGCCCTTGGACCGGGAGCACGAGACGCTCTGGGCCTCGCAAGCTCAGATCGAGGAGTTGTTTGGACTCGATCAGTCGGGAGTGTCGCGGCACATTCGCAACGTTTTCCGTGACGAGGAAGTGGGCCGGGAAGGCAATTCTATGCAGAATTTGCATAGAAATACATCGGGTCGTGGCCGCCCAGAGACCTACTACAGCCTGGACGTAATCCTTGCGGTTGGCTACCGGGCGAACTCCGGCCGGGCAATCACGTTCCGCCGGTGGGCGAGCGGCGTGCTGAAGGAGTACATCGTTGAGGGTGCTGCCATCAACAGCAGACGTCTCGACGAACTTGGATCGATCGTTCGGCTCTTGTCGCGAGCGGACAACGAACTCGTCACCGGGGTCGCTGACGTGCTCGCCGGTTACATCCCGGGGCTGCAACTGCTGCGCGAGTACGACGACGGTCACATCACCATCCCCGCTGGCGTCGTTCCGGGGTGGGAGCTCACCATCGAGGAGGCAAGAGCCATCATTCGACGTATCGGTGACGAGTTTCCCCAAGACACACTGTTCGGTCATGACCCCGCGGGCAAGCTCGATGGCACCATCGGTGCCATCTACCAGGGCTTCGCCGGTCGGGACATCTACCCGACCGTAGAGGAAAAGGCCGCCAACCTGCTCTACCTCGTCGTCAAAGACCACGCCTTGGCCGATGGGAACAAACGCAGTGCGGCTGCGCTCTTCGTTACCTTTCTCGACCGAAACGGCATCCTGCGCGACAGCGACGGCAAACCCAGGATCTCCAATAACGCCTTGGCCGCCATCACGCTCATGATGGCCTTGAGCGACCCGAGTGAGAAGGACCTCATGGTGGCACTGCTCACCCGAATGGTCGCACAGACCGACCGTTAAGCCCGCGGCCGCCACTCGGGCGGTGCTGCTCGACACGTCAGATTCGAGGAACTTCTCATAGACCATGCGCACCCTCGCTGCGACGAAGTCTCAATCGCTCGCACAACAACTCGAATTCGGCCCGCGGCGTTGGCGACGTCGGGTCGAGTCGATGCACATCATTCGTCGATCACCTTGCGATAGTCCCAGCCACGGTCGAAAGCACCACCGGAGCGTCTCGGCATTGCTCGAGCCGTTGCTAAGAGAGTCTCAACAGAATCTTGCGGTCCTCTTAGATTGCCCCGTTACCGTTCTGCGCGTGACCATGAGTGAGCGGACGATCCCCCACCGGCGGCCCTCGTGGTCCACCATCGCACCACGACGTCCCTCGGGCCAGGGTCCGCGGCCCCTGGTCGCCAACGCCCTCGCGGCGCTGGCCGGACTGGGCCTGGCCGCCGTGCTCGCGTTCTACCTCGCCAACGAGTCGCTCGCGGCACTCACCTCGCCGGGCGGGTGGTTCCTCGCGATCGGGCGCCTGAGTGCCTTCGTGGGCACCTACGGGCTCATCGTGATGCTCGTACTCATCGCGCGGATCCCGAGTCTCGAGCGCGCCATCGGCCAGGACCGGCTCGTGCGCTGGCACCGCCGCCTCGGCCCGTGGCCCGTCTCGCTCATCGCCCTGCACGTCGTCACGATCACCGTCGGCTACGCCGAGATCGGCCACAACAGCCTCCTCGGCCAGGTGAGCGCCTTCGTGCTGCACTACCCCGACGTGCTCGCCTCGGCGGCGGGCTTCGTACTGCTCGTGATGGCGGCCGTCTCGTCACACCGCCTCGCCCGGCGCCAGATGCGCTACGAGACCTGGTGGGTCGTGCACCTCTACACCTACCTCGCGATTGCCCTCGCCTTCACCCACCAGATCCGCGTGGGGGTGCCGTTTCTCACCCACGCGCTCGCGCGCGAGGCCTGGACCGTGCTCTGGGTCGCGACCGCGCTCGTCGTGCTCGGCTACCGCTTCGTGGCGCCGTTGCTTCGCAACTGGCGCCACCAGCTGCGCGTGACCGAGGTCGTCGAGGAGGCGCCCGGCGTGCACAGCCTCACGATCAAGGGCCACGACCTCGATCGGCTCGCAGTGGCGGGCGGCCAGTTCTTCCAGTGGCGCTTCCTCTCGCCCGGACTCTGGTGGCACAGCCACCCCTACTCGCTCTCGGCCATGCCTCGCCCGCCGTTCCTGCGCGTCACCGTGAAGGCCCTCGGCGACCAGTCGGGCGCGCTCGCCCACGTGAAGCCCGGCACGCGGGTCTTCGCCGAGGGGCCCTATGGCACCTTCACCCACCACGCGCTCAACACCCGCCGCGCGGTCCTCATCGGCGCCGGCGTGGGCGTGACCCCCCTGCGCGCGCTGCTCGAGGACCTGCCGAGCGACGTGATCGTGAGTGTCATCGTGCGCGCCTCGCGCAGCGAGGACCTCGTGCACCGCGACGAGATCGCGGCCCTGGTCGAGGCGCGCCGCGGCCAGTACCACGAGCTCATCGGCCCGCGCGCCCAGGTCCGCTTCGACGCGCGCGCGCTGCGCCGGCTCGTGCCCGACATCGCCCAGCGCGACGTGTACGTCTGTGGCCCGAGCGGCTTCGCCGACCTCGCGGTTAACGCCGCGACGCGCGCGGGTGCCGCCGACGAGCACGTCCACGTCGAAGCCTTCACCTTCTAGGAGCGCCATGCGTCGAACCCCCATCGTCCTCGCGAGCACCGTCGCCGGCCTCACCGGCGTCGCGGTCTTCCACTCGACGCCCCAGAAGATCGTGCTCTCGTCCTTCGCGAGCACCCCCGCCCAGTCGGCCACGGCATCGGCACCGACGACGGGTGCACCGACGACGGGTGCACCGACGACGGGTCCGGCGGGGAGCGCGGCGGCGAGCGCCCCGACGACGACCGCTCCGAGCACACCGTCGCCGAGCGCCACGGCCGCCCCGAGAACGTCGAGCACGACCGCGACGGCGTCCTCGAGCGTGACGCGCAGCGCAACCGGCCCGGTCACGAACTACTACTACGGCCAGCTCTCGGTGAAGGTGACCGCGACCGGAACCAAGATCGACGCCATCACCATCGCCACGCTGAGCGACGGCGGCAACCCCTACTCGGCCTACGTCGACCACATCGCGTTGCCGATGCTCCAGCGCCAGGCGATGGCCGCCCAGAGCGCCAACATCCAGGGCGTCTCGGGGGCGAGCTACACCAGCGCGGGCTTCGACCAGTCGCTCCAGGGTGCGCTCTCGGCGCTCAAGCTGAAGTAGCCGTGGCGTCGATCCCGCACACCCGCCACCACCGCATCGAGGTGATGGGCACGGTCGTGACCCTCGACCTCTACGGCGACGAGCCCCTCGAGCGCCCCGAGGTCGACGCCGCGATCGACGAGGCCCGGGCCGTGCTCGAGCGCGCCGACCGCGTCTTTAGCACGTGGCGAGCCGACAGCCCGATGAGTCGGCTGCGCCGCGGCGAGATCGCCCTCGGCGAGGCGCCGAGCGAGGTGGCCGACGTGCTCGACGGGTGCCGCGAGGCCAAGGAGCTCTCGGGCGGGTGGTTCGACCCCTGGGCGATGCCCGGCGGCGTCGATCCCACCGGCTACGTGAAGGGCTGGGCCGGCGCGCGCGCCCTGGCGGTGCTGCGCGTAGCTGGGGTCACCGGGGCGATGGTGAACGCCGCGGGCGACATTGCGAGCTTCGGCGGCGTGAGCGCCAACCCCTTTCGCATCGGGATCGTGCGACCCGACGCGCCGGGCTCGCTCGCCTGTGTGGTCACCCTGCGCGACGCGATCGCCACGTCGGGCGACTACCAGCGCGGCCCCCACCTGATCAACCCCTTCAGCGGCGAGGCCGCGACGCGGGTCGCCTCGGCGAGCGTGACCGGGCCCGACCTCGCGCTCGCCGACGCGCTCGCGACCGCGCTCGCGGTCGGCGGTGACGAGGTGCTCGCGCGCATCGAGCGGATCGAGGGCTACGAGGCGCTCGCCATCGGCGCCGACGGCTCGCGAAGCCGCACCGCCGACTTCGCCCTCGCTGACGTGCTCAATCGCGACGGCTCGCGCGCGCGAAGCGCCAGTTGAGGGCCCGTTCGTGACAAAGTGCCCTCCGGGGGCCGGCGAACCGGGCGGTAGCCTGCTGGGGTGACTCAGGGACGGATCCTCGCGGCGTCGATCGAGGAGCTCGAGACCCAGGGGATCACCCGCTACCGGGTCAAGCGGGTCGCCGCGGCCGCGAACGTCTCGGTCTCGCTGCTGTATAGCTACTTCGAGGACCGCGAGGGCCTGCTCGCCCAGACGATCGTTCGCCGCTACCGCGACGAGGTGCTGCGCACCGCGACCCGCTTCACCGCGCCACTCGTCGGGGTGGCGAGCACCGAGGAGCTGCGCGGCGCGATGCGCCAGATGATCGACGACGCCGAGCGCCCCGAGCGCTACCACTCGCGCGGTCTGCGCGTCGAGAGCTTCTCCTTCGCCCGACACAACCAGACCGCCGCCGAGGGCATCGCCGCCGCCCAGCGCGAGGCCGGCAACTACATCGTCGGGCGCGTCCAGCCGGTGGTGGATCGCGGGCTGCTGCCTACGGGCATGAGCGCCGCCTCCTTCGCGCGCATCTGGTACGCACTGTTCTTCGGCCAGGTCGCCCTCGAGGGCGAGCACTCGCTCGCCGCGCCGCCCGAGGAGTGGCGCGAGTCGCTCTACGCGATCGCCGAGGCGATGATCACGCGCTCGCCCGGCTGAGCCGCTCGCGCAGCCCGTCGCGCCCGCCGAGCTCGCCGATCCACAGGAAGACCGCGACCCCGTAGCCGAGCTCGTAGAGCGTCTCGCCCGGCAACAGCCACGGGAACGACCAGTCGGGCAGCGAGGCGGCGGCGATCAGCCCGCCGACGAGCTGCACGAGCGCGACGACCCACGTAACCGCCCCGCGGCGCCGGCGCACGAGCGCGAACGTGGCCACGGCCTGGGTGAGGGCCATCGTGATCCCGATCAACATGTGAGACCAGTTCCAGAACGTGCCCCGGTTATAGGGGGTGAGCAGCAGCAGCGGCAGGCCAATGGCCACGGTGCGTGCACTGGCCGACGCGGCGACGGGCGCGCCCGCGGCGCGCAGCCAGATCGAGGCGTTGAAGAGCCCGATGCTCGCCGAGGCGTAGCCGACGACGGCGATGAGGATGGTGCCCGGATAGACCCCGTAGAACGAGATGCCGTCGTTGCTCGCGGTGACGCTGTGGTTGATCACCACGCACAGCCCCAGCGAGGCGAAGAAGAGCGACTGGGTCAGGGTAAGGACCCCGACGACCGACCGGTCGGCGACGCGCTCGGCAGCGGTGCGGTACCCCACCGGCCCGCGAGCCCTCAGTCGGTGTAGCGGGCGCGCGACGCCGCGAGCTCGGCCTCGGCCTCGGCGCGTCCGACCCAGCGCTCGACCTTCATCCACTTGCCCTCGTCGAGGTCCTTGTAGACGGTGAAGAAGTGGCTGATACGGTCCAGCGTCGCCTTGGGCACGTCGCCGATGTCGGTCGCCGCCTTCCACTGCGGGTCGTAGGTGGGCACCATGAGCAGCTTGGCGTCCTCGCCGTTCTCGTCGGTCATCAGGCACATGCCGAGGATCTTCGCCTCGATCAGGCAGCCCGGGAAGGTCGGGTACTCGGTCAGGACCAGCGCGTCCAGCGGGTCGCCGTCCCCGCCCAGGGTGTCGGGGATGAACCCGTACTCCGCGGGATATCCCATCGAGACGATCAGGTGCCGGTCCAGCATGATCGTGTGGTTCTCGTGGTCGTACTCGTACTTGTTCTGGCTCCCCCGGGGGATCTCGATCACCACGTTGACGCTGTCCATGCCACCCTCCATCCGTCGGGCAGTCGCCCGTGGCCAATCGTAGCGAGCGGGCCGACGCCCGCACAGGGCGTCAGGCGGGCCGCGTCGCGCGGATGAAGGCGTTGGCGACTGCCCCGTCGTACTCGGTGTAGACGCGCACTGGGTCCACGCCCGTCGGAAAGGTCACGCCGGTCGCCAGGCGCTCGATGGCGTCGCGGTCGTGCACGAGGGTCGGGGTGACCGACGCCTCGGCGAAGCCCGCCGCGGCGAGCTTGGCCGCGTAGTCCTCCACCACGAGCGCCCCGGCGATGCAGCCGGTCCAGAGCTGCATCAGGCCCGCCACGTCCTCGGGCAGGGCCCGCTGCAAGACGACGTCCGAGATCGCCAGGCGCCCGCCCGGCTTGAGGACGCGGAAGGCCTCGGCGAGCACCACGTCCTTGTCGGCGGCGAGGTTGATCACGCAGTTCGAGATGATCACGTCGACGCTCGTATCGGGCAGCGGGATCGACTCGATCGTGCCGAGCAGGAACTCGGCGTTCGTAATGCCCGCCTCGGCCTGGTTCGCGCGCGCGAGCTCGACCATCTCGGGGGTCATGTCCAGGCCGTAGACGTGGCCCGTCGGGCCGACGCGGCGCGCCGAGAGCAACACGTCGATGCCCCCGCCCGAGCCGAGGTCCAAGACGACCTCGCCCGCGGCGAGCGTCGCCAGCGCCGTCGGGTTGCCACAGCCGAGCGAGGCGAGCACGGCCGCCGCGGGCAGCGCGCCGGTGTCATCGACCGAGTAGAACGTCGAGCCGAACCCCTCGCCGACCCCGAGGTCGGCCGGGCCGCTCGAACAGCACGACGCGGACACCGACAGCGCCGCCGCGCCGTAGCGGTCGCGCACGGCGACGCGGATGGACTCATCGGGCTTGTTCACGGTTCCTCGTCTCTCAACTCGCCGGGGTGGCGCTCGCGATGCCCGTCAGCAGCCGGATCGGCTCGGCCACCGCCTCACAGCAGACCGCGTAGCGGTTCGCCCGCCCCTCGGGCGTGCGAGAGATCAGGCCGGCCTCGAACAGCGCGCGCAGGTGGTGACTCACGAGCGGCTGGGCGATCGCGAGCTCCTCGGTCAGCTCGACCACCGTGCGCGACTCGCGCGCGAGCGTGAGCAGGATCGCCAGGCGGTACTCGTCGCTGATCGCCTTCAAGACCGGCACGAGGGATCGCGCGTCTTCGAGCGAGGCGAGTGGCGGCTGGGCGGTTCGGGCCATCCCGACACCGTAGCATCAATCAACATTGATATCACAATCGACAGTTGGTGGATCGAGGCGACCCGGCGAGCCCACCGAAGGCCCGTCGACGTGCCATCTAGACTCGGAACGCTCGACAGGCGGTCGACATCGGACGAGGAGGTCTCGATGGAACGGGTTGGTGTAGTGGGCTGTGGCCTGATGGGATCGGGGATCGCCGAGATCGCCGCCAAGGCCGGCGCGGACGTCATCGTGATCGAGCGCAGCCCCGAGGCGCTGGCCGCGGGCGTCGAGCGCATCGAGAAGTCGCTCAACCGGGCCGTCGCCGCGGGCAAGCTCCCCGAGGACGACGCCAACGCCGTGCGCGGCCACCTCAGCTTCTCCGAGGACTTCGCCAAGCTCTTCGACCGCCAGATCGTCATCGAGGCCGTCGCCGAGGACGAGGCGACCAAGATCCAGGTCTTCAAGAAGATCGACGCCGTGGTGAACGACGAGCACGCGATCCTCGCGACCAACACCTCCTCGATCCCGATCATCAAGCTCGCGATGTCGACCAAGCGCCCCGAGCAGGTCATCGGGATGCACTTCTTCAACCCGGTGCCCGTGCTGAAGTTGGTCGAGGTCATCTCGTCGCTGCTCACGAGCCCCGAGACCGCGGCGCGCGTGCGCGCCTACGGCACCGACGTGCTCGGCAAGAAGGTCATCACCTCCCCGGACCGCGCGGGCTTCGTGGTGAACGCCCTGCTGATCCCCTACCTCCTGTCCTCGATCCGGATGCTCGAGTCGGGCTTCGCGAGCGCCGACGACATCGACACCGGCATGGTGCTCGGCTGTGCGCACCCGCTCGGGCCGCTCGCCCTGACCGACCTCATCGGCCTGGACACGACCCTCGCGGTCGCCGAGTCGCTCTACGAGGAGTTCAAGGAGTCCCACCTGGCCCCGCCCCCGCTGCTCTCGCGCATGGTCCAAGCCGGGCTGCTCGGGCGCAAGACGGGCCAGGGGTTCTACTCCTACCGGTCCTAGGACCTACGCCGACCGTGCCCGAGGTCACCTACGTCGTCACCCTGGCGTGCCGGGACATGCCCGGCATCGTGCGCGCGCTGAGCTCGGCGGTCTTTGCGATCGACGGCAACATCCTCGAGAACGACCAGTTCACCGACCCGGTGACCGGCCAGTTCTGCATGCGCACGCGCTTCACCTGCGAAGCCGGCGTCGAGCAGGTTCGCGACCGGCTCGAAGGCGACCTCGCGGCCTACGAGCCGACGCTGTCGATCCGGCCCGAGTCCCAGCGCCGTCGGGCCCTCGTGATGGTCTCGCAGTTCGACCACTGCCTCGCTGACCTGCTGTACCGCGCCGAGCAGGGTGACCTGGCACTGGACATCGTGGCGGTGGTGAGCAACCACGGGGTCTGTCGGGACCTCTGTGCGCGCCACGACGTGCCCTTCATCCAGGTCGAGGTCACCCCCTCGACCAAGTCCGCCGCCGAGGACGTCGTGCGCGACCTGGTGGCCCGCCACGACGTCGACCTCGTCGTGCTCGCGCGCTACATGCAGATCATCTCCCCGGCGCTCTGTAGCGAACTCAGCGGGCGGATCGTCAACATCCACCACTCGTTCCTGCCCGGCTTCAAGGGCGCGCGCGCCTACCACCAGGCCTACGAGCGCGGCGTGAAGCTGATCGGCGCCACCGCCCACTTCGTCACCGCCGACCTCGACGAGGGCCCGATCATCGAACAGGACGTCGCGCGCGTGACCCACGCGCGCCGGCCGAGCGAGTTCATCGCCCTCGGGCGCGACGTCGAGCGCACGGTGCTCGCTCGCGCCGTCGGGCTCATCGCCGAGGACCGCGTCATGCTGGTCGGACAGCGCACCGTCGTCTTCTCGCAGTGATCAGGTGACGGGGTTCCTCGTCGCGTAGGCGGCGTCGCGGTGCTCGGCGCGCTCGAGCACCGCCACGAGGTGCTCGACGGCGTCATAGACGTCGACGAAGCCAAGGTAGAGCGGCGTGAACCCGAAGCGACAGACGTCGGGGGCGCGAAAGTCACCGACGACCCCTCTGGCGATGAGCGCCTGGATGATCCCGTAGGCCTCCTCGTGGCGCAGCGACACCTGACTGGCGCGCCGGACGTGCTCGCGTGGGGTGACGAGGGTGAAGGCCCCGGGCAGGCGCGCCTCGACGAGCTCGATGAAGAGGTCGGTCAGTGCGAGGCTCTTGGCGCGGATCTCGTCCATCGTCACGCCGTCGAAGGCGTCGAGTGCCCCGTCGAGGGCGTTGATGGCGATGACCGACGGCGACGAGGTGACGAAGGCCTGCACGCCGGCGGCGGGCTCGTAGCGGCGCTCGAAGTCAAAGGGCCGCGCGTGGCCGAGCCAGCCCGGCAGCGGGTTCTCGATCACGCCCTGGAACCGGTCGCGCACGTAGAGAAAGCCCGGGGCGCCCGGCCCGGCGTTCAGGTACTTGTAGGTGCAGCCCGCGGCGAAGTCGACGTCGGCCGCGGTGACGTCCAGGGGCACCGCGCCCGTCGAGTGGGCGAAGTCCCAGAGCATCAGGGCTCCCGCGCCGTGGACCCGCGCGGTCACCCCCGCGAGGTCGAGCATCTCGCCGGTGCGGTAGTCGACGTGGGTGAGCATGACGAGGGCTACGTCCTCGCCGAGCTCGTCGTCCAGGGTGTCGCGATCGATTGCGCGAAAGGAGATCGGACGCCCGGCCCGACGCGCCATCGCCTCGGCGACGTAGAGGTCCGAGTGGAAGTTCGCGGCGTCGCCGAGCACGACCGAGCGCTCGGGGCGCAGGTCGAGCGCCCCGAGGATGAGCTTGGCGAGCAGGATGGTGAGGGTGTCGGCGACGAGCACCTCGCCGGGCCGGGCGCCGATGAGTGGCGCGAGCCGGTCGCCGACGCGCGTCGGCGCGGCCATCCAGCCCGCCGTGTTCCAGCTGCGCACGAGTCCCGTCGCCCACTCGTCGTCCAGGGTCGCCACGACCCGCTCGCGCGTCGAGCGCGTGAGCGGACCGAGCGAGTTGCCGTCGAGGTAGATCAGTCCGGGCGCCAGCACGAAGGCGTCGCGGCGCGCGGCCAGGCCGTCGCGCCGGTCCAACTCGAGACAGTCATCGCGCGTTCGCATCGCATCTCCCCTGTGGTCGCGTACGGGCAGGCTATCGCCAGTCAGGACCGGGTGATCGGCTTGTAGCGGATGCGATGGGGCTGGTCCGCGTCGGCGCCCAGGCGCTTGTGGCGCTCGACCTCGTAGTCCGAGAAGTTCCCTTCGAACCAGCGCACCTCGGTGTCGCCTTCGAATGCGAGGACGTGGGTCGCGATGCGGTCGAGGAACCAGCGGTCGTGACTGATCACCACGGCACAGCCCGGGAACGACAGCAGGCCGTCCTCGAGCGCGCGCAGGGTGTCGACGTCGAGGTCGTTGGTCGGCTCGTCCAGCAGCAGGACGTTGCCGCCGCTGCGCAGGACCTTGGCGAGCTGGACCCGGTTGCGCTCGCCGCCCGAGAGCTCGCCCACCCGCTTTTGTTGGTCGCTGCCCTTGAACCCGAAGCTCGCCACGTAGGCGCGCGCGTGGATCTCGCGGTTGCCCACGACGAGTCGCTCCTGGCCGCCACTCACCTCGTCAAAGACCGTCGCCTCGGGGTCGAGGCCCTCGCGGGACTGGTCGACGTAGGCGAAGCGCACCGTGCTGCCGACCTCGAAGTCGCCCGCATCGGGCGCGAGCGCACCGACCATCATCTTGAAGAGCGTCGACTTGCCCGCGCCGTTGGGTCCGATGACCCCGACGATCCCACCGGGGGGCAGGAGGAACGACAGGTCCTCGATCAGCAGGCGATCGTCAAATCCCTTGGTGACGCCCCGGGCGTTCACGACCACGTCGCCCAGGCGCGGGCCCGGCGGGATGGCGATCTCGAGGCGGTCGGGACGCTGGTCGGCGGCCTCGCTCTCGGCGACGAGCTGGTTGAAGGCGTTCACGCGCGCCTTGCCCTTGGACTGGCGGGCCCGCGGCGACATCCGGATCCACTCGAGCTCGCGCGCGAGCGCGGCCTGGCGCGACTGGTCGGCCCGCTCCTCGGCGGCCAGGCGCGCCTGCTTCTGCTCGAGCCACGACGAGTAGTTCCCCTCCCAAGGGATGCCCGCGCCCCGGTCGAGCTCGAGGATCCACGACGCCACGTTGTCGAGGAAGTAGCGGTCGTGGGTGATCGCGACGACGGTGCCGGGGTACTCCTGGAGGGCGCGCTCGAGCCAGGCGACCGACTCGGCGTCCAGGTGGTTGGTCGGCTCGTCGAGCAGCAGCAGGTCGGGCTTGGCGAGCAGCAGCCGGCACAGCGCGACGCGCCGGCGCTCGCCGCCCGAGAGGGTCGTCACGTCGGCGTCGGGGCTCGGCAGGCGCAGCGCGTCCATCGCGATCTCGAGGGTGCGCTCGAGGTCCCAGGCGCCCAGCGCGTCGATGCGGGTCTGCAGGTCGGCCTGCTCGGCGAGCAGCGCGTCGAAGTCGGCCTCGGGGTCGGCCATCGCGGCACAGACCTCGTTGAAGCGCGCGAGCAGGTCGCGCTGCTCGGCGACCCCGTCGGCGACGTTGCCCACGACGTCCTTCTCGGGGTCGAGCTGGGGCTCTTGGGCGAGGTAGCCGACCGAGAATCCCGGGGTGAGCCGAGCCTCGCCGGTGAACCCGTCGTCGAGCCCGGCCATGATGCGAAGCAGCGAGGACTTGCCCGAGCCGTTGGACCCGATCACCCCGATCTTGGCCCCGGGAAAGAAGGACAGGTTGATCCCGCGAAGCACCTCGCGGTCCGGCGGATAGAAGCGGCGCAGATCGCGCATGGTGAAGATGAACTGGGCAACCATGCCCACCAGTGTGGCGCATCGGCGCCGGTTCGGCGTCCGGAGGTCCCCGTTACACTCGCGCCATGTCTGCCAGCGCCAGCGTGCACCGTCACGCCCCCGACTGGATCGTGCTCACGATCGCCTGCGTCGCCCAGTTCATGGTCGTGCTCGACGTCTCCATCGTCAACGTCGCCCTGCCGTCGATGCAGCGCGACCTGCACTTCTCCATGACCAACGCCCAGTGGGTGGTGAACGCCTACGTGATCACCTTCGCCGGGTTCTTGCTGCTCGGCGGGCGCGCCGCGGACATCTTCGGGCGGCGCCACGTCTACCTCGGCGGGCTCGCCCTCTTCACCCTCGCGAGCATCGGCGCGGGCTTCGCCCACACCGGCACCGAGTTGATCGCGGTGCGCGCCATCCAGGGACTCGGCGGCGCGGTGCTCTCGCCGGCCACCCTCACGATCATCCTCACCACATTCCACGGGCCCCGCCTGCCCAAGGCCATCGGCGCCTGGAGCGCCGTCGCGGGCGCCGGCGGCGCCGTCGGGGGCCTGCTCGGGGGACTCTTGACCGGCTGGTTCTCGTGGCGCTGGGTCTTTTTCATCAACGTGCCCTTTGGCATCGCGGCGGCCGCGCTCGCGGTCACGTTCCTGCGCGAGCTGCGCAACCGCGACGCGAGCCACAAGCTCGACCTCACCGGCGCGCTGCTCGTGACGGTCTCGCTCGCCGCAGCCGTCTATGGCGTCGTGACGACCGCGACGACCGGCTGGGGTGACGTCGCGACGCTCGCCTGGATCTTTGGCGGCGTGCTCGGTATCGTGCTCTTTCTGTTCTGGGAGTCGCGCGTGGCGACCAACCCCCTCGTGGCACTGCGGATCTTCCACTCGCGCGCGGTCAGCACGGCCAACCTCGTGATGTTCCTCGTCGGCGGGTCGTTCTTTGCGATGTGGTACTTCCTCACCTTCTACTACCAGTACATCCTGGGCTATGACGCGGTGAAGACGGGCTTCGCCTTCTTGCCGATGGCCATCGCCATCGTCGCCGGCGCCCAGCTCAGCTCGCGGGTCATCGGTCGCTTCGGCGTGCGCCACCTGCTCGCCGCGGGCACCTCGAGCGCGACGCTGGGCTTCCTCTGGATCGCCCTGATCGGCGTGCACTCGCCCTACGCGTCGGCCATCCTCGTGCCCTCGGTGCTGTGCGCCTTCGCGATCGGGCTGCTCTTCACGCCCCTGGCGACCGCCGCGACGAGCGGGGTCGACCGCGCCGACGCCGGGCTCGCCTCGGGCGTGCTCAACACGAGCCGCCAGGTCGGGGGCTCGCTCGCGCTCGCCGCCCTCGGCACCGTCGCCGCCGACCGCAGCGCCAGCTTCGCCCACCCCGGCTCGCCCGCCGCGCTGGTGAGCGGCTACCAGTGGGCCTTTCACCTCTCGGCGGGGATCACGCTGCTCGCGCTCGTGGTGAGCCTCGCGGTGCCCCACGGGCGGCCCGAAGCCTCCCTCGCCGCCCCG
Organism: Actinomycetes bacterium; assembly: GCA_021818025.1. GTDB lineage: Bacteria > Actinomycetota > Acidimicrobiia > Acidimicrobiales > RAAP-2 > RAAP-2. Next base: position 16,257 of record JAKAFH010000018.1, on the reverse strand, counting down.
TCGCTCGCCGGCGCGGCCGAGTAGTCTCGCCGGTGACGGAAGGTCGGCGCAACGGGCCAACGAGGGCGCGCGCTAGCCGACAGGACCTCTGGAGGGGTTAACACATGCACATGGGAGAGAAGAAGGCGGTGCGCCGGATCGGCACACTGCTCGGGGCCGCGTCGCTGGTGCTCGGCACGTTGACGCTCGGCGTCGCCGCGACGTCCTCGGCGGCGGCGGCGAAGTCGTTCAAGGCCTGCGTCGTCACCGACACCGGCGGCATCAACGACCGCTCGTTCAACGCCTCGGCGTGGAAGGGCATGAAGGACGCGCACGCGAAGAACAAGAACATCGCGATCTCGTACCTGTCGTCGACCTCGGCGGCCGACTACGTGCCGAACATCAACACGTTCATCCACAAGGGCTGCGGCATCATCGTGACGGTCGGCTTCTTGATGGACGGGGCCACCCAGGCCGCCGCCAACGCCCACCCGAGCCAGAAGTTCGCGATCGTGGACGACGCGCCGAGCGGGCTCAAGTACCACAACGTGCTCGCGCTGCAGTACGAGACCGACCAGGCCGCCTTCCTCGGTGGCTACCTCGCCGCGGCCAGCACCAAGACCGGCACCGTCGCCACCTACGGCGGCATGCAGTTCCCGTCGGTCACCATGTACATGAACGGCTTCGTCGCCGGTGTGCGGTACTACGACAAGACCAAGGGCGCCGCGGTGAAGGTCCTGGGCTGGACACCGGCCCCGGGCACCTGCACGCTCGCCAAGTGCGACGGCACGGGTACCTTCGTCGGTAACTTCACCGACCAGACCGCTGGCAAGACCCTGACCGCCGGTGACTTCTCGGCCGGTGCCGACATCGTCTTCCCGGTCGCGGGCTCGGTCGGGCTCGGCTCGGTCGCCGCGGCCCAGCAGGCCGGCAAGGGCCACAGCATCATGTGGGTCGACAGTAACGGCTGCGTCTCGGACCAGGCAGACTGCTCGTGGTTCATCGGCACGGTCGCCAAGGGCGTCGAGCCCTCGGTGCGTGACGCGGTCCTCGCGGCCGCCGCTGGCAAGTTCAAGGGCGGCACCTACCTGGGCACGCTGAAGAACCAGGGAACGGCGCTCGAGTACGGCGGGATCGCCGTGCCGTCGTCGCTGAAGGCGACCATCGCGGGCATCGCCAAGGGCATCATCGCGGGCCGCATCTCGGTCAACCCCAACAACTACCCGGCTAGCTGACCCTAGCCAGTTCACGACAAGGCCCCGGGACCTCGGTCCCGGGGCCTTCGTCGTGGCTACGATATGCCCTTATGCGTTTGGAGCTCCGGGGCATCACGAAACGGTTCGGCACCTTCACCGCCAACCACCACATCGACCTCACGGTCGAGCCCGGTCAGATCCACTGCCTGCTCGGTGAGAACGGCGCGGGCAAGTCCACGCTGATGAACGTGATCTTCGGGTTGCTCCAGCCCGACGAGGGCGAGATGCTCATCGACGGCGTGCCGACGCGCTTCTCGAACTCCGGGGAGGCCGTGCGCCGCGGCATCGGCATGGTGCACCAGCACTTCATGCTCGTGCCGGTCTTCTCGGTCACCGAGAACGTCGTCTTGGGCTTTGAGCCGACGAAGTCCTTCGACCGGCTCGACCACCAGCGCGCGCGCGAGGAGATCCGCAGCGTCTCGCAGGCCTACAACCTCGAGGTCGACCCCGACGCCATCGTCGAGGAGCTGCCCGTCGGGCTCCAGCAGCGCGTGGAGATCTTGAAGGCCCTGAGCCACGACGCCGAGCTCTTGATCCTCGACGAGCCGACGGCCGTGCTCACCCCCCAGGAGATCGACGCGCTGATGGCCATCATGCGCTCGCTCGCCGAGTCGGGCAAGTCGATCCTGTTCATCTCGCACAAGCTCAAAGAGGTGAAGGCGATCTCGGACGTGATCACCGTCATCCGCCAGGGCGAGGTCGTCGGCACCGCCCAGGCGACCGACTCCGAGGCCCAGCTCGCCTCGATGATGGTCGGGCGCGACGTCACCCTCACCGTCGACAAGGCGGTGGTCGCCCCCGGCGAGGAGGTACTCGCCATCAACGACCTCGTCGTGCGCGACGACCGGGGACTACCCGCGGTGAACGGCGTGAGCCTGTCGGTGCGCGCCGGGGAGATCGTGGCACTCGCGGGCGTCCAGGGCAACGGCCAGACCGAGCTCGTCGAGGCGATCGCGGGCATGCGGCCCGTCGAGTCGGGCACGATCAGCGTGCGCGGCGTGGACATCACCAACCACACGCCGCGCCAGGTGCTCGACGCCGGTGTCGCCCACGTCCCCGAGGACCGCCAGCTGCACGGGCTCGTCCTGTCGATGTCGGTCGCGGACAACCTGGTGCTCAACACCCCGCGCCGGGCGCCCTTCGCTCGGCGCGGCTCGCGCAACCTCGCCGCGGTCGCTGCGAACGCCGAGCAGCTCGTGACGCGCTTTGACATCCGCACGACCTCGACCCAGGCGCCAGTCAGCTCGCTCTCGGGCGGCAACCAGCAGAAGGTCATCGTCGCGCGCGAGCTGTCGCGCCCGCTCAGCCTCTTCGTCGCCTCCCAGCCCACCCGGGGCCTGGACGTCGGGTCCATCGAGTACGTCCACCGCCAGATCGTGAACCAGCGCGACGAGGGGATCGGCGTGCTGATCGTCTCGTCCGAGCTCGACGAGGTCCTCGCCCTCGGGGACCGCATCGCGGTGATGCACGCCGGCCAGATCAGCGGGGTCGTGGACCCCTCGACCAGCCGCGAGACGATCGGTTTGTTGATGACCGGCGCCCACGCGGAGCCAACTGATGCCTGAGTCGACGCCCCGCCGCTCCCTGTGGACCCGCCTGACGGGTCAGAGCCCCTTCGTGGTGACGCTCTTTGCGCTCGTGCTCGGCCTGGTCGTGGGCGCGATCGTCATCATCACCACGACCGCGCCGGTGCTGAACGCCTGGCGCGGCTTCTTTTCCGGCTGGGGCGCCCCGGGCCACGCGCTCAAGGTGACCGCCGACAACGTCGGGGCGGCCTACCGGATCATGTTCACCGGGTCGGTCTTCAGCCCGGCCACCCTCTGGCACGCGATCACCACGGGCCAGGGCTGGTCCAACGCGCTCACTCCGATCTCCGAGACCCTCACCTACGCGACGCCGCTCACCATCGCCTCGATCGGCGTGGGCATCGCCTTCCAGACGGGCATCTTCAACATCGGCGCCAACGGCCAGGCGATGATGGGCGGCATCGCCGGGGCCTACGTGGGCACGCTGATCCACCTGCCCACGGTGCTGCACCTGCCATTCACGCTGCTCGCGGGCATCGCCGGCGGCGTGCTCGCCGGGTCGGTCCCGGGCCTGTTGAAGGCCTACACCGGCGCCCACGAGGTCATCGTCACGCTGATGTTCAACTACGTGGTCTCGGCGATCCTGCTCTACACCCTGCTCTCGACGGCCCTGCAGGCACCCGGCCAACAGAACGACATCGCGCGCACGCTGGACCCCTCGGCCCAGCTCGCCCCGCTCTTTGGCACCGCCTCGGGGCTGCGGGTCAACTACGGGCTCGTCATCGCGGCGCTCGTGGTGCTCTTCGCGTGGTGGTTCCTCGAGCGCTCCTCGCTCGGCTTCGAGTTCCGCGTCACCGGGGCCAACCCCCAGGCGGCGCGCGCCTCGGGCATCAACGCCAAGGCCGTGATCATCCTGGTCTTTGCCATCTCGGGCGGCCTCGCCGGGCTCGCGGGGGTCACCGAGCTCGCCGGTTTCTACAAGACCCTCGACGGCGGGTTCCTCGTCGGCAACGCCGGCATCGGCTTCACCGCGATCACCGTGTCCCTGCTCGGGCGCAACAAACCGATCGGCATCGTCTGGGCCTCGCTGCTCTTCGCCGCGCTCGGCGTGGGCGGGCGCGCGATGCAGGCGGCGACGGGCATCCCGCTCGACCTCGCGACCGTGATCCAGTCGGCGGTCGTGCTCTTCGTGGCGACCCCGGTGCTCGTGAAGGAGATCTTCCGGCTTCGCACGTCGCCCACGGCGGCGCTGCAGCTGGCGACCAAGGGGTGGGGATCGTGAGCCTCGACGTGACGACCCAGACGACGACCGCGGCCCCGAGGATCCCGGTCGGGCGCACCCGGGGCATCGGCGTGATCATGCTCGCCATCGGGCTCTTCACGGCCCTCGTCTTTGGCGTCGGCTCGGGGTTCGGCGCCCACTCGTCGCTCACCTTCAACCCGGTGTCGCTCACGAACGCCCCGTGGCACGTCGGCACGTTGACGCTGCTCACGGCCTGGAGCAACATCGTGCTCGGCGTCGCGATCGTCGCTCTCGGCCTGGACGTCGTGGCGCGCCTGCCCCGGCGCGGCGTGATGGCCCGCTTCGGCGTCGTCGCGGTGCTCTTCTTCGTCGCGCTGCTGCTCTGGGCCGCACGCACGACCGGGCCCTCGCAGATCAACTTCGTCAACCTGACTGCCATCCTGATCGGGAGCTCGGCGCTCGCGATGGTGCTCATCTTCGGCTCGCTCTCGGGGGTCATGTGCGAGCGCGCCGGGGTCGTGAACATCGCGATCGAGGGCCAGTTCATCGGCGGGGCCTTCGTGGGCTCGATGGTCGCCTCGACCACGCACAGCTTCATCTACGCCGCGATCGTCGGCGCGCTGATCGGCGGCGCGCTCGGGCTCGTGCTCGCCTTCTTGTCGCTGCGCTACCTCTCGGACCAGATCATCGTCGGTGTGGTGCTCGTGACGATGCTCGGCAGCCTCTCGTCGTATCTGAACCTGCAGGTCTTCACCCCGTTCCCTCAGTACAACACGGGCAACCTCGCGCCGAACCTGCCCATCCCGCTGCTCTACAAGATCCCGGTGATCGGGCCGGTCTTCTTCGACCAGACGGGCTTCTTCTACCTGATGCTCATCCTCGTCGGGCTGGTCTCCTTCGCGCTCTTCAAGACCCGCTGGGGCCTGCGGGTCCGCGCCGTCGGCGAGCACCCCCAGGCCGCGGCCTCGGTCGGCATCAAGGTCATCGGGGTGCGCTACGCCAACGTCATCATGGGCGGCGCGATCGCCGGGATCGGCGGCGTCGCCTTCATGGCCTCCCAGGGCCAGTTCCAGCCGGGCTACACCTCGGGACTGGGCTACATCGCCCTCGCCGCGCTGATCTTCGGCCGGTGGCGCCCCTCGGGCGCGGTCGTCGCCTCGGTGCTCTTCGGCCTGTCGGTCTACCTGGCGGACAACCTGCAGACCTACCAGGTGCCCGTGCCCACCGAGATCCTGGGGATGTTCCCCTACGTGATCACCATCGCCGTGGTCTCAGGGCTCATCGGGCGGGTCCGCCCGCCCGCGGCCGACGGCCTGCCCTACCGGCGCGACTAACCCGCGCCGAGCCCGACGACGACCTGCGCCGCGGCCGCCATCGCGGCCTCGAGCGCGCTACGACGCTGCGCACCACGCAGCCGCTCGTTGAGATAGGCGCCCGTGACGGCGTCGCCCGCCCCGGTGGTGTCGACGGCCTCGCTCGTCGCGGCCCCGACGCGCACCACGCCCTCGCCGCTCGACACGAGCGCGCCGCTCGCCCCGAGGGTGATCACGACCTCGTCGAAGCGGGCCGTCAGGTCCGCGACGGCTTCCTCGAGCGAGCCGGCGCCGAGGGCCATCGCCTCCTCCTGGTTCGCGAAGATCGTCGTCGCCCCAGCGACCACGTCGAGGAACTCCGAGGGGCCCATCGCGCGCAGTGGCCCGACCGAGCAGGCGTCCACCGAGACCGAGGCGCCGCGCGAGCGCGCGAGGGTAATGGCGCGGCGCGCGACCTCACGGGTCCGCTCGTCGAGCACGGTGTAGCCCGAGACGTGCAGGTGGTCGAAGTCCTCGTCGAGTGCGCTGAGCACGTGGGCCCAGCTCAGCGCGGCGTTGGCGCCGCGGCTCGTGAACATGGCGCGCTGGGCCGACTCGTCGACGATCGCGACGACGACGCCCGTGGGCTCGTCGACGACCTGAAAGTGCGTGACGACGCCCGCCGCGTCAAAGAGCGTGCGTAGGACGTCGGCGACGGCGTCGTGACCGATCGCGCCGACGAAGCTCACCGCACAGCCCGCGCGCGCGAGTCCAGCGGCCGCGTTCGCCGCCGAGCCGCCGCGCCCGACGACCGTGGCGGCCGGCGTGTCGCTCGTCGGCTGGCGCGCCCCGAGCGGGCGCGTGACGACGTCGAGCATGACGTCACCGACGACCATGACGCGCGGGTTCACCGCCGAAGCGCCGCCAGCTCGACGGCCACGGCACCGGCCAGCGCGGCGTTGGCCACGACGAGCGCCCGGTTGGTCGCTACGCTCGCCCCGGCGCTGTAGCGCGCGAACTCGCCGAGCAGAATCGGCGTGACGGCCTTGCCCGTGACCCCGGTCGACTCGGCGAGCGCGAGGGCGCTCGCGAGCGCCGCGTCGTGCAGGTCACCGTCGAGCTCGACCTCGGCGGCCACGGGATTGGCGAGCAGCATGCCGGTGGGGCTCAGTCCGCGGTGCGCGGCGAAGGCCGCCGCCGCCTCGGCCGGCCCCTCGACCGACCAGTCGAGGGCAAAGCCCGAGTCGGCCCGGTAGAAGCCCGGGAAGCGACTGGTCCGGTAGCCGACGACGGGCACGCCGAGGGTGTCCAGGCGCTCGAGTGTCGCCCCAACGTCCAGGATCGACTTCACGCCCGATGCCACCACGAGCACCGGCGTGCGCGAGAGCGTCGTGAGGTCATTGGACTCGTCGTAGGTGCGCCACGCGTCGCGGTGCACCCCGCCGAGGCCGCCCGTCGCCATCACCTCGATGCCCGCGTGACGAGCGAGCGCGATCGTGCCGGCCACGGTCGTCGCCCCGTCGCGCCCGAGCGCGAGGGCGAGGCCGAGGTCGCGCGACGAGAGCTTGGCCGAGGCGCGCTCGGGCTCGGCGAGCCGCTCGAGCTCGGCGAGGCTCAGCCCGACGACGACCCGGCCGTCGAGCAGGCCGATCGTCGCCGGCACGGCGCCAGCCGCGCGGACCGCGTCCTCGCATTGCGCGGCGACTTCCAGGTTCTGGGGGTGGGGCAACCCGTGCACGACGATGGTGGTCTCGAGCGAGACGACCGCGACGCCGTCGGCCAACGCGTCGCGAACCTCGTCGGCGACGTCAAGAGCAGGGAGATCGGGCGACTGGGTCACGAGAGCGAAGTGTACTGTGATGGCGTGATTCAGCCCTCTGAGATCCCCTGGTCGACGCTGCGCGAGCGCGCGATCGCGGCGAGCAAGCACGCCTACGCCCCGTACTCGAAGGTGACGGTGGGCGCGGCCGCGCTGACCGAGGACGGCACCGTCGTCGAGGGCGCCAACGTCGAGAACGCCAGCTACGGCCTGACCCTGTGCGCCGAGTGCTCCCTCGTGAGCGACCTCGCGCGCCTCGGCGGTGGGCGCCTCGTCGCCGTCGCGATCGTCGCCGGCGACGGCGAGCCGCTCGCCCCGTGCGGGCGTTGCCGCCAGTTGCTCTTCGAGCACGGCGGCGCGGGCCTGCTCGTGGACGACGGCGACGGTCGTCGCGCACGCACGCTCGGCGAGCTGCTGCCCGACGCCTTCGGACCCGACGACCTCGCTACGCGCTCGTGACCTCGGCGATCGACGTCATCACGGCCAAGCGCGACGGCCGCGCGCTCGAGGACGAGACCATCGCCTGGATGCTCAACGCCTACGACCGCGGCGAGGTCGCCGACGAGCAGATGTCGGCGCTCTTGATGGCGGTCTTCTTCAACGGTCTCTCGGCGCGCGAGCTGCGCACCTGGACCGCGACGATGGTCGATTCGGGCGAGCGGCTCGACCTCTCGCGGCTCTCGCGCCCGACCGTGGACAAGCACTCGACCGGCGGGGTCGGCGACAAGATCTCGCTCATCCTCGCCCCGCTGGTGGCGGCCTGCGGCGCGGCGGTGCCCCAGCTCTCGGGGCGCGGCCTCGGGCACACCGGCGGGACGCTCGACAAGCTCGAGACGATCCCGGGCTGGCGGGCGACGCTTTCCAACGACGAGGTCTACGAGCAGCTCGAGTCGGTGGGCGCGGTGATCTGTGCCGCGGGCACCGGCCTCGCGCCGATCGACCGCAAGCTCTACGCGCTGCGCGACGTCACCGGCACGGTCGAGTCGATCCCGCTCATCGCGTCGTCGATCATGTCCAAGAAGATCGCCGAGGGCACCGGGGCACTCGTGCTCGACGTGAAGGTCGGCCGCGGCGCCTTCATCAAGGACCACGAGCGGGCCATCGAGCTCGCGACGACGATGGTCGCCCTCGGGCGCGACCACGGTGTCGCGACGATCGCCCAGCTCACCGACATGAACGTCCCGCTCGGCCAGGCGATCGGCAACGCGATCGAGGTCGCCGAGTCGGTCGACGTGCTACGCGGTGGTGGGCCCGCCGACGTGCGCGAGCTCACCCTCGCCCTCGCGGCCACGATGCTCGAACTGACGGGCCTTGACGTCGACCCCGCGGCACGACTCGACGACGGCTCGGCCTACGAGGTCTACCGGCGCATGATCGCTGCCCAGGGCGGTGACCCCGACGCGGTGCTGGCGACTTCGGGTTACGTCTACGAGGTCACGGCGCCGCGCGCCGGGGTGGTCCAGCGCGTCGACGCCCTCGACGTCGGCGTTGCCGCCTGGCGCCTCGGGGCGGGTCGGGCGCGCAAGGAGGACCCGGTGAGCGCCGGCGCGGGCGTGCGCTGTCTCGTCACGGTCGGTGACGAGGTCGTCGCCGGTCAGCCGATCTTCGAGCTCTACGCCGACGACGACGCGCACCTCGAGCTCGGCCGGGCCACCATCGCGAGCGCGGTGAGCCTCGCCGACGAGCCGGTCGCGCCGTCGCCGCTGCTGCTCGAACGCATCGGCTGACCAGGTCTGCGCGGCTAGCCTGACTCCATGCCTGGCCCGACGCTGACGCCCGACCTCCTCGCCCGCGCCCCCAAGGTCCTGCTGCACGACCACCTCGACGGGGGCCTGCGGCCCGCGACCGTGCTCGAGATCGCCCGCGAGATCGGCTACGACGGCCTGCCGACGTCCGACCCCGAGGTCCTGCGCCAGTGGTTCATCGCCGACGCGCCGGGCAGTGACCTCGTGCGCTACCTGGAGGGCTTCGCCCACACGACCGCGGTGATGCAGACCCGTGAGCACCTCGAGCGCGTCGCGGCCGAGTGCGCCTTTGACCTCGCGCGCGACGGCGTCGTCTACGCCGAGGTCCGCTTCGCGCCCGAGCTGCACACGAAGCGCGGGCTCACCCTCGATGCGGTCGTCTCCGCGGTGCTCGCCGGCTTTTCGCGCGGCACCGCCGACGCGCGCCGCGAGGGCCGCACCATCGTCGTGCGCGCGATCCTCTCAGCCATGCGCCAGGCCAGTCTCAGCGAGGTGATCGCCGAGCTGGCCGTGGCGCACCGTGACGCGGGCGTGTGCGGCTTTGACATCGCGGGGCCCGAGGACGGCTTCCCGCCGACCAAGCACCTGAGCGCCTTTCACCTCGTGCAGCGCGAGAACTTCCACATGACCATCCACGCCGGCGAGGCCTTCGGCCTGCCCTCGATCTGGGAGGCCGTGCAGTTCTGTGACGCCGAGCGGCTCGGCCACGGCGTGCGGATCGTCGATGACCTCGTGAACGTCGACGGCGAGTATCGCCTCGGCCGGCTCGCCAACTACGTGCGCGACCGGCGGATCCCCCTCGAGGTCTGTCCCACCTCCAACGTCCACACCGGCGCCGCGGCCTCGATCGCCCAGCACCCGATCGAGCTACTGCGCCGACTGCGCTTCCGGGTCACGCTCAACACCGACAACCGGCTGATGAGCGGGATCACGCTCTCGAGCGAGTTCGCCGCCTGCGCCGACGCCTTCGGCTGGACCCTCGACGACGTCGAGTGGCTGACGCTGAACGCCGCCAAGAGCACCTTCTACCCCTTCGACCAACGCCTCGCCTTGATCAACACGGTCATCAAGCCCGGCTACGCCGCGCTGCGCGCCGGTGCCTAACGACACGGACCGTATCCGTAGAACCTCCGGGAGTGCGACGTGGTTCCACGTGGCGCGCCTGACAATTGGGCCATTGGTCCCTACGGCCTCGCCGACACGTTTCTAAACGTGACTCTATTGTCCGACTTGTAGCTGGGGGCTAGAAGAGAAGAGGTCTCGTGAGCCCAGCCAGTCCCGCCCCGCCCGTGTCACGAGCCGGCGAGACGACCCCACGGACGGCCGTGCGAAACCTCGTCGTCAACCTCGTGCACCCGCCGCTCACGTCCGGTCGCTTCTGGGCCGTCCAGGCGATGGTGCTCGGGATCTTCCTCGTGCACGTCGCCATCGCCGTCACGCCGATGCGTGACGTCATCGCGGTCCCCGACTCGACGATTGACCTGCTGCTCTTCATCCCCATCGTCTACGGCGGCGCGGTCTTCGGGCTGGTGGGCTCGCTCGGCGCGGCACTCACCAGCATCCTGCTCACCATTCCCATGCAGGTGTTCATGAGTCACCCGACTAGGGAGATCTTTCGCGAGTGGGCCGTGCTCGCCACCGCGGTCGTCGTCGCCATCCAGGTCGGGCACCAGTACGAGGTGGAACGGCGCCAGCGCGAGCTGCTGCGCGTGGCCGAGCACACCAAGGTCGAGAGCGAGGTGCGGGCCCTGCGCACCGAGGCCGAGGTCCAAAGGGAACTCGCCCGGCGCGACGCACATTTCCACGACGCCTTCGCGAACAACACCTCGGGGATGTACCTGCTCGACCCCACCGGCCACATCATCGATGTAAACCACGCCTTCTGCGAGATGATCGGACGCGACGAGATCGAGCTGCTCGGCCACTCGCCCGACGAGTTCCGTCTCGATAGCGACGTCGCGATCGCCGAGGAGCACCGACGACGACTGGCCTCGGGCGCCGTCCCGCGGGTTCACTACACCACGAGGTTCGTCCACCGCGCCGGGCCATTGATCATCGGCGAACTGTCGGCAGCCAGTCTCTGTGACGAACGCGGTAATCCAGGAACGTACGTCGTCTCGGTGCGCGACGTCACCGACGAGCGCGCCCTGCTCGCCGAGCTCGAGCACCGGGCGCTGTATGACTCGCTGACCGGGCTCGCCAACCGGACGCTCTTCGAGGACCGGCTCTCGCGGGCCCGGGCGGCGTCCGCGCGCGACGGCGCCATCAACGCGGTCTTCCTGCTCGACCTCGACGACTTCAAGGGCGTCAACGACACCTTCGGCCACCACGTGGGCGACGAGCTGCTGGTGGAGTTCGCGCGGCGAATGGAGCGGGTCACGCGCGCGAGCGACACGCTGTGCCGCTTCGGCGGCGACGAGTTCCTCTACCTCGCCCACGGGATCACCGGCTCCTACGAAGAGGTCGCGAATCGCCTCCTCAGCGTCGTGCACGAGCCCTTCACCGTCGCCGGCACGAGCGTCGAGCAGCGCGTGAGCGTGGGGCTGGTCGTCTTGGACGACGAGTCCATCGACAACGAGGCGCTGCTGCGCAACGTCGACACCGCCCTCTACGAGGCCAAGCGTCAGGGCAAGGGCAGCGTCGTGCGCTTCACGAGCGACATGCACGACCGGGCCTCGAGCCGCTACGAGCTGCTGCGCGACCTGCGCGCGGCCGTGGGCACCGAGCAGCTGCGCATGCACTACCAGCCACTCATCGACCTCGCGACCGACGAGATCGTGGGCTTCGAGGCCCTGATGCGCTGGCGGCACCCCGAGAAGGGCCCCATCGCGCCCGACGTCTTCATCCCCCTCGCCGAGCAGACCGACCTCATCGTCGCCCTCGGTGCGTTCGCGCTGCGCGCCGCCACCACCGAGGCCGCGTCGTGGGACGCCGGGCACGGACAGGCGCCCTACGTGACGGTGAACCTCTCGACGAACCAGTTCCGCGACCCGAGCCTGCTCGCGCTCGTGGACGAGGCGCTGCGCGCGAGCGGCCTCGCGCCGCACCGGCTCGTACTCGAGATCACCGAGCACGCCGCGTTGGCCGACACCACCCAGGTGGGCGCGGTGCTCGCGCACTTCGAGCACCGCGGCGTGCGCCTGGCCCTCGACGACTTCGGCACGGGCTACTCCTCACTCTCGCACCTCGCGCGACTGCACCCCCACGTCATCAAGATCGATCGCTCCTTCGTCGTCGCGGCCGCGGACGACGTGGCCAGCCGCACGCTGCTCGAGGCCATGATCGCCCTCGGGCGGCGACTGCGGCTCACGGTGCTCGCCGAGGGCATCGAGACGGTCGAGCAGCTCGCGTACCTGCGCGCGATCGGTTGCGAGCTCGGCCAGGGCTACCTGTTCGCCCCGGCACTCTCGGCGAGCGAGGTTCGCGACGTTCTCGCTACCTCGAACAGGACACGACACCCGGTCCCCGCGCTAGCGTCGCGATCGACGAACGCGAAGGTCACGGCCGAGCCAGAGCGCCCGGTTGAGCGAGTCGCCCACCCGGCCTGATCGCGGACCTAGTCGAGCCGCGCGGCGAGTTCGCTGCGGATCATCTCGAGGCGCTTTCTCGCCACGCGGCGCTGCTCGGCGAGCGTCCGGTCGTCGGGCCCGACGACGACCTCGAGGTAGGCCTTCACCTTGGCCTCGGTGCCCGAGGGGCGCACCACCACCCGCGACGGCGGCGCGAGCAGCGCGACGCCCTCGGTCGGGGCGAGTCCGCGCCAGCCCGTCGCGAGGTCCACGACCTCGGTGACCGGCTCGCCGCCGAGATGGCTCGGCGGTTCGGCGCGCAGCCGCTCGACCATCGCCGTGATGCGCGCCCGACCGCCGGGGCCCTCCACGCGCAGCGCGAGCTGGTCGACCGCGTGCACGCCGAAGCGCGACTCGATCTCGTCGAGCCGGTCGAGCGGCGACTGGCCGCGAAGCGCGAGCTCGTTGGCCAGGCGCGCGAGCGCGAGCGCCGCGGTCATGCCGTCCTTGTCGGCGACGCGGTCGTCGACGGCGAAGCCGAGCGCCTCCTCGTAGCCGAAGGCGAGCCGGCGCTCGCCCCCCGCCCGGGCGATCCACTTGAATCCGGTGAGCGTCGTCACGCAGTCCACGCCGGCGGCCCGGGCCATCGCCTCGAGCATGCTCGAGGACACGATCGTGGTCGCCACGACGTCGTCGGGCCCGGCCTCGGCCAGCAGGGCCGAGGCGAGCAGCCAGCCGATCTGGTCGCCGCGCAGCACGCGCCAGTTCGCGCCATCGCGCACCGCGACGCCGAGCCGGTCCGCGTCGGGGTCGTTGGCGAGCACGAGGTCCGCGCCCACCTCGTCGGCCCGGGCGATCGCGAGGTCGAGCGCGCCCGGCTCCTCGGGATTGGGGAAGGGCAGCGTGGGGAAGCGGCCGTCGGGCTCGAACTGGGCCGCGACCACGTGGACCGAGCGGTAGCCGGCCTCGGCGAGCAGCGCCGTCATCGTCGCCCCGCCCACCCCGTGCAGGGGCGTGTAGACGATCGCGAGGTCGCTCGGGCTCGGCGGGGCGAAACGCGCCAGCGCGTGACGCCGGTAGTCCTCGAGCAGCGCCTCGGGCACGGCGTGGTGCCGTGGATCGTCGCGGGTCCCGAGCGAGGGCGTCGTGGCCGCGGCCGAGTACCGCTCGACGATCTCGTCGTCGGGCGGGACGATCTGCGAGCCGCTCGCGTCGTAGAGTTTGTAGCCGTTGTCGCCCGGCGGGTTGTGGCTCGCGGTGACCATCACGCCCGCCGCCGCGCCAAGCGCGCGCACGGCGTAGGCGACGAGCGGGGTCGGCAGCGGACCGGGCATCTCGTAGACCGGTATGCCCGCGCCGAGCAGCACCGCCACGACCTCGTCGTTGAAGGCCTCCGAGCCGCGGCGCGCGTCGCGTCCGACGACGACCCCGCGCGAGGCGTCGACGTCGCTCGCCTGCAGCCAGGCGGCGACGCCCTGGGTGGCGCGGCGAACGGTGTAGCGGTTCATGCCGGCCGGCCCCGCCATGACCGGCCCGCGCAGGCCGGCCGTGCCGAAGGTGAGCAGCGCGGCGAAGCGGCGCTCGAGCTCCTCGGTCGCGCCGTCGCGCACCAGCAGTTCGAGCGTCTCGCGATCGGACTCGTCGGGGTCGCCCGCGATCCACGCGGTCACTCGCGCGAGGAGCTCGTCGTTCACAGTACGGGTACGAGCCGGGTGAGCAGCGACCCGAGGGCGCCCGCGCTCGCGAGACCGGTCTGCAGGACCTCGAGGTGATTGAGCGGCGCCGGGGTGACCCCGGCCGCGAAGTTCGACACGAGGCCCAGGCCCAGCACCTCGGCCCCGAGGTGGCGCGCGGCGATCGCCTCGAGCACGGTGGACATGCCCACGAGCGTCGCGCCCATCGTGGCGAGCATCGCGATCTCGGCGGGGGTCTCGTAGTGCGGACCGCGCAGGCCCGCGTAGACGCCCTCGGTGAGCTCGGGGGCGGCCGCGGCCGCGGCCGCGCGCAGGCGCGCGCTGTAGAGGTCGGTGAGGTCCACGAAGCGCGAGCCGTAGGGCTCGGGCGGCGCCTCGCCCTCGAGCGGCGAGGTCGCGGTGAGGTTCAGGTGGTCGCGGATCACCACGACCGACCCGGGCGCGACACGCGGGTCGATCCCCCCGCAGGCGTTGGTCAGCACCACCCGGCTCGCGCCGGCGGCGATGACCGTGCGCACGGGGTGCACCACCTGGTCGACGCGGTGCCCCTCGTAGAGGTGCACTCGGCCCGAGACGAGCGCGACGCGCACGCCGGCGACGGTCAGGCTGAGGATCCGTCCGCTGTGCCCGGCGACCGTCGGCGCGAGGAAGCCCGCCAGGTCGGTCGTGGCGACGTCACTCGCGGGCTCGCCCAGGGCGACGGCGCCCTCGCGCCACCCCGAGCCGAGCACGATCGCCAGGTCGTAGCGGTCAAAGCCGCTGCGCTCGCGCAGTTCGTTGGCGGCGCGCTGGGCGAGGGCGAAGGGGCTGGTCATCACTGGCCGATCGTGTGCCAGACCGTGGCGGTCTCGACGAAGGCGCGCAGGCGGCGCAGCTCCTCACCCGCGCCCGGCCGGGGCCGCAGCACGCGCTTGATCGAGCCGGCGGCGAGTCGGGCGAGCTCGCCCACGCGCTCGCCGGCGCCCTCGAGGTCGACCCCGTCGACGTCCTCGTGACTGCAGAGCACCGGGGCGAGTTCGTCGGTGCGGCCGGTCAGCACGTTGAGGACCCCGCCGGGCAGGTCGGCCGTGGCGCTCATCTCGCCGAGCAGCACGGCCGGGGTCGGGCGCGCCTCGCTCGCGATCGCGACGACGGCGTTGCCCGTCGCGATGGGCGCGACGACGGCGTCGACGAAGCCCGTAAAGGACGAGTCCTGGGGCGCGAGCACCCCCACCACGCCACAGGGCACCGGCAGGGAGAAGTTGAAGAAGGGGCCCGCCACCGGGTTCGCCCCGCCGAGGACCTGGGCGACCTTGTCGGTCCAGCCCGCGTACCAGACGATCCGGTCGATGCCGCTCGCGACCGCGTCGGCGGCTGGCGCCATCGCGATCCCCTCGGCCGCGGCGACGTGCTCGGCGAGCTCGGCGCGGCGGGCCTCGGCCATCTCGGCCAGGCGGTAGATCACCTGGCCGCGGTTGTAGGCCGTCGCCGCCCACCACGAGCGCTGGGCCGCGCGCGCGGCCACCACGGCCTCGCGCAGGTCCTTGCGCGAGGCCTGGGCGACGTTGGCCCAGAAGGCGCCCGATGCGTCGCCGACCTCGTAGCTGCGCCCGGACTCGGAGCGCACGAAGGCGCCCTTCACCACGAGCTTGTAGGTCTTTCGCACGTCCAGTCGATCAGACATCGAGGTAGGCCTCCAGTCCGTGGCGGCCGCCCTCGCGGCCAAAGCCCGACTCGCGCACCCCGCCGAAGGGGCTCGTCGGGTCGAAGCGGTTGTAGGTGTTGGCCCAGATGACTCCGGCGCGCAGGCGCTGGGCCACCCACAGGGTGCGGCTCCCCTTCTCGCTCCAGACGCCACAGGCGAGGCCGTAGGTGGTGTTGTTGGCCTTGGCGACGGCCTCCTCGGGCGTGCGGAAGCTCAGCACGGAGAGCACCGGCCCGAAGATCTCCTCGCGCGCGATCCGGTGCGACTGGCTGACGTCGGTGAAGACCGTCGGGGCGAACCAGTAGCCCTCGCTCGGCAGCGAACACGAACTGGTGTGGCGCGTCGCACCCTCGGCGTCCCCGGCGTCGGCGAGGGCCTCGATGCGCGCGAGCTGGGCGGCCGAGTTGATCGCGCCGACGTCGGTGTTCTTGTCGAGCGGGTCGCCCACGCGCAGCTGCTCCACCCGTCGCAACAGCCGGCGCACGACCTCGTCGGCGATGGACTCCTGGA
>JAKAFH010000091.1 GCA_021818025.1 Actinomycetes bacterium | reverse complement strand
GAGACCACGGTCTCCACGGCGTGCTGGTTCGGCGGGCTCACCACGACCCAGCGTTTCGGCGTGCGCGTCGTCGCCAACGGCGCCTCGAGCGAGGTCGTCGGCTACGCCCCGGCGCCGCCCATGGCCACGATCACGTGCTCGCGCGGCACGACCATCCGGCGCGTCGAGTCCTACGCGCCACGGTGCCCGGCGGGCTACTCGCGCGTGCGCTGACGCCGTCGCGACCGCGAGGTCACAGCGGCGTCACGTAGGCGCCCGAGATCCCGCCGTCGACGAGGAAGGTCGAGGCCGTCACGAAGGACGCGTCGTCCGAGGCGAGGAAGAGCACGGCGCTGGCGATCTCCTCGGGCTCGGCGAAGCGGCCCAGGGGCACGTGGACCAGGCGCCGCGCGGCGCGCTCGGGGTCCTTGGCGAAGAGCTCCTGGAGCAGCGGCGTGTTGACCGGTCCGGGGCACAGGGCGTTCACCCGCACGCCCTCGCGCGCGAACTGCACCGCGAGCTCGCGACTCATCGAGAGCACGCCGCCCTTGGAGGCGCTGTAGGAGATCTGCGAGGTCGCCGAGCCCATCACCGCGACGAAGGAGGCGGTGTTGATGACCGATCCGCCGCCGCGCTCGAGCAGGTGGGGGATCCCGTAGCGACAGCACAGGTAGACCGAGGTCAGGTTGATGTCTTGGACCTTGCGCCAGGCCGCCAGGTCGGTCGTGAGGATCGAGTCGTCCTCGGGCGGGGAGATCCCGGCGTTGTTAAAGAGCACGTCGATGCCCCCGTAGGTGGCCTTGGTCGTCTCATAGAGCGCCTTCACGCTGTCCTCGTCGGCCACGTCCACGGCCACGAACAGCCCGCCGATCGCCTCGGCGAGCGCCGCACCGTTGACCGCGTCCAGGTCCGCGACCACCACGTGGGCGCCCTCAGCGGCGAAGCGGCGCGCCGTCGCGCGACCGATGCCGCTCGCCGCCCCGGTGATCACCGCAACCTTGTTGTCCAGTCGTCCCATCAGTCCTCCGTTGCAATAAAGACGTTCTTCTCTTCACTAAAGCTCTTGAGCGCGTCGGGTCCCAGCTCGCGGCCGAGGCCGGACTGCTTGAAGCCGCCAAAGGGCGTCGAGTAGCGCACCGACGAGTTCGAGTTGACCGACAGGGTGCCGGTCTCGATGCCGCGCGCCACGCGCAGCGCCCGACCCACGTCGCGCGTCCAGATCGAGCCCGAGAGGCCGAAGGGCCCGTCGTTGGCGAGGCCGATCGCCTCGGCCTCGTCGGCGAAGGGCACCACCGAGACGACGGGACCGAAGATCTCCTCGCGGTAGGCGGGGCTCGTCAGGTCGGTCGTGGCGAGTACCGTCGGGGCGAACCAGTAGCCCGGACCCTCGGGCTTGGTGCCGCGGAAGGCGACGCTCGCCTCGTCGATGAAGCCCGCGACCGTGTCGCACTGGGCCGCGCTGATGAGCGGTCCCATCTCGGCCTCGTCGCGGCTCGGGTCCATGACCTTGACCTTCTTCACCGCCACCTCGAAGAGCTCCATGAAGCGCTCGTAGGCCGAGGCCTGCACGAAGATGCGCGAGCGCGCACAGCAGTCCTGGCCCGCGTTGTCGAACACCGCGTAGGGGGCCATGGCCGCGGCCTTCTCGAGGTCGGCGTCGGCGAAGATCACGTTGGCGCTCTTGCCGCCGAGCTCTAAGGTCAGTCGCTTCATGCCCTGCGCGCAGCCCTCCATCACGCGCTGGCCCACGGCGTTTGATCCCGTGAAGCAGATCTTTCGCACGTCGGGGTGGCTGATGAGTCGGTCGCCCACCGTGGCGCCCTCGCCGGTGACGACCGTGAAGACGCCCTCGGGCAGGCCCGCTTCGAGGGCGAGCTCGCCGATGCGCATCGCGCTGAGCGGCGTCAGGGCGGCCGGCTTGAGCAGCACCGTGTTGCCCGCCGCGAGCGCCGGGCCGAAGCCCCAGCCGGCGATGGGCATCGGGAAGTTCCACGGCGCGATGATGCCCACCACGCCGAGCGGCTCGTAGAAGGTGATGTCGACGCCCCCGGCCACGGGGATCTGCTTGCCGGCGTGGCGCTCGGGCGCGCCCGAGTAGTAGGCCAGCACGTCGCGCACGTTGCCCGCCTCCCAGCGCGCATTGGCGATCGTGTGGCCCGAGTTGGCGACCTCGAGCTGGGCGAGCTCCTCGTTGTGGGCGTCGACGACCTCGGCGAAGCGCCGCAGCAGGCGGGCCCGGTCGGCCGGGGTCACGGCGCGCCAGGCGGGCGCGGCCGCGTGGGCCCGCGCGATGAGCTTGTCGGTCTCCTCGACCGAGTGCATGGGGACGCGGGCGATGACGCCCTCGGTGGCGGGGTTGATGATGTCGCGCATGGTTACAGTCTCTCGAATCCGCGGAAGAGTTCCCAATCGGTCACGCTCGACTCGAAGGCCTCGAGCTCGACGCGCCCGGCGCGAGCGTAGTGCGCCACGACCTCCTCGCCGAAGGCCGCGCGGGCGACGGGCGAGTGCTCGAAGAGCTGGACCGCCTCGGTGAGGGTCGTGGGCACCCGGGCCACGTCGGCGAGGTAGGCGTTGCCCTCGAAGGCCGGCGCCAGCTCGAGGCCGGCGTCGACGCCCGCGAGGCCCGCCGCGACCAGGGCCGCCTCGGCCAGGTAGGGGTTCACGTCCCCGCCGGGGATGCGGCACTCCACGCGCAGGCTCGGCCCGTGGCCGACCACGCGGAAGGCGCACGTGCGGTTGTCGAGGCCCCAGAGGATCGCCGTGGGCGCGAACGAGCCCACCACGAAGCGCTTGTAGCTGTTCACGTTGGGCGCGAGCAAGAGCGAGAGTTCGCGCACGTGGGCGATCATGCCCGCGAGGAAGGACTGGAAGGTGGCGGACATGCCGTGGGGTCCGTCGCCGGAAAAGACCGGCCGGTTCTCCTCGTCGCGCAGCGAGAGATGGATGTGACACGAGTTGCCCTCGCGCTCGTTGAACTTCGCCATGAAGGTCAAGGCGTAGCCGTCCTGGGCCGCGATCTCCTTCGCGCCGAGCTTGAAGAGGCCGTGCTCGTCGCACTTGTCGATCAGCTCGGCGTACTTGAAGGCCATCTCGTGCTGGCCGAAGTTGCACTCGCCCTTGACCGACTCGACCTCCATGCCCGCGCCGCGCATGGCGCGCCGAATGCGGCCCAGCAGCGGCTCGATGCGCGAGGTGCCGAGCAGCGAGTAGTCCACGTTGTACTGGTTCGCCGGCGTGAGACCGCGATAGGCGCGGTTCCAGGCGTCCTCGTAGGTGTTGGCAAAGACGATGAACTCGAGCTCGGTGCCGGTAAAGCCCCGCCAGCCGCGACTCGCCAGGCGCGCCACCTGGGCGGCGAGGACCTGGCGCGGCGAGACGGCGACCGACTCGCCCGATACGGTCGTGACGTCGGCGAAGACGATCGCGGTCTTGTCGTGCCAGGGCACGAGGCGCACGCTCGACCAGTCCGGCGTGAAGGCGAGGTCCCCGTAGCCGTGCTCCCAGGAGGTGAGCGCGAAGCCGTCGACCGTGCGCATGTCCACGTCCGAGGCCAGCAGGTAGCTGCAGCCCTCCACGGCGCCCTCGAGGTACTCCTCGGCAAAGAACGTGGCGTCGATGCGCTTGCCCTGCAGTCGGCCCTGCATGTCCGTGATGGCGAGAATCACCGTGTCCAGATCGCCGTGCTTGATTCGCGCCAGCAATTCGTCACGCGTCAGCCGCCCGGCCGCCCGTGTCGTCATACATCCCTCCTCAACGATAAAAAAGACAGTAACCCGGCGCGCTCGTCCTGGCCAACGTGCATCGCGTCGTGCGCGGGGCGCGGTGCGCCCACACAACCGACCGAGCCGTCACGCCGTGACGACGAGGTCGGCCGTCGCACGCGCCGACGCCACGCGAGGGCCACCCGTGGCGGCGCGGCCCTCGCGTGGTGATCAGATGCTGAGCTCGTGCTCGATCGCCGCGAGTTCCTCGACCGTGCCCTGGATCTTTGGCCCCTTGAACCACTTGCGCGCTGACACCGCGTACCAGATGCCCGCGAAGCCGAGCACGACCGCGACCGCCACGGGCGTGAAGTTGAAGTCGGCGAAGTTGATCGGCGAGGCGGTGGGCAGCATGAAGAGCACGCAGATGAACACGACCCAGATGATGGCGACCCAGTTGATGAAGGGCCCCCACTTGCCGAGCTTCCACGGCCCGGGCACGAAGGCCGCGGCGTTGATGCGGCGCAGGAAGACTGGGATCAGGTAGGCGACGTAGAGGCCGATCACCGCGACCGAGGTCACGGCGGCGTAGGCGACGGCGCTCTTGAGGTAGGACGCCGAGAGGATGAAGGCACCGACCGCGCCGAACCACGCCGAGTGCACGGGCACGTGGCTGCGCTTGCTCACGTGGTGGAAGTACTTGGCGAAGGGCACGGCGCCGTCACGCGAGAAGGCGTAGATCATGCGCGAGTTGGCCGTCACCGACGCGATCCCACAGAAGAACTGCGCGCCAATGACCACGAGCACCAGCAGCTCACCGAGGACCCGCCCGGTCGCCTGTTCGAAGATCATCACCCACGGCGCACCACCGAAGGCCCCGGGGATGCTCGCGTAGTTCGTATACGTCGTACCAGCGAGGCTGAAGGGGAAGGTGTGCGGGATGGCGGCGCTGACCCCGACGAGTAGGACGAACCCGGCGATCCAGGACACCCAGATCGAACTGACGATCCCCTTGGGTCCCGAGATGGCCGCGTTGTGGGTCTCCTCGGTGACGTGCGCGGACGCGTCGTAGCCGGTGAAGGTGTACTGCGCGACGAGCAGGCCGAGCAGGAAGACGTAGAACGGCGCCGAGAAGCCCGACAGACCCGAGAAGGCGTGCCAGCCCGCCGAGCCGAAGACGAAGCTGAAGCTCTGATGCGCGTGCGAGGACGGCGCCGCGTAGAGCAGCACCACGATGATCGCCACGCCGAGCAGGTGCCACCATACCGAGATGTGGTTGAACAGCGCCACCACGTTCACACCGAAGGTATTGATGATGCCCTGCAGGAACAGCAGGATCCCCGTGATGGCGACGACGTGACCCGCCGACGTCCAGGCCGTGTGGCCCGTGAGCAGTTGCAGGAACGCCCCGACCGAGTAGCCACAGCCAAAGGTGATGCCGGCCGTGACCGCGACCTGGCCGAGCAGGTTGAACCAGCCGGCGAACCACGACCAGATGGGACCGCTCTTGCCCGGGGCGAGCTTCGCGGCCCAGTAGTAGAGACCACCGGCCGTCGGATACGCCGAGCAGATCTCGGCCATGGAGAGTCCCGCGAACAGCACGAGTCCGCCGACGAGCACCCAGCCCCAGATCATGGTGGGCGGGCCACCGTGGGAGAGTCCGTAGCTGTACAGCGTCAGGCATCCCGACAGGATCGAGATGATGGTGAATGAGATGGCGAAGTTCGAAAAGCGACTCAGGTTGCGGTTCAACTCCTGGGCGTAGCCCATCTGGTGAAGCCGTTCGGTGTCGCTCAACATGTCTGTCGGCCGATCAAGTCCCTCTGGCATTTTTGTCCCCCACTAGCGGCTCGCGCTGAGCCGCATTGGCGAGAGCATAGGGTTGCGCGACCGGACCAGCAAGGTCCATTCCTAAGCGTTATTTATGATACCTACGTGCGAGTAATTCGGCACCAAACGATGGTGCTCGTCACCGTGTGGGCTGGCCCTGTGGAACTTAGGAAATGAGTCTTTTGACGACTGCGAGACATGCTCCATATGACGACAGTGTCCGAAGCCACATCGAGAATTCCGCCTCAGCACCTTGTCAAAAAGTGACGGCGTTGTGACCGCCGCGTGACAACGAACGATCGTGACCCTCCGTGGTGCTCACCGGTCTGTCACCGAGCAACCGGCATCGAGCGGCGTTCTCGTCGAGCGCGGGAGACTCGAGCGTGACGGGTTCGGCAGGGTCGAAGCTAGTCGGTCAGCGCGGCGAGGACTCGCGCCGCGTGGCCGTTCGCGCGCACGCCGTACCACGCGTGCTCGATGAGACCGGTCGGGCCGATCACGAACGTGGAGCGGATGACGCCGGTCACGGTCTTGCCGTAGAGCTGCTTCTCGCCGTAGGCGCCGTAGGTGGCCATCACCGACCGGTCGGGGTCCGAGAGGAGGGTGAAGTTGAGGCCGTACTTGGCGATGAAGCGCTGGTGCTTAGAACCGCCGTCGGGCGAGACGCCGAGCACCGTCACCGCCAGGTCGCCAAAGGCACTGAGCTCGTCGTTGAACTGGCAGGCCTCGGTCGTGCAGCCCGGGGTGTCGTCGGCGGGGTAGAAGTAGAGCACGACGCGCCGCCCGGCGAAGTCCGCCAGGCTCACCGGCGTGCCCGACTGGTCGGCGAGGGTGAAGGCGGGCGCCGGGGTACCGATCTCGAGCTTCATGGTGCCTCCGTACGAGTGGTTCGATTCGGACCTAGACTAGAGGCGGAGCTCGAGGATTGAGCTCGGGCCCACCTTTCCTTACGAACGCCGGTTTCGGGTCCAACCGAGAAGACGGATGTTCCGTGAGTAGCCAGACCACAGAGTCGGTGCCAGCCGACTCGTACGCCACCAATCAAACCTTCGCCGAACTGGGCGTGGACACCCGCCTCGTGGCGGTCCTCTCCGGTCAGGGCATCACCACTGCCTTTCCGATCCAGGCACTCACCATCCACGACGCGCTCGCCGGGCGCGACGTCTGTGGCAAGGCCAAGACCGGCTCGGGCAAGACCCTGGGCTTCGGTCTGCCGATGCTCCAGCGCATCGCCGCCACCCCCGGTCCGACCGGCTCGGGACCCGCGCGGCCGCGCGGACTGGTCTTGCTGCCAACGCGCGAGCTCGCCGTGCAGGTCCACGAGGTCCTCGAACCCCTCGGTGCCGCCCTCGGGCTCGCCGTCACCGCCGTCTACGGCGGCGCGGACA
>JAKAFH010000090.1 GCA_021818025.1 Actinomycetes bacterium | reverse complement strand
GACGTGCACGAGCCCCCGAGCGACCCGACGGTGGGCCGACTGCTTGGCGAGTACGTCACCGAAGTAGCTGATGGTGCCCTGACGCGGATGGATGATGCCCGAGATCGACTTCAACAAGGTGCTCTTGCCAGCCCCGTTGGCCCCGAGCAACGCCACGATCTCACCCTCGTCCACGTGCATGGTGACGTCCTCGACACCACGCACGGCGCCGTAGTAGACGCTCACCGCGTCGAGCTCGAGGGCCCTCATTTGCGTTTCCTACCCATGTAGGCGCGGATCACGTCGGGATTCGTTCGAACGTCCTGGGGTAGCCCCGAGGCGATGATGCGGCCGTTGTCGAGCACGGTGACGTCCGTCGCGATCTCCATCACCAGGTCCACGTCGTGCTCGATCATCACGACACACGTCCCCTGGTCGTGGATGCGTCGGATCACGCGCGACAGTTCCTCGCGTTCCACCGAGCTCACACCCGCCGCGGGCTCGTCGAGCAGCACCACGACGGGATTGGCGATCAATACGCGGGCGAGCTCCATGCGCTTGCGCATCCCGTAGGGCAGGTCACCGGCGAGGTTGTTCCACTGGTCGGCGAGTCCGACGAACTCGAGGCTCGCCATGGCCTCCTCGTGCAAGAGGCGCTCGCGCCGCCTGAATCCTCGGCTGGCGACCGTGATCGACAACAGGTTCGAGGTGGCGCGTAAGTGTCCCCCGGCGAGGACGTTCTCCAGCACCGACATCTTCGGAAAGACCCGGATGTTCTGGAAGGTACGACGGATCCCGAGCGCGGCGACCTTGGCCGCGTCGAGGCCAGTGACCTCGTTGCCCTGGAACCGGACCGCGCCGCCCGTTGGCTTGTAGTAGCCGGTGAGACAGTTAAAGAAGGACGTCTTGCCCGCGCCGTTGGGCCCGATGATGGCGTGCAGCGCCCCCTCGTCGACCTCGATCGACAGGTCGCTCAACGCGTTGACGCCGCCGAACTGCAGCGACAGGTGATCGGTCTGCAGGACGGCGGTCACGGCTCCTCCGTTGGCAGTGACACGAGCGGCCCACCCGTGCCGGAGCGGGGGGACGGTACCGCATGTCCCAGTCGAGCGCGGATCCGGGTGCCCAGACCCTGGAAGGCCCGCTCCGGGAAGAGGCCGCGCGGTCGCACGACCATCAAGATCACGAGCAGCACGCCGAATACCAGCAGACGGGCCTGGGCGAAGGAGCGGAAGACCTCGGGGAAGATCTCGACGACGGCTGCGCCGAACATGACGCCCCAGATGCTGCCGAGCCCGCCGATTGCCACCGCCATGACGATGAGCAACGACTCGCTGAACCCGAAACTCGCCGGCGAGATCGCCGTCAGCGCCGGTGCGTAAAGCGACCCGGTGATCGACCCGAGCACCGCGCCGAACATGTACGCGTAGAGCTTGTAGTGGTTCGTGTTGATGCCCATCGCCTTGGCCGCGTCCTCGTCCTCGCGGATGCACAGCCACGCTCGGCCCAGTCGTGAACCGCGCAGTCGAGTCGAGAACAGGGCGAAGATAATAACCAGCACTAAAAACACGTAGTAGTAGCCCGTGTTGCTGGCCACGACGACGCTGCCGATGGTGAGCGCCGGGATCGCGTAGATGCCCGTCGGACCGCCGGTCTGGTTGAGGTTGATCGCGATCGTTTGGATGATCTCACCGAAGCCCAGCGTCACGACCGCGAGGTAGTCACTGCGCAGGCGCAGCGTCGGGAAGCCGATGATGAGCGCACAGATCACCGCGATCAGCACGCCGGGGCCGATCGACGCGAGTATCGACCAGTGCTCCTTGGTTGAGAGGATGCCGGTGGTGTACGCGCCGATGGCGAAGAACGCCGCGAAACCGAGGTCGAGCATGCCGGCGTAGCCAACGACGATGTTGAGCCCGAGCGCGAGGCACATCAGCATCTCGGCCTGGAACGCGACGCCCAGGTAGTACTGGTTCTGGGTCATCTGGGGCACGAGTGCCGCCGCCACGACGAGGGCGATCACCAGTCCGGCGCGCGTGACCCGGAACCCGTCAACCCTCGTGCGACCCGACCGGACCGCGGTCTCAGTGGCCATCGTGGGTCACATCCTCCTCGCGACCCGCTCACCGAGCAAGCCGGTGGGCCGGAACCACAGCATGAGGACCAACGCGCCGAAGGCGACCACGATGGCCCACTCAGCGCCGAAGATGCCCGTGCCGATCGACTGGACGATACCGAGGATGAGTCCACCCAGTACCGCGCCACCGATGTTGCCGATGCCACCGAGCACGGCCGCCGTGAAGGCCTCGAGGCCCACGGTGAAACCCATCAGGTAGTTGATCTGCCCGTAGTACACGCCCGTCATCACCGCCGCCGCGCCGGCGAGCGCGCCGCCGATGAAGAAGACGATCGCGATCACCAGGTCGACGTTGATGCCCATCAGCACCGCGGCGATCCGGTCCTCGGACACCGCGCGCATCGCCTTGCCGAGCAGGGTGCGGCCCACGAGGAAGTAGACGCCGAGGGCGAGCAGACCCGAGACGAGCACGATGATCAACTGCGCCCAGGTGTAGTGGTTCGACCCGAGGTTGAACCCACTCGGCGGCGTGGTCACGGGGAAGACGAGGTAGGTCGCGCCCCACTGGGGGGTGACCAGGACGCCGTTCTCGAGCACCTGGGAGAGGCCGATGGCGGCGATCATGAGGCTGAGGATGGCGGCGCGGCGCATGGGACGGTACACCAACTGGTTCGCGAGCATCGCGAGCCCGCCGGTGATCACCATCACGACGACCCCCACCCAGAGCACGGTCAACCACTGGCCGTGACTATTGCCGACGGCCACCGCGCCGAGGATGGTGTAGCTCACGAAGGCGGCGACCATGTAGAAGTCGCCGTGGGCGAAGTTGATCAGGCGCAGGATCCCGTAGACCATGCTGTAGCCGAGCGCCACCAGGCCGAAGAACGCGCCGAGAAAGATCCCGTTGCCTATTTCATTGAGTAGCAGTGACACAAAGCCCCCTCGGAGTCACGGTTCCACCTTCCCGTTGGCCATCGAACGACTGGCGAGCAACGTGAAGACCCGTCGCCCAGGCATCGGTTGACTCCTGGGCGACGGGTCCACGGACGTTCAGTTCATCACAACTTCGGCTGCGGCGAGGCTAGCGTGTACTGGCCGTTCACCACTTCGAGCAGGTCCATCACCGCGCCGAGCCGGTTGCCCGTCTTGTCGAACGAGACCTTGCCGGTGAGCCCGTTGAAGTGCAGCGTGCGCAGTCCTGCGATCACTCGCGCCGGCTTGATCGACTTCACGTGCTTGGCCGCGAGGACGAGCGCCGTGATGGCGTCGTACCCAAAGGTCGAGTACGGTCCGGGGGCCGACTTGAACTCCTTCTTGTAGGCGACGTTGAACGCCTGGTCGGCGTGCGAGTTGAGCACGTTGCCCACGCCCGAGGCGAGGGCCGCGATGGTCGCGTAGGTGCCGTTCGCTGCTGCACCGGCGCCCGACAGGTACGTCGCGTCCACCGAGCCGTCTGCCACCACGAACTTGGCAGTTCCGTTGGGGCCGATCACGTTCGCGGCATTGAGCTGGGTGGCGAACTGCGCCGCTTGGGCGAAGTAGCCGGACCAGTAGATGCCGGTTGCGCCGGAGCTCTTGATCTGGGAGATCACCGCCGAGAAGTCATTGCTGGTGGACGGGATCGACTGGACGCCACCGGCGACGACCGTGCCGCCGTCCTTGGCGATGTCGGTGGCCGCCGCGTTCGCGATGGCGACGCCGAAGGAGGACTGGTCGTCGATGACGAACACCTTGGTGATCCCCTGCTGCTTGAAGAACGCCGCGGCCTCAGCGCCGTCGCCCGAACCCGACGGGTCGATGAGGAAGACGTTCTTGTACCCGCCAGTGGTCAACTCGGGGCTGTTCGCCGCGGGCATCACGTAGGGGAGCTTGGCGCGAGCGATGATCGGCTCGACGGGCAGGGTCGCCCCTGAGCAGTACCCGCCGACGATCGCCTGCACGTTCTCAGAGACCAACTTGTTCGCTGCGTTCACCGCCGTCCCGGCGTCACAGGCGTCATCCTGTTCGATCAACTTGATCGGATGACCGAGCACGCCCCCGTTCTTGTTGACCCGCTGGGCAGCCATCAACTCGGCGTTGTAGATCTGCGTTCCCGCCTGTGCCTCAGCGCCAGTCATCGGCATGGGCACGCCGACCAGATACGGCGACAGTTTCTTCGCTGCAGCCGAAGCGGGACCACTCGTGGCTCCCGACACGACCGTCAGCATGGTGGCAGCCAGCAGACCTGAAGTCAGAATCCGGGCCCTATACGTAATTTTCAACACACTTCCCCCCTATTGGACAGACTCACATTGATGAATCACTTCGGTGGTACAACCCGACGTCGCCAGTAACATACCACAGCGATTTTCGCTAAACCCGTCGGGTTTTAATATTTCACATATCACAATTGATCGGGCGACGATAGTGATGGCACTACTCTTTCAACCGTTTGATCAGCGATTTAGACCAGCGAATCCAAGCGGTCTCATGCACCGACGACCACTCGTGAACCTCGCCGTGGGCCGATGTGGCCCGTCGAGACCTACGTCGTGCACACCGCTTGTACCCGTCTCATCACGAGCAACCGCACCCCATGTTCTCGCGGGGCAGTAGGCCTACTCAGCCAACTTTGGTCGACAAGGCCTTCTGGGCGAGCTGGAGATCTCGGTACATGTTGTTCACGTCAACCTGGTACTGGCCCAGCTGACCGGCCTGCAGCGCCGCCTGGGCGGCGGTGTAGTCGGCCGAGGCGCGCTGCAGGTAGTACGCCTCGCTCTGGCCGGCCTTGCCCGTCGACGTGCTCGAGCCCGACGAGGGCGACCCGCCCGACGAGGGCGTGCTCGTCGGCGTCGTCCCCGCGACCGGGTGGCCGAGCACGGCGGCCAACGCTTGATTCAGCGTCGGCTTGATGCTGACCTTCTGGTTGAAGACCGCGATCACGTACTTCAGCTGGGGCATCGAGTTGGACGTGCTCGAGACGTAGAGGGGCCGGATGTAGAGCACGCTCTGGTCGAGCGGCACCATCAGGTTGTTGCCGAGCAGGACCTGCGAGCCGTGCTGGTCGAGCAGGGTGATCGTCGAGCTGACCGTCGAGTTCTGCTGGATCTCGGAGTCGGCTTGAACCGGGCCGGTCACGAGTGAACCGCGCGGGGTCTCATAGACGTAGAGTTGTCCGTAGTTCGACGGGTTGCTCGTGGCGACCATGAAGGCGCTCAGGCCAAGCACGGTTGAGGAGTTGCCCGCCGGTACGTAGGCGAGCGACTCGAGCAGCTGCTGGTGGTTC
Source organism: Actinomycetes bacterium (assembly GCA_021818025.1). Lineage (GTDB taxonomy): Bacteria > Actinomycetota > Acidimicrobiia > Acidimicrobiales > RAAP-2 > RAAP-2. Next base: position 1,639 of record JAKAFH010000090.1, on the reverse strand, counting down.
GTGCCGGGTAGCGAGCCGACCTGGAAGATGGGGCTCATCGGCGACAGTGAGGACGCGACGATGTTGCCAGCGGCGTTGGTCACCTGGGTCTGGGCGAGTGACTGACTCGGCGTGCCCTCGCCAGTGGTCGGCGACACGGTCCAACTGTCCGAGGCGGTGTAGAAGGCGTTGGCGTTGGTGATGTGGTAGCTCCCGAGCACGGCCGCCTGCACTGAGAAGATGTCCGACGGGTAGCGCAGGTGGTCGCGAATCTCAACGGGCATCGACGACATCGGCTGGAACATCGACGGGAACGCGGCCCGGTAGGCCTGCAGGATCGGGTCGGTCGGGTCCGCGGCGTAGAACTTCATCGAGCCGGTGTAGGCGTTGATGACGACCTTCACCGAGTTGCGCACGTAGTTGAAGCTCGCCGGCAGGCCGCCCACGTTCACGTTGAGGCTCGACGCGTTCTGGCTGTAGGGGTACTGGTCGGTCGTCGTGTAGCCGTCGAGCACGTACTGCACCGAGCCATCGGCGATCACGGCGTAGGGGTGCGAGTCAAAGGTGAGGAACGGCGCCGCCTTCTGAGCCATGGCGAGCACGTCGCGCACGAAGAGTACGCGGCTCGTGGGGGTGATCTGATTCGAGATCAGCAGGTTGAAGTCGTTCAGGCGAAGCGCGAAGGCCGCCCGGCTGAAGAAGCCGCCGACGGCCACCCCGCCGGTGCTCGCGTAGTGGGACTCGACGGGCTGGCCGGCGTTCTTGCCCTGGAGGACCTGGTAGTCGACTTCGGGCTGCTTGGTGTTGGCGACCACCCAGCCCGGGTCGTTGATCCCGAAGTAGATGTCGGGCTTGGTCAAGACCGGCATGCCGCCCGTCGAGGTCGGCGGGACGTTGGAGACCGCGAGGTTCGGGTTGCCCGTCGCGTAGTCGACCGAGTTCGCGATCACCGCGGCCGCGCCGATCCCGTGGGTGTACTGCAGGTGCAGGTTGACCCAGCTCGGCGAGGGCAGGTTGGCCGGGTTGAGCTGGCGCGCCCCGATCAGCACCGGGGTCAGCTTGCCGTTGATGAAGTAGCGGTCCACGGCGAGGGTCGTGAAGGTGTAGTACGAGCGGATCGACTGGCGCTTGCGAACCGTGGCGAGCGCGATGTTGCTCGCGGGGTCCCAGAGCCGGATGTTCTCGAGCGTTGGCGTGGCCGCGGTGACCTGGGCGCCGCTGATCGTGGTCGAGCCCGCGAAGGAGTCGTAGGTGACGTGGTCGAGCCCGTAGGCGCTGCGCGTGGCCTCGATGTTGCGCTGGATGTAGGGTCCTTCGAGCGACCCCTGGGCCGGGGCGACCTTCACCGCTTGCAGGATCGTCGGGTATAGCACGCCGATCACCAGCGCGACGAACATCCACAGGCCCACCGCGAGCACCGGCAGCGACCAGCCGCGCGAGCGCACGTTGGCGAGCAGGATCGCCGTCGCGGCGAGCGAGAGGTAGAAGAGGATCGTCAGGGCGGGCATGCGCGCGTGCACATCGGTGTAGCCCGCCCCCGCGACGTAGCCGTTGGTGGAGTTGACGAGCTCCCACTTGGCAAAGACGTAGCCGACCGCCTTCAAGAGCGCGATCGCCGCACCGATGACCGAGAGGTGGGCCTTCACCCGCGGGTCGACGC
>JAKAFH010000089.1 GCA_021818025.1 Actinomycetes bacterium | reverse complement strand
CGTGGCCTTCGCCTACGCGGACGGCGCCACCCTGCTGCACGACGTCGACCTCGACCTCGGACCCGGCGACCGGATCGGCATCGTGGGGGCCAACGGCGCGGGCAAGTCGACCCTGCTCGATCTGCTGGCGGGGCGGCGTGCACCCACGAGCGGGACCATCAAGATGGGACCGACGGTCGTCGCCGCGTACTTCGAACAGCACGCCACTGAGATTGACGGATCAAAAACGGTCCAGGAACTCGTCGCCGGCCCGCACGGGGTTCCCGGCTCGCCGCCCGACGTCGCGCTGATGAAACGGTTCTGGTTCACGGGCGCCCTGCCGGCCACCAAGGCCGGCGAGCTCTCGGGCGGCGAGCGTCGACGGCTCCAACTGCTGCTCGCACTCGCCCAGCGACCGAACGTGCTGCTGCTCGACGAGCCGACCAACGACCTCGACCTCGAGACGATCCGGCTCATCGAGGACTTTCTCAGCGAGTGGCCCGGCACGCTCGTGGTCGCCTCCCACGACCGCACCTTCCTCAGTCGAACGACCGACCGGCTCCTCGAGGTCCACGCGAACGGGCGCGTCGGCGACGTGCCGGGCGGCATCGACGCCTGGATCGCCCGATCGCTCGAGACGGGCGTACCCGCAGCGCGCGACGAGTCCCCCGCCGTTCCCCGGGGCCGGGCGCTGCGCGAGGCGGAAAAGGAGATGACCCGTCTGGAGCGGCGCAAGCAGACCCTCAGCGCGAAGCTCGCCACCGTCACCACCGTCGAGGAACAGACGCGCCTCGGTCTCGAACTCGAAGGAGTCCTGCGCGCGCTGCACGAGGCCGAAACGGCCTGGCTCGCCTTCTTCGACTGACGACAGAGGAGCCCGCTTCTCCGTTACCGTATCGACGTGGCGGGCCCTCGGTAATAGTTGACAAGTTCCATCATATTTATCTACTATTACCAGTCACCACGTCGGCATCCCGACACGACTAAGGAGCACCGATGACTGCATGGGGATTCGAGACTCGTCAGATTCACGCGGGGGCCGTCGCCGACCCCACGACCGGGGCGCGAGCCGTGCCGATCTATCAGACCGCGAGTTACGTCTTTCGTGACACCGATCACGCGGCGGCGCTCTTCGGACTGTCCGAACTCGGCAACATCTACACCCGGATCATGAACCCGACCCAGGCCGTCTTCGAAGAGCGCATCGCCTCGCTCGAGGGCGGCGTGGCGGCCCTCGCGGTCGCCTCGGGTCAGGCGGCCGAGACGGTGGCGCTGCTCAACCTCGCCGAGGGCGGCGGCCACGTGGTGGCGTCGGCCTCGCTCTACGGCGGCTCCTACAACCTCCTGCACTACACGCTGCCCAAGCTCGGGATCGAGACCACGTTCGTCGAGGACCCCGACGACCTCGACGCCTGGGCGCGCGCGGTGCGCGACAACACCCGCGCCTTCTACGCCGAGTCCCTCGGCAACCCCAAGGGCGACGTCCTCGACTTCGAGGGCGTCAGTCGCGTCGCCCGCGAACACCGGGTCCCGCTCGTCGTGGACAACACGCTCGCCACCCCCTACCTCGTGGCGCCCCTCGAACACGGGGCGAACATCGTAATCCACTCGGCCACCAAGTTCATCGGTGGCCACGGCACGTCCATCGGTGGCGTGATCGTCGACGGGGGCACCTTCGACTACGAGGGCAGCGGTCGCTTCCCCGCCTTCACCGAACCCGACCCCAGTTACCACGGGCTGATCTTCGGCCAGCTACCCGAGGCGCTCTTTCCCGCCCGTTTCGTGCTGAAGGCCCGCCTGCAGTACCTGCGCGACACGGGCCCGGCGATCTCGCCCTTCAACGCCTTCTTGCTCCTGCAGGGCCTCGAGACGTTGAGCCTGCGCATGGAGCGCCACGTCGCCAACGCGACCGCGGTGGCCGAGTGGCTCGAGGCGCGCGGGGACGTGACGTGGGTCGCCTTCAGCGCGCTCGCCTCGAGCCCGTGGCACGAGCGCCAGCAGCGCTACCTGCCCCGCGGCGGCGGCGCGATCGTGTCCTTTGGCATAGACGGCGGCGCCGAGGCGGGGCGTCGGTTCATCGAGGGCCTCAGGCTCTTCAGCCATCTGGCTAACGTCGGAGACGTGCGTAGCCTCGCCATCCACCCGGCCTCCACGACCCACTCGCAGCTCACCGAGTCCGAGCAGCTCACCACCGGGGTCACCCCGGACCTGGTGCGCCTGTCGGTTGGCATCGAGTCGATCGAGGACATCCTGGCCGACTTGACGGTGGGGTTCGAGGCCGCGCGACGGGCGTGAGCGACGCGCCCTACTGGCGTCCGGGGGACGACCCCGGCCAGCGCCGGTTCGTCGAGGTCGACCGAGACGGTCACGGCATCGACCTCGAAGGAGGGGCTCGTCTCGCGAGCGTCACCATCGCCTACGAGACCTGGGGCGAGCGCAACGCCGAGGGCACCAACGCGGTGCTCGTGCTACACGCCCTGACCGGCGACTCCCACGTCGCCGGACCGGTCGAACCCGGCCACCTCACGCCGGGCTGGTGGGACGGCGTGGTCGGACCGGGTCTCGCGATCGACACCGACCGGTACTTCGTGGTCTGTCCCAACGTGCTCGGCGGCTGCCAGGGAACGACGGGCCCGTCCAGCCTCGCGCCCGACGGACGCCCCTACGGATCGCGCTTCCCCGTCGTGACCATCCGCGACATGGTGACCGTGGAGACGATGCTCGCCGACCACCTGGGAATCGAGCGGTGGGCGGCTGTCGTCGGTGGGTCGATGGGCGCCATGCGGGCCCTCGAGTGGGCCGTTGGCCACCCCAACCGCCTCGAGCGCGCCGTCGTGATCGCGGCGGGAGCGGCCGGCACCGCCGACCAGATCGCCCTGTGCTCCTTGCAGGTCCGAGCGATCCGCGCCGACGCCGACTTCGCCGGCGGGGACTACTACGAGCGATCGGTCCCGCGCACGGGTCTCGCGATCGCCCGGGGTATCGGCCAGTTCAGCTACCGCACGTGGACCGAGTTCGAGGATCGCTTCGGCCGGGTCGCCCAGGACGACCGCGCGGTGCTCGACGGCGGTCGCTACGCGATCGAGTCCTACCTGCGCTACCAGGGCGAGAAACTCGCCGCGCGCTTCGACCCCAACAGTTACGTCGTCTTGAGTGAGGCGATGAACCACCACGACGTCGGCCGGGGCCGCGGCGGCGTCGTCGCCGCGCTGAAGGGCGTGCGCGTCGCGGTCACGGTGGCGGGGGTCTCCTCGGACCGGCTCTACCCGCGCGAACTCCAAGAGGAGCTCGCGCGCCTGATCCCACGGGCCGGTCTGGTGAAGGTGATCACCTCGCCGGCTGGACACGACGGCTTCTTGATCGAGACCGACCAGGTCGGCGACATCGTCGCCGAGTCGCTCGCCGACCGCTAGTCGGTCGGCTCCAGCTCGGCGTCACGCCACCCATCGGGTGTCGCGACCGCCGCGGCGAATCGCTCAACCAGAGAGACAAAACGGTCCGGCTCAACGAGGTGCGGCAGGTGCCCGAGTTCGGGCCACTCGATGAGTTGCGCCGTGGCGACGCGCGACGCGAGCCACGACTCGTAGTCGGGGGCGAGGGCCGAACCGTGCAGCGCGAGGTAGGGCGCGGTGATCGGCCGGGTGAACGAGTCGATGAAGTCCTCCAGGCCCGCCGCGTCCAAGTCCACGAACGACCCCCAGATGCCGAGCACCACCGACTGGTTCATTCGCCGCTCGCGCGCTAGTCGGTCCCACTCCTCGTCACTCAGGGCCCCGCGCATGGTCGCAAAGACCATGAGCATGATCGGCTCGAACTGGGCCGGGTCGGCCAGTTCGGCGCGGAACGGGTTGACCAGCGCCTGGAAAGCCGAGAGGTCGAGCGACTGATCAATGTTGAGTACGCCCGCGCAGTCGAATCGCGACGCGTAGGCCGTGGCCACGAAGCCGCCAAGCGAGTGGCCAACCACGAGCGGGTTGTCGACGCCGAGGCTTTCGACCACGTCGTGCACGTCACTCGCCAGGGTCACGCCGTCGTAGGGCGGGGCGGTGAAGGACTCGCCGTGACCGCGCAGATCGACACTGAGGACGTCGAAGTTTGCCGCGAGGGACCCGAGCAGGGGATCCCACACCCGTCGGGTGTCGGTGAGCCCGTGGATGAGCACGAGGGGCGATCCGGAGCCAATTCGTTCGTACGCGAGCATTGCTCGGTTTTACCAGATTTCACGCACGCACGCGGTCGAGGTGATAGCGCAGCGCAATCGCGGCCGCCGCGCCCTCGCCGACGGCCGAGGCCAGTTGCTTGGTCGAACCTCGTCGCACGTCGCCCGCGACGTAGACCCCGGGCATCGACGTGCGGAACGCTTCGTCGCTGACGACGAACCCGTCGTCGTCGAGGTCGACGACGCCGGCGAGGAACCCCGTGTTGGGATCAAGACCAATGAAGACGAAGGCGCCCTGGGCCGCGTGGGTGCGTCGTTCGCCCGTCGCGCGGTCCTCGAGCACCACGCCCGACAACGTGGCCCCGGGGCCCGACTCGAAGGCGACGACTTCGGTGCCGACGACGACGGACATCTTCGGGTGGGCGTTCACCTTGTCCTGGAGCAGACGACTCGCCCGCACGGTGTCGGCGTATTCAACGATGGTCACGTGCGAGGCGAACTGGGTGAGAAAGAGTCCCTCCTCGAAGCCGCTGTTTCCGCCACCGATGACCACCACTTCGTCGGCGCCCCGGTAGAACGGGCCGTCACAGGTCGCACAGAAGTGGATTCCCGCACCGATCAGGTCGGCCTCGCCGATGGCGCCGGTGCGTCGGTAGAGCGAGCCGGTGGCGAGTAGCACGCCGTGGGCCTGATACTCGTCCCCGGTCGACGTCGTCACCGCGATCCACGACTCGTCGACCGGTGTGAACCCGCTCACCGCGACGGCCTGGAGGATCTCGACGCCGTAGCGCTCGGCCTGACGGCGCATCCGTTCAGCCAACTCGTGACCGGCCACCCCGTCGGGGAAGCCGGGGTAGTTGTCGAGTCGCTCGGTCACGCCGGCCTGGCCGCCGACGGCTGATTTCTCGACGATCAGCACCGAGAAGTTCTCGCGCGCGGCGTAGATGGCGGCGGTCAACCCGGTCGGTCCGCCACCGACGATGATGAGGTCGTAGGTGCGCTGCGCCGCGACACGCGACAGGCCGAGTTTGTCCGCGAGCTCGTCGTTGCCCGGCTCGGCCAGGTGCGAGCCGTCGGGGAAGATGATCGTCGGGATGACGCGACCGCCGCCATTGAGGTCTTCGACCCGCTTGGTGTACTCGGGGTGCTGCTCGAGGTCGATCCAGTCGTAGGCGACCCGATGTTCGCCGAGGAACGCCTTCGCGCGGCGACAGTCGGGGCACCAGTTCGCACCGATGACGGTCAGTGGAGTCGCGGGTTGAGCGGTCATGACTTCTCCTGGGACGAGGTAGACACACTATACCGGTCTGTCTAGTATTCTGTGACCGTGACCCGATCGAGCGCCCGCGCCAAACTCCTTGACGCCGCGGCGACGCTTTTCTACCGCGACGGGATCACCGCGACCGGGATCGACCGCGTCATCGCCCACGCCGGCGTGGCCAAGGCCAGCCTCTACAACAACTTCGCGGGTAAGGACGAACTCGTCGCGGCGTATCTCAGCGTGAGGCTCGAACGATTCGACCAGACGCTGGCGACGCTCATGGAGATTGCCGATCCGCTCGCGCGCATCGACGCGTTCTTCGACCGGCTCGAAGCCAACGCGGCCAGCGGCCAGTTCGGCGGCTGTCCATTCAGTCGAGCCGCCGTCGAGGTGAACCCGGACTCGCCCGCTCACCGCGTCATCGTCGAGTTCTATCGCCGCCTCGGGTCATTCTTCGCACAAACCTTGGGGGTCGACATCGAAGACGCTGGCGTGAAACAACTCATCGTGTGTTACAACGGTGCGATGTCGTCCGCCAGTGTGCTGAAAGACCCCTCGCTCGTCGGTGCCGCGCACGACCTCGTTCGAGCGTCGACGATGCGACGCTGAAATAGAATCCGACGTGTTGCCCGTCCCCCAGTAGCCCAACACGAAGGCCCGAAATGACCGAAGCACCGAGCAACGAACCGAACCCGGCGTTCATCGGCACCGTCTCGTCGGTCGTGGCACTCGTTCGCGATGAGAACGGGCGAATTCTGTTGGCGTCGTTCTCAGCGAATGGCCCGTGGTCGTGCATTGGTGGTGGCGTTGTCGACGGCCAAGACCTCGCGAGTGCTGCAACTGAGTTCGCTCGGGACGACTGCGGTCTGACGGTCGAGGTTGGCGACGTCGTGGCTGAGCTCGCCGGCGACCAGTATCGGGTGCTCTACGAGTGCGGAGCCGACGTGACGTGGGTGGCAACGGTCTTTGACGCCCGCCTCGTCGCTCACGATGAGTCGGCGCCGATGCTCGTCAACTGGTTCAGCGCGAATGAACTCGCCGGAATCGAACTCGATGCGTTCGCGACCGTAGCGCTCGCGGATTTGGGCCTGCGATAGGTCCCCACGACGCTCCAGCCGATCGCCAGAGCCGTGCGTGCTGAGGTCTCGTTTCGCACCGTCGTGCCCTAGGACAACACGGTTGCTTCGAACGCGTAGCGGTGCCGCTTTGACGGCGTGGCAGCTGCCATCATGATGACGTGGACCTGATCCGGGAGCGAAGCGTGCGCGCGGGACTCTTTCAGCACCTGGACCGGTTAATCGAACGAAGCGGATCGAGCGAGCTCGATTGGACGGCGACGGGCAGTTTCGAGTTCGCCGGCGAACGCTTCGTCATCCGCCAAACCCGAGGTCGCGGTATCGGCAAGCCCCGCAATCTCGAGGCGGCGCTCTCGATCACGACCGCCTATACGCCGATCGGGCGACGTGCTCCGTACGCGGACTCCGTCGGCCCCGACGGACTCCAGCGCTATCACTACGAAGGTTCCGATCCCAATCTGCACACCAATCGGGCGCTGCGCGCGTGCATGGAATACGGTCTAGGGCTCGTCTACTT
>JAKAFH010000017.1 GCA_021818025.1 Actinomycetes bacterium | reverse complement strand
GATCTGATCGGTGGCGATGCCCTGGTCGTTCATCCAGGCGGTGACGAGGGCGTTGCCGAAGCGGTCGGGGAGGGCATCGGCGAGCATGGCCGGCAGGCCGTTGAAGGTGTCGCGCGCGAGATCGGGGTTGACAACTGATGTGACACCGCTTCACAAGACTGCGGAGCAATGAACCTAAGTGAGTGGGCCAACGTGCAAGGGATACATCCCCAGACCGCCTATCGGTGGTTCCGAGAGGGGCGTTGCCGGTGCCGGTGCGTCAGGTCGGCCGCTTGATTCTCGTCGGCGATCTCGCAACCTCGCCGTCGCAACGGGACTCGACCGTCGACTACCCACGCGTGTCGTCGGCCGACCACCGAGACGACCTCGATCGTCAGGCGGTGCGTGTGCGTGTCTGGGCTACGTCCCAGGGCCACTCGAGTGACCGGGTTGTGACCGAGGTCGGCTCTGGTCTCAACGCCAAGCGCCGCACATTCCTCGCGTTACTCGCTGACCCATCCGTGACGACGATCGTGGTCGAGCGTCGTGATCGCTTCGCCAGTTTCGGTTCTGACTACGTCGCGGCGTCGCTGCGGGCCAATGGCCGACGACTGGTCGTGGTCGATGACGCCGAAGTCGACGACGATCTCGTTGGCGACATGACTGAGGTGTTGACGTCGTTCTGCGCTCGTCTCTACGGTCGTCGTGGCGCCGCGCACCGAGCGGCGAAGGCGTTGGCGGCCGTTCAGGCATCAGACGATGCCGCCTAGGTACTGCCCACCCGAGGGCCAGATCGTCCAGGCCTTCACCTTCGCGCTCGACCCCACGGACGAACAGTCAGCCCAGATAGCGCGGTTCTTTGGCGCTCGGCGCAAGGCCTTTAACTGGACCCTCGAGCAGATCAGGTGCGACCTCGAGCACTACCGCGAGACCGGCGAGTCGACGACGCCTCCCTCCTTCTACTCGATGAGAAAGCGCTGGAACGCGCAGAAGGACCGCCTCTGCGTGAACGCCGATACCGGTGCGGTCTGGTGGCGAGAGGTCTCCAAGGAGGTCTTCGCCGACGGCGTGCGCGGCGCCACCGACGCCTACTGGCGCTGGCAGCAGTCGCGCGCGGGCACGATCAAAGGTCGTAAGGTCGGCTTTCCCCGGTTCAAGAAGCGCGGCCGGGACCGGGACCGATTCTCCTTCACTACTGGGGTAATGAGGCTCGAAGCGGACCGGCGCCACCTCACCCTGCCGGTGCTCGGGACCATCCGCACCCACGAGAACACCCGACGCATCGAGCGCTTGATCGCACTCAATCGAGCCAGGATCCTTGGGGTCACGCTCTCGCGCCAAGGAGCGCGCCTCGTCGCCGCCGTGCGGGTGAGCGTCGCTCGCCCCCAGCGCGCCGGCGTTACCCAACCTGACTCGGTGGTCGGCGTCGACGTCGGGGTGCGCAGGCTCGCGACGGTCGCTACCACCAACGAGGTGATCGGCGAGCTCGACAATCCCCACGCTCTCGAACACCGACTCGGTGAACTGCGTCGACGCCAGCGCCAGCAATCCCGTCGCACCCGTGGTTCACGCCAGTATCGAGAGACCGCCGCCACGATCACGCGCCTGCACGCGCAGGTCGCCCACGTACGCCGTCACACCATCCACGTCTTCACCACGAACCTCGCCAAGACCCACGGCGTGGTGGTGGTCGAAGGGCTTGATGCGGCGTCACTGCTGCAACAGAAGGGTCTGCCCGGTGCTCGTGCGCGCCGACGGGGGCTCGCTGACGCGGCCCTCGGCGAGATCCGTCGTCAACTTCGCTACAAGTGCCCCTGGTATGGGTCCACCTTGATCGAGGCCGACCGGTTCTTCCCGTCGTCAAAGACGTGCCACGCCTGTGGTCACGTCCAGGACATTGGCTGGTTGGAGCACTGGACCTGTGAGGGGTGTTCCTCGTCACACCAGCGCGACGACAACGCCGCCATCAATCTCGCCCGATGGGCGAGCCTGGGCTCAGTCAGAGCCCCGGTGAAGCGTGGAGCCGAGCATCAGGCTGAGTCTCACTCAGCGGCTGGCGAAGACACGCGAAAGGGAACCCCGGCACCTGTCGGGTCGAACAACTCCGTGAGGAGTGCGGCATGAGCGGGCTCACTAGAGTGCACTCGGTTGCAACGGAACTCATAGACCCCCGCGCGGCGGGTCATGTGCAGCGGGGCGAGCTCGGTGCCGCTCGTGAGCCAGTCCTGGTCGTACTCGAAGGCGTAGAACCCGGTACTCGGGTCGAGCGCGACGGCGCCGACGCTACGTCCCCAGACGGCGACCCCGAGGACGGTGGCGGGGACGTAGGTCACGACCCGGACCGGCTGGGTCGAGCCCGGCGCGGCTGTCCAGCGGCCGAGGCCCGTCGCAGCGCCTCCATGGGGCTGAAGGTGGGTTCGACAGGTGCCGGCGCGTCGAGCCACTCGCGGCGCTCGAGCGCGCGAACGATCTGCACCACGGTCGTCAGACTCGAGCCGCGGCCGTATTCGAGGTTCTTCAGGGCGCTCAGAGACACGTTGGCGCGATCGGCCAACTCACGCTGGGAGAGGCCATGGGTGTGGCGAAGGCGCTGAATCGAACTTCCGAACGCGACTTCCAACTCTTCGGTGGTTCGCGCAAGTTGCATTTCTACCCTTTAGATCCAACTACCCCGTTTAATAGTTGTAATTAAACCTCTATCCGTCACTACTTCATCTGCTGGCTTGGACGAAGTTGTAATTCGACCCTGTCGAGGCCAAGCTGGGGAGTGGTCGGGACCGTCACCGTAACGCTAGGCGCTCGACGTCGAGCCGAGCGGATGCAACGCGACCAGCGGTTTCGAGTGGTCGGCTAGGGCTTGGTCGGGCCGCGGCCGAAGGCTCGCGCGACGCGGATAGCCCGAGTCGCCTCGAGTTCGCGCACCGCGCCGATCGCGGCGCTGACCTCGCCGCGCAATTCATCGGTCTGGGCGCGAAGCGCCGCGTTGTCGGCGAGCAGCGCCGCCACGGTGGCGTCGCGCTCGGCGAGGGCGGCCTCGTAGTGCTGGACGAAGACGCGCCGCTCGTTGAGCAGTGGCTCCTCCCACCAGCCCGGGGCCGGCACGGTCGCGTGGAATTCGTCGTGGCGTCCGTCGAGGGTGCCGAGGTAGGTCGCGAGTTCGGTCACCGAGGCCGGGGGAGCGGCGAGGATCGGGTCGGCGCCGGGGTGGGTGTCGCGGCGCAGGTCGGGTCGCACGCGCTGGGCGCCCGTCTCGGGGTCGGTCTCGTCGAGCTCGCCCCAGGCGCTGAGGCTTCGCGCGATGTCCGAGACGACCTCGATGGGCCGCTCGACGAGGTCGCGGTAGTGGCACACGTGCACCGGGAGCCCGTCGAGGTCGCTGAGCAGCGCCCGGTTGTAGGCGGCCCACAGGCCGAGCCCGGTGAGTGGGGCCATGCCGTCGCGCAGCGCGAGCGACCAGGCGACCTCGGCGGGGTCGCGCACGATCAGCACGACCGCGACGCGGTCGAGCAGCGCTTGGCGCCACATCGGCATCAGGAGCGACATGCGCGGGTCCTTCAAGACGAAGTGCGAGCCCGCGAAGGAGCGGTCAAAGACCTCGCGCGCTTGGGCGGCGAACTGGCGGGCCCCGACCTCGTTGGCCCAGCCCGGGGCGAGCAGCGGCGGGATGTCCCAGCGCCCCCCGTAGGCGGCGAGGATGCGCTCGTCGAGCTCGGCGACGGACTGGACTTCGAAGTAGCCGTCGGGGTTGCCGACGTCGCCGCGCATCAGCCCGTCGCGTGCGCCGACGTCGAGGCCCAGGGCGTCAAGGACGCTCGCGAGCGCGGACGTGCCGGACCGGTGCATACCCAGAACGAGGATTCCCACGGAAGTAAACTAGCCGCCCCCACACCCGCGATTCCCTGCGCCACGGGCCGTGTCGACCCGCTAGCGACGTGGTCCCGGCCGACGCGGCTGGCCCGGGACTTCGTCGGGTTGGTGTTGCCGGCGAGATTCGAACTCGCAAGTCTCCACCTTCGGAGGGTGGCATGTTATCCAATTACACCACGGCAACTCGCTCGACCAGCCTACCGGACCGAGGCTGGGGCGAGGCCGAGCCCGGCGAGCGACGCGTGTGCGGTGATGGCCCGAGTCGCAGCTGGCCGGCGCTTCACTAGTGTTCGCCTATGGCCGAGCCGATCGACGTCTCACTCTTGCCTGACGCCACGACCCTGCTCGAGGACGACGTCGTCGTCGGCGGCGTCTCGCTGCGCGAGCTCGCCCAGACCCACGGGACGCCGCTGTTCGTTTATGACGAGGCGACGCTGCGGGCGCGCTGCGCCGAGGCGGCGGGCGCCTTTGACGACGGGATCGCCTTCGCCTCCAAGGCCTTCCTCTGCGGGGCGATGGCCCGGGTCGCCGTGCAGGAGGGACTCTGCCTGGACGTGGCGACCGGCGGGGAGCTCGACCTCGCGCTGCGCGCCGGGGTCCCGGCGTCGCGCATCATCATGCACGGCAACAACAAGTCCGCGACCGAGCTCGCCACGGCGATCGAGGTCGGCGTGCACCGGGTGGTCGTGGACAACTTCGACGAGATCGGACGGATCGGTGAACTGGTCGGCGCCGGCGCGCGACTCGACTGCCTCGTGCGCATCACGCCCGGGGTCGAGGCCCACACCCACGAGTTCATCCGCACCGGCCAGGAGGACTCCAAGTTCGGCTTCTCGGTCGCGGCCGGGGACGCCCGGCGCGCGATCGAGGCCCTGTCGAGCCTGCACGGGGTGCGCGTGCACGGCGTGCACAGCCACATCGGCTCACAGATCCTCGAGCTCGACGGCTTTCGCGAGACGATGGCGATTGTCGCCGACTTCACGCGCGACGACGACTTCGACGAGCTCTGCGTGGGCGGGGGCCTCGGCGTCGCCTACGTGGCCGGCGAGCGCGCACCCACGATCACCCAGTGGGCCCAGGCCCTGCGCGCGAGCGCCGCGGCCCACGGCGTCGATCCTGGGGTCCGCCTGACCGCCGAGCCCGGCCGGGCCATCGTCGCCCAGGCGGCGCTGACGCTCTACCGGACCGGCACGCGCAAGCGGGTCGTGCAGCGCACGTACCTCGCGGTCGACGGCGGGATGAGCGACAATCCCCGGCCGGTGCTCTACGGCTCGGGCTACGAGGCCTTCGACGTCGCGCGGCCCCTCGAGCCGCGCCCCCAAGCGGTCCGTCTGGTCGGCAAGCACTGCGAGAGCGGCGACGTGATCATCGACGAGGCCTGGCTGCCCGAGTCGACCGGGTCCGGCGACCTCGTCGCCACGCCGGTGACCGGTGCCTACGGCTACGCGATGGCCTCGAACTACAACCGCGTGCCCCGACCAGCAGTCGTCTTCGTGCGCGACGGCGCGCCGCGCGTGGTGCTGCGTCGCGAGACCTTCGAGGACCTCGTGCGCCTCGAGGCGTAACGGGGCCGTGGCGCGCAACGGTTAGCCTGTATCGATGACCACCCCGGTGATCCGAGTTGGCGTCATTGGCGCCGGCTTCGTCGGTTCAGCCTTCATCGGACTGCTGCTCGATCAGCAACGCCACGACGCGCTGGTGGACGCCGCCACGGCCTCCCTCGAGCTCGTCGCGGTGGCGGTGCGCGACCTCGAAAAGGACCACCCGGGCATCCCCAGGTCCCTCGTGACCGACGACGCCGCGGGGCTCGCCGCGTCGGGCGACATCGACATCCTGGTCGAGGTGGCCGGCGGCCTCGAGCCCACCCGCAGCTACATCGAGTCGGCACTCAGCCGCGGCGTCTCGGTCGTGACGGCGAACAAGGCCCTGATGGCCGCGCGCGGCACCGCGCTCGCCCGGCTCGGCCACGAGCACGGCGCCGACCTCTTCTACGAAGGGGCGGTCGGCGGCGCGGTGCCGATCCTGCGCGCGCTGCGCACGTCGCTCGCGGGCGAGCGCATCGAGCGCGTGATGGGCATCGTGAACGGCACCACCAACTTCATCCTCTCGCAGATGACCGCCGAGGGCTCGGACTACCTGACCGCGCTGGCCGAGGCCCAGGGTCGCGGCTACGCCGAGGCCGATCCCACGGCCGACGTCGAAGGCTTCGACGCGGCCGCCAAGGTACTCATCCTCGCCTCACTCGCCTTTGGCACCGAACTGCGCGACGAGCGCATCGCGCGTGAGGGCATCACGGGAATCCGGGCCGTGGACATCGAGTTCGCCAAGCGCGCGGGCTACGTCATCAAGCTGCTCGGCGTGGCCGAGCGCGTGGGCGAGCACGGTCTGTCTCGGCGCGTGCACCCCGCGATGGTGCCCGTCGACCACCCCCTCGCCGCCGTGCACGGGCCGATGAACGCGGTCTTCGTCGAGGGCGCGGTGAGCGGCCCGCTGATGTGGCTCGGTGAGGGCGCCGGCGGCGCGCCCACGGCCACGGCGGTCCTCGGCGACGTGCTCGACGCGGCGCGCAACCGGGTGAGCGGGCGTCACGACGTGCCCTTCATGGTCGATGACACCCTGGAGCGGGTGCCCGCCGGCGACCTGCCGAGCGTCTTCTACCTCTCGCTGGACGTCGCCGACGAGCCCGGCGTGCTCGCGAGCGTCGCGAGCGTCTTTGGTCGCCACCAGGTCTCGATCCGCTCGATGGAGCAGTTCGGGGTCGGCAACGAGGCGCGCCTCTCGTTCCTCACGCACCACGCGCTCGCGCGCGACGTCGAGGCGACGGTCGAGGACTTGGCCGCCATCGAGTCGGTGGACTCGATCGGCGCCTGCATTCGAGTGATTGACGGAGGAAGCGCGTGACCGGCTGGAACGGACTGCTGAACGAATACGCCGAATGGTTCAACCTGGACGGGGTCGACGAGGTCGTCACCCTCCAGGAGGGCAACACGCCCCTGATCCGCGCCGACCGGCTCTCCGCGCGCCTCTCGGCGAACGTCTACCTGAAGTTCGAGGGCCTCAACCCCTCGGGCTCGTTCAAGGACCGGGGCATGACCATGGCGATCACCAAGGCCAAGGCCAACGGGGCCCAGAGCGTGATCTGCGGCTCGACGGGCAACACCTCGGCCGCCGCGGCCGCGTACGCGGCCAAGGCCGGGATGGACTGCGTCGTGCTCGTGCCCGAGGGCAAGATCGCCATGGGCAAACTCGCCCAGGCCATGGTCTACGGCGCCAAGATCCTCCAGATCCGCGGCAACTTCGACCAGGCCCTCGACCTCGCGCGCGAACTGACTCAGCACGTGCCCATCACGATCGTGAACTCGATCAACCCCGACCGCATCGAGGGCCAGAAGACCGGCGCCTTCGAGATCGTCGACGTGCTCGGCGCGGCCCCGGACATCTTGTCGATCCCGGTGGGCAACGCGGGCAACATCACCGCCTACTGGCGCGGCTTCACCCAGTACCACGAGGCCGGGCGCATCGAGGACTTGCCGCGGATGTGGGGCTTCCAGGCCGCCGGTGCCGCGCCCATCGTGCTCGGACACCCCGTCGAGCACCCCGAGACCATCGCCACGGCGATCCGCATCGGCAATCCGGCGAGCTGGGTGCCCGCCCTCGAGGTGATCCACGAGTCCCTCGGGGACATCCGCGCCGTCACCGACGACGAGATCCTCGACGCCTACCACTACGTGGCGCGCTACGAGTCGATCTTCTGCGAACCGGCCTCGGCGGCCTCGGTGGCGGGGCTCCTCAAGTTCGGCGTGCCCGAGGGCGCGACGGTCGTCTGCGTGCTGACCGGCAACGGCCTGAAGGACCCCGACACGGCGCTGCGCGCCGAATCGAACCCGCCGGTGGTGGACGCGACCATCGACGCCCTGCTCGGCGCGCTGTCCTAGATTGGGGCCGTCCCCGCGGTGATGTTGGGGTGGTGCGTTCGTCGACTACACTGAAGGAGTCGTCCGCGACCGGCCCTATTCGCCGACGTGGGGAACTCTTTCCAGGATGACATTCTTCGTATTTTCCTTAGTCGGCCGTATTGCTGCCGACGAGAAAGGATCTTCATGGCTATGAAGCCCGCCCCGGATCGTTCTGATCTCGAGTCCAAGTCTCGCGACGATCTCCAGACCATCGCCAAGGTGAAGGGCGTCGACCTCGGCGCCCGCGCCACCAAGGCCGCCATCATCGACGCGATCATGAAGAGCGACGTCGAGCCCTCGGCGGCGACTACGCCCTCGCGCTCGGTGCGCTCGCGGCGCACCGTCGCGACGCCCGTCGACGACTTCGAGACCCTGCTCGGCGAGTTCGCGACCGACATCGCCCCGGCTCGCACGGTGCGCGCCGAGGCGCCAGCGAGCGCGGCCGAGCCCGTCGCCCCGGCCCCGTCGCCCGCGCCCAGCGCCAGCGAGACCGACGGCGCGACCCCGGGCGAGACGGCCGCCCCGGCCCCGGCCCCGGCTGCGGCGCGCCCGGCGCGCCAAGAGCGCACCGACCGCACCGAGCGCACCGAGCGCACCCGCGACTTCTCGTCCGAGCCCAACACCCGCAACCGTCGCAACCGGCGCAACCGCAACGGACGCGAGCGCTTCCCGACCGAGGTCATGCCCGGCGCCGACCAGCCCTACAGCGGCGAGTTGCTCGACGTCGAGGGCCTGCTCGACCTGCGCGACGACGGGTACGGCTTCTTGCGCTCGCGGGGCTATCACCCCTCGCCCCAGGACGTCTACGTCTCGATCAACCAGGTCCGCCGCTACGGCCTGCGCAAGGGCGACACCGTGACCGGCGGCTACCGCCCGGCCGGGTCGAACGAGAAGTACCCGGCGCTGCTGCGCGTGGACACGGTCGCGGGCTTCGACCCCGAGGTCGCCAAGCTGCGCCCGCGCTTCGAGGACCTGACCCCGCTCTTTCCCGACGAGAAGCTCAAGCTCGAGACCAACCTCGGCAAGACCGACCTCACCCCGCGCATCGTCGACCTGATCGCCCCGATCGGCAAGGGCCAGCGCGGCCTGATCGTCTCGCCGCCCAAGGCCGGCAAGACCACGGTCATGAAGCAGATCGCCCAGTCGATCGAGGCCAACAACCCCGAGGTGCACCTGATGGTGCTGCTGGTGGACGAGCGGCCCGAAGAGGTCACCGACATTCGCCGCAGCGTCCACGGCGAGGTCATCTCCTCGACCTTCGACCGCCCGGCCGACGAGCACACCCACGTCGCCGAGCTCGCCATCGAGCGCGCCAAGCGCCTCGTCGAGCAGGGCCGCGACGTCGTGATCATCCTCGACGGCATCACGCGCCTCGCGCGCGCCTACAACCTGGCCGCACCGGCCACGGGGCGCATCATGTCCGGTGGTGTGGACTCGGGTGCCCTCTACCCGCCCAAGAAGTTCTTCGGGGCGGCGCGCAACATCGAAGAGGGCGGCTCGCTCACCATCCTCGCCTCGGCGCTCGTGGAGACCGGGTCCAAGATGGACGAGGTCATCTTCGAGGAGTTCAAGGGCACCGGCAACATGGAGCTGCGCCTCGACCGTCGCCTCGCCGAGCGCCGGCTCTACCCGGCGATCGACGTGAACGGCTCGTCCACGCGCCACGAGGAGCTGCTCTTTACCCGCGAGGCCCTGCCCCAGGTCTGGAAGCTGCGCCGGGTGCTCAACGGGCTCGCCGCCGACGGCCGCGACGCCGCCGGGCTGGAACTGCTGATCGACAAGCTCAAGTCCACCCGCTCCAACGACGAGTTCCTGGCCGAGATCGGGCGGGGCCCGAGCCCGACGAGCTGAACTTCCGCTAAACTCTCCCTTCGCGCTAAGGAGTCACATGAAGACCGACATCCACCCCAACTACGTCGACTGCACCGTCACCTGCTCGTGCGGCAACAGCTTCACGACCCGCTCGACCAAGGCCGTGATGAGCGTCGAACTGTGCAACGCCTGCCACCCCTTCTTCACCGGCAAGCAGAAGCTCGTCGACACCGGTGGCCGCGTGGAGCGCTTCCAGCGCCGCTACGCCCAGAAGACCTCCAAGGCGCGCGCTCCGAAGGCCTAGGCCCTCGGACACCCGCCGTGCGCTCACTCGACGAGACCCTCGACGCCCTCGAGGCGGAATTCCATACCGTCGAGTCGGCCCTCGCCGAACCCGACGTCGCCAAGGACCTCACGCGACTGCGTGACCTGTCACGGCGTCACAAGGACCTCGCCGAAATCAACGCGGCCTGGGTCGCGCTGCGCGGCGCGCGCGAGGACCTCGATACGGCGCGCGAGATGTTCAACGAGTCCGCCGGCGATGACCGCGAGCAGTGGCGTGACGAGGTGAACGGCGCCGAGTCGCGCATCGCCGAGCTCGAGGCGACCCTCGAGACGCTCCTGCTGCCCCACGACCCCAACGAGGGCCGCAACGTGATCCTCGAGATCCGCGGCGCCGAGGGCGGGGAGGAGGCGAACCTCTTCGCGGGCGACCTCGCCCAGATGTACCGCCGCTACGCCGCGCTGCGGGGCTGGAAGCTTGAGGTCGTCGAGGAGCGCGAGACCGAGCAGGGCGGCATCGACGAGGCCACCTATCTCATCAAGGGTGAGGACGCCTGGGCCCGCCTCGAGCACGAGGCCGGCGTGCACCGCGTCCAGCGTGTTCCCGTCACCGAGGCCAAGGGCCGGGTCCACACGTCTTCGGCGACCGTCTCGGTCCTGCCCGAGGCCGAGGAGGTCGACGTCGACCTCGACCCCAACGACCTCAAGATCGACGTCTACCGCTCGTCGGGCCCCGGCGGCCAGAGCGTGAACACGACCGACTCGGCCGTGCGTATCACCCACCTGCCCACCGGCATCGTGGTGTCGATGCAGGACGAGAAGAGCCAGATCCAGAACCGCGCCAAGGCCATGATCGTGCTGCGCTCGCGGCTCTTGAAGGCCGCCCAGGACGCCCAGGCGAGCGAACTCGGGGACTTAAAGCGCTCCCAGCTCGGCGGCGGCGGGCGCAGCGAGAAGATCCGCACCTACAACTTCAAGGAGAACCGGGTCACCGACCACCGGATCAACCTGACGACCTACACCCTCGACGCCGTGCTCAACGGCGACCTCGACACCTACGTCGACGCCCTGCTCGCCGACAAGCGAGCCCGTCAGCTGGCCGAGAGTGACGGGCGCTGAGCCGAGCGTGCTCGCGCGACTGGTCGCGGCCGGCCTCGAGCGGCGCGAGGCGCGCTGGCTGACCGAGGAGTTCGGGACCAGCGGCGACGCCCTCGAGAACGCCATGACCCGCCGGCTCGCGGGCGAGCCGCTGCAGTACGTGCTCGGCCACTGGCCCTTCCGCGGGCTCGACCTGGACGTCGATCGCCGCGCGCTGATCCCGCGGCCCGAGACCGAGGAGCTCGTCGGACACGCGATCGACGCCCTCGCCCAGTCCAACCACCGCGCGCCGGTCGTGCTCGACCTCGGCTGTGGCACCGGGGCGATCGGGCTGTCGATCCTCGCCGAGCTGACCGAGCGCGGGGTCTCGGCGACCCTGATCGCGCTGGACGAGTCGCCCGACGCGCTCGCGCTGTGCCGCCAGAACGCGCTCAAGCACCGGCTCTACGCGGTCTCCTTCGTTTGCGGCTCGTGGTACGAGGGGCTCGACGACTCCCTCGCCGGGCGCGTCGAGCTCATCGTCGCGAACCCGCCCTACGTCGGCGAGCTCGAGCGCACGACGCTGGACCCAGTGCTCGACTTCGAGCCCGAGGGCGCGCTGGTGGCTCGTGACGCCGAGGGCGTGGCGGGCTTTGCCGACCTCGCCGAGGTGATCGCGGGCGCGCCGACCTGGCTCGCACCGGGGGGCTTCCTCGTCGTCGAGCACGGCGAGGGCCAGCGCGAGGCCGTGCGTCGCGAGGCCTTCGGGGCGGGACTGCGCGACGTGGTGGACTACGACGATCTCGCCGGCAAGCCCCGGGTGCTCGTGGCGAGGCGACCGTGACCACCCGGCTCGACCGAGCGGGCGCGATCGAGGCCCTCGCGAGCGGCGCGATCGTGGCCCTCGCCTCGGACACCGTCTACGGCGTCGGCGCGGCGATCGCGCACCCCGAGGCCGTCGCCCGGCTCTTTCGCCTGAAGGACCGCCCGACGAGCGTGGCGCTGCCGGTGATCCTCGACGACGTCGCCACGATCGCGAGTCTCGCGGTGACCTGGTCGGCGCGCGCGGCCGCGCTCGCTGACGCCTACTGGCCCGGGGCTCTCACCATCGTCGTTGCGGCCAACGCCGCCTTCGCCCGTCTCGTCGGGGCGACGAGCGCCGTCGGCCTGCGGGTGCCCGACGACGAGACGCTTCGCGCGATCGTGGCCGCGGTCGGGCCGATCGCCTTCACGAGCGCGAATCGCCACGGCGAGGCGCCGTGCACGAGCGCTGCGGCGGTGCTCGCGGCCTTCGCCGGTGACGACGCGCTCGCCGGCGTGCTCGACGGCGGCGAGCGAAGCGGGGCGGTCTCGAGTGTGGTGGACGTCACGACCGAGCCCTGGCGGCTCGTGCGCGCGGGCGCGATCCCCCTCGACGAGCTCGCCCGCGTGCTCGGTCCGCGTTAGTTCGCCTCGAGGCGGCGCACCCAGCTGGCCGGTCGCTTGTCGAGGTAGGCGCTCATGCCTTCGCGCGCGGGGGCGCTCGTGAAGAGCCGTGCCGAGAGCTCGGCCGTCCAGGCGAAGGCCTCATCGTCCTCGAGGGTGGGCACCACCTCGATCAGGCGCTTGATCTCGGCGATCGCGCCCGGCTCGCCCGCGAGCAGGTCGTTCACCACCGCCTCGACGGTCGCGTCGAGGTCGTCGCGCTCGACCGCGTGGGCGATCAATCCGAGACGGGCGGCCTCGCCCGCGTCGAAGCGGTTCCCGCGTAAGAAGAGCTCCTGGGCGTCGCCCCGGCGCAGCTTGGGCAGGCAGACGACGGCGATCATCGCCGGGGCGAGCCCGAGGCGCACCTCGGTGAAGCCGAAGGTGGCCTCGCGCACCGCGATCGCGACGTCCAAGGACGCGGCGAGCCCGACGCCGCCGGCCACGCAGTGACCCGCGATGCGTCCGACGAAGGGCTTGGGCGACCGGCGGATCCGCTGGAGCAGGTCGACGAGCCCGACCGGCGGGCGGGTGCCGGGCGCGGCGTCGCGCTGCTCGCTGAGGTCGGCCCCCGCGCAGAACGTACGGCCCGTGTTGGTCACCACGACGACGCGCACGAGGGGGTGGGTCTCGGCGACGTCGATGGCGTCCATCAGCTCGGTGAGCATGGCGGCGCTGAGCGCGTTGCGCCGCGCCTCGTCAGCCAGCGTGATCGTGCAGACCCCGCGGTCGATGACGGTGGTGACCAAACTCATGGTCGCTCCTTTGGGTTGGGGCCGGTCGTGGCGCCGCCGGCGAAAGCCTGCGCGCGGATCAGCCAGTGTCGTGCGAGCTCGCCGGTTTCGAGCGCGGTGTCCTCGAGGTGGCGCCGCTGGGTCACCACGAGACAGAAGTCCTCGGCCGGCCCGCGCACCACGTCCTCGGCCTGCGCGTCGCCCCAGGTCCAGGCGGCGCCGCTCGGGCCCGTCAGTTCGACGCGCACGCGGCCCTCGGGCGCCGTCTCGCCGCGCACTGCGTAGGACCAGCCCCGCGTGATCACCCCGAGGCGCGCGACGTGCACGAGCCGGTCGGTCGCCGCCAGGTGGGTCCCGAGCGCGTCAGCCACGTCGGTGCCGTGGGCCCAGGTCTCCATCAGGCGCGCGGTGAGAAACGACGCGGCGCTCATCGCCGGCCCGTACCACGGGACGCGCCGCTCCGGGTCGAGGGCCGCGGCGGCGGCGGCGAGGTCGTCTCGATTGGCGCGCCAGCCCGCGAGCACTGCCGCGGGCGCGAGCGCGCGCCAGGGCCCGAGCGTGAGGTCGTCGAGCTCGCCGGCGAGCGCGGCGGTCGCGACGCCCTCGAGGGAGGCGTGAAACTCGTCGGGGCTGCGCATCGCCAGGGCCGCCGCGGCGTCGAAGTAGGCGAGGTGGCCAATCTGGTCGAGGACCGTCCAGCCGGCGGCCGGCGTGTCGAGGCCCCACGCGGCGTCGTCGAGCGCGGCGACGAGGCCGTCGAGTGACGCCTGCTCGTCGGCGAGGTCGCGCGCCAGCGCGTCGAGCTCGGCGCGCGAGCTCACGAGTCGACCAGTTCACTCGGTGCGTCGACCAGACGGCTGCGCAGCCACTCACCGAGGCCCTTGGCCTGCTTGTCGAGCCGCGACGAGGCGGCGACACCCTCCTCGAGCAGGTCGTGGATGACGAAGTTGAGTGCCGAGAGGTTCCCCAGGCGATAGCGGTCCACGCGCAGCGTCGCGATCTCGGGCAGCAGCTCGGCCAGTCGCTCGGTGGAGAGGAACCCGTCGAGCCAGGCCCAGATGCGCTCGTCGCGCGCGAAGACCCCGAGATTCGCGTGGCCGCCCTTGTCCCCCGAGCGCGCCCCGACGAGGCGCCCGAGGGCGACGCGCGTCGTCGGGCCCGCGACGGGTTCGCTCCGGCCGTGGTCGACCTGGTCGACGCCCGGCGCGGTCCCGGCGCCCGGGGCGAGCGAGTCGACGACGCGGGTCTCGCCGCCGAGTACCGTCACGTACTGGGCCACGACCGAGGCCGCGACGAGGGCCGGGCGGTAGACCCCGAAGGGCGTCGCTGCGCCGGGCGCGTTGCCGATCCCGAAGTAGCCCGGGATGGTCGCTAGGGCGATCTCGACGCCAGCGTTGGCGACCGCCCGGCCGACCTTGCGCTCGTCGCGGTCGCGCAGGGTGAGGTGCCACAGGGCGACCGCCTCGTCGTTGGTCGCCGGGTCCACCTTGTCGGTGCGCGACAGGCGCGTCGTTACCCGCTCGAAGTCCTCGGGCCCGTAGGGACAGGCATCCCAGAAAGCCGCCTCCACGACGGCGGCCTTGCGCTCGACGTCAAGGCCCGTGAGGGCGATGTGCAGGTCCTGACGGAAGCCGCCGAGCTCGTTGGTGGCGACCTTCAAGGTCGCCGGCGGTGCCTCGCCCCGCACGCCGCTGATGCGCACGCGGTCGGGCCCCAGCTGGTCGAGGGCGATCGTGTCGAAGCGGGCCGTCACGTCGGGTCCGAGGTAGCGCGGGCCGGCGATCTCGTAGAGCAGCTGGGAGGTCACCGTGCCGATCGAGACCTCGCCGCCGGTGCCGTCGTGCTTGCCGATCACGCACGAGCCGTCTGAGGCGACCTCGGCCCAGGGGAAGCCCACGTGGGTCAGGTCGGCGACCTCGGTGAAGAACGAGTAGTTGCCGCCGGTCGCTTGGGCGCCGCACTCGATGACGTGGCCGGCGACGACCGCCCCGGCGAGGGCGTCGTAGTCGTCGCGCGCCCAGCGGTGGTGCCACGCGGCCGGACCGCACACCACGGCCGCGTCGGTCACCCGGCCGGTGATGACGATGTCGGCGCCGAGATCGAGCGCTTCCACGATCCCAAAGGCGCCCAGGTAGGCGTTGGCCGTGAGCAGTGCGCTCGAGGTCAGGGGCTCGCCGGACTCGAAGTCGACGAGGCCGTAGCCGCTCGCGCCGAGCTCGTCGAGTCGCCCGAGCAGGTCATCGCCGTTCACGTAGGCGATGCGCGGCGCGAGCCCGAGCCGGTCGGCGACCTCGGCGACCGCACTCGCGCAGTGGTCCGGGTCGAGGCCGCCGGCGTTGGAGACGACCTTGATGCCGCGATCGAGGCAGGACCCCATGACCTGCTCCATCTGGGTGACGAAGCTGCGCGCGTAGCCGCCGCCGGGGTGCTTCAGCCGGGTGCGCGCGAGGATGAGCATCGTCAGCTCGGCCAGCCAGTCGCCGGTCAGCACGTCGATGGGACCGCCCTCGACCATCTCGCGCGCGGCCGACAGGCGGTCGCCGTAGAAGCCCGAGCAGTTGGCGATGCGGATCGGGTCGGCCACGGCGACCTAGTCTTCGGCGGACTCGTCGGGCTCGAAGTCGAGGAGCTCGGCGCCACCGTCCACCTGCTGGCCCTGACCAACGAGGATGGCGCGCACGACGCCGTCGGTCGGGGCGGTGATCGGGTGCTCCATCTTCATCGCCTCGAGCACGACCAGGGTCGCGCCGGCGCGCACGTGCTCGCCGACGCTCGCGCGCAGGTCGATCACGACGCCGGGCATCGGCGCGAGCAGGCCGCCGACGGTGTCGACGACCCCGGGCACGCGAAAGCGCGACACGAGGGCGAACTCGACGGTGCCGCCGGGCACCTGCACGTAGAGGTGGTGCGCGGCGGCGCTGACCCGGGCGCGCCAGCGCCGGTCGTTCACCGCCACGTCGATCGACGTCGGCGTCCAGGCGACGACCCGGGCCGAACCCGACGAGGTCGCGACGGTGCCGTCGCGACGCACGTGGTAGTCGACGGCGATGGTCCGCTCCCCGTGGCGCAGCTCGACGCGCTGGTCGGGCAGGCGCGCGTTGCGCCAGCCGCTCGGCACCGAGGCGAGCACGGTGGCGTCGTGGCGGTGGCGTCCCGAGAGCCAGAGCGCGGCCGCGACCGCGGCGTCGGTGAGCTCGTCCTCACTCAGCGCGAGCGTGCGGCTGGGCCGGTGGCGCTCGATGAAGTCGGTCGTGGTGTCTCCGGCGAGGAAGCCGGGGTGGCGAAGGGTGGCGGCGAGGAAGTCCCGGTTGGTCACGACCCCGCCGAGGTGGAGTCGCTCGAGGGCGCTCGCGAGCACGCCGGCGGCCTCGTCGCGCGTCGGGGCGTGGGCGATGACCTTGGCGAGCAGCGGGTCGAAGGCGACCGAGACGACCGACCCGCGCTCGACGCCCGACTCCCAACGCACCGCGGGCGCGTCGGCCGGCTCGAAGGCGGCGAGCACGCCCGTCGCCGGCAGGAAGCCGGCACTGGGGTCCTCGGCACAGAGCCGGACCTCGATCGCCCAGCCGTTGGGTGTGGCGGATTCGGGGGCGCTCAGCGGATGGCCGTCGGCGATGCGCAGCTGCTCGCGCACGAGGTCCACGCCCGTCACCATCTCGGTGACCGGGTGCTCCACCTGGAGCCGCGTGTTCACCTCGAGGAAGAAGAAGTCTCGCGTGGCGTCGTCGACCAGGAACTCGACCGTGCCAGCGGACTGGTAACCGATGGCGCGCGCGAGTGTGAGGGCGGCCTCGCCCATCGCGGCGCGCATCGCCGGGTCCACGATGGGCGAGGGCGACTCCTCGACGAGCTTCTGGTGGCGCCGCTGGATCGAGCACTCGCGCTCGCCCAGGTGCACCAGGTTGCCGTGGGCGTCGCCGAGGATCTGGATCTCCACGTGGCGCGACGCGCCGACGTAGCGCTCGAGGAAGACCCGGTCGTCACCGAAGCCGCCGAGGGCCTCGCGCCGCGCGGCCGCGACGGACTCCTCGAGCTGGTCGATCGAGGTCACCAGGCGCATGCCCTTGCCGCCGCCGCCCGCCGCGGCCTTCACCAGCAGCGGGAAGCCGACGGACTGCGCGTCGGCGGGGTCCTCGCTCGAGACGAGGACCGGGACGTTGAGCGACCGGGCGAGGTCCTTGGCCGCGAGCTTGTCGCCCATGGCCTCGATCACCGCGGGCGGCGGTCCGACCCAGGTGAGCCCGGCGGCGGTGACGGCCCGGGCGAAGTCGGCGTTCTCCGAGAGGAAGCCGTAGCCCGGGTGGATCGCGTCGGCCCCGGCGCGCACGGCCGCCTCGATGACGGCGGCGCCGTCGAGGTAGCCGGTGGCGAGACGGATCGCGACGTCGGCGTCGGTCACGAAGGGCGCGCGCACGTCGCCGTCGACGTAGACCGCGACGGTGCGCAGTCCCAGGGCACGCGCGCCGCGGATCACGCGCCGCGCGATCTCGCCCCGGTTGGCGACGAGGACGCTCGTCATGGTCATAGTCGGAACACCCCGTAGCTCGTGGCGCCCTCGACCGGCCGGCTGCGCACTACCGAGAGGCACAGGCCGAGCACGGTGCGCGTGTCGCGCGGATCGATGATGCCGTCGTCGCTCACGACGCCGGTGGCGGCCAACGCGAGGGAACCCTTTTCCTGCATCTCCTCGACCATGGCGACGATCTTGGCGTCCTCGTCCTCGTCGAAGGGCTCGCCCTTGCGCTCGGCCTGGGCGCGGCGGACCTGGCTCATGACCCCGGCGATCTGCTTGGGGCCCATGACGGCGATCTTGGCCGTCGGCCACAGGAAGGTGAACCGGTTGCCAAAGGCCCGCCCGGACATCCCGTAGGTGCCCGCGCCGTAGGAGGAGCCGACGATCACGGTCAGGTGGGGCACCGTCGAGTTCGTGACGGCATTGAGCATCTGGGAGCCTTTTTTGATGATCCCCTCGGCCTCGGCCTCGCGCCCGACCATGTAACCGGTGATGTTCTGCAGGAAGATCAGGGGCACGTCGATCTGGTTGCACAACTGGATGAACTGACCCGCCTTCTCGGCCGCGTGCGGGTAGATCACGCCGTTGTTGCCGAGGATGCCGACGGGGTAGCCGTGGATCGAGGCCCAGCCGCAGATCATGGTCGAGCCGTAGCGCGCCTTGAACTCCTCGAAGCGCGAGCCGTCCACGACCCGCCCGATGATCTCGCGCACGTCGACGGGCTGGCGAAGGTCGCGGCTCACGATGCCGAGCAGCTCCTCGGGATCGAGCACCGGCTCCTCGACGCGCAGCGACGGACCGGGGCCGCGCTTTCGCCAGTTGAGGTGCGAGACGACCTCGCGGCACAGCCGGATCGCGTCCATCTCGTCCTCGGCGAAGTAGTCGCCGAGCCCGGACACCTCGGCGTGCATCCGCGCGCCGCCCAGGGTCTCGTCATCGGTCTCCTCGCCCGTGGCCATCTTCACGAGTGGCGGCCCCGCGAGGAAGATCTTGGACTGGTCCTTCACCACGATGTTGTAGTCCGAGAGCCCGGGCTGGTAGGCCCCGCCGGCCGTCGAGGAGCCAAAGACGACGCTCACCGTCGGCACGCGCATCTTGGATAGCTCGATCAGGTCGTAGAAGAAGCGACCGCTCTCGGCGAAGTGGCCGGTGTTCATCTTGCCGCCGCCACCGCTGCCCACGCGCAGGTCGGCGCCGGCCGACTCCACGAAGCTCACGTAGGGGATCTGGTTGTCCCGGGCGATCTCGAGGGCGCGCATCCACTTCTTGGCCGAGTAGATCGTGAGCGCCCCGCCGAGCACCGATGGGTCGTTGGCCATGATCACGCACTCGGTGCCCGCGATGACCCCGATGCCCACGACCATGCCGCCGCCCATGGCGTAGTCCGAGTCGTAGCCCGCGAGTGCGGAGATCTCGAGGAAGGGGCTGTCGGGGTCGAGCACGGCCGCGATGCGCTCGCGCACCGGCATCTTGCCGCGGCTGCGCAGCCGGGCCATCGCCTGCTCGCCGCCACCGGCGTTGGCCTGGTCAAGGAGGTCGTCGATGACCGACAGCTGCTCGAGCATGTCGGTGCGATTCTGATGGAAGGCGTCGCCGACGATGTCGAGTCGTGAGACCAGCGCCGGGGCTAAGAGGTGTCGCTCCACGCGCCGATACTAGGGCCGGCACCGGTGAGGGCAAATGACCGACGGGTAGGGTGGGGGTAATGCGCGTCGCTCTGGGATCCGATCACGCCGGCTACGAACTGAAGGCGCATCTTGCCGCCACGCTCGAGCAATGGGGCTATGACGTCGCGGATCTGGGAACCGAGAACGGCGAGGACAGCGTCGACTATCCCGACTTCGGCGAGGCCGTCGGCCGGTCGGTGGCCGCCGGCGAGGCCGACCTCGGCGTCGCGGTCTGCGGCTCAGGCATCGGCATCTGCATCGCCGCCAACAAGGTGCCGGGCGTTCGCGCGGCCCTCGTGCACGACGTCACGTCGGCGCACCTCGCGCGCGAGCACAACCACGCGAACGTGCTGTGCTTCGGTGGTCGCGTCACGGGTCCGACGGTCGCGGTCGAGGCGCTGCGCGCCTGGCTCGACGCCGCGCCGGGTGAGGGTCGGCACCTGGGACGGATCGAGAAACTGACCAAGCTCGACGAACGTCGGGCCTGAGGAGAGAGGCGGCCGTGGAGTCATCCCCGTTCGACGCATGGATAACCAACGACGACGAGCTGGTGTCGTTGCTCGGCCAGGAGTGGCAGCGCCAGACCTCGACCCTGCAGCTCATCGCGAGTGAGAACTTCGCCTCGCCGGCGGTCATGGCCGCGACCGGATCGGTCCTGACCAACAAGTACGCCGAGGGCTACCCGGGGCGCCGCTACTACGGCGGCAACCAGATCGTCGACGAGGTCGAGGACCTCGCTCGACGCCGGCTCACCGCCCTCTTCGGCGCCGACCACGCCAATGTCCAGCCCCACAGCGGGGCCAACGCGAACGTGGCGGTCTACCAGGCACTGCTCGAGACGGGCGACACCATCCTCGCGATGCGCCTCGACCAGGGTGGCCACCTGACCCACGGCTCACCGGCGTCGATGACCTCCAAGGCCTGGCACTTCGTCTCCTACGGGGTGACCCCGCGCAACGACGATCCCGAGAACCCCGGCGAGCACATCGACTTCGACAACGTGCGCGACCTCGCCCTCGAGCACCGGCCCAAGCTGATCGTGGCCGGTGCGACGGCCTACGCGCGGCGCATCGACCCGGCGCCCTTCCGCGAGATCGCCGACGAGGTGGGCGCACTGTTGATGTTCGACTCGGCCCACGTCGCCGGTCTGATCGCCGGCGGCGCGCACCCCAACCCGGTGCCCTACGCCGACGTCGTGACCTTCACCACGCACAAGACCCTGCGCGGCCCGCGCGGGGGCGCCATCCTCGCGCGCGCCGAGTACGCGAAGAAGATCGACTCGGCCGTCTTCCCGGGCCAGCAGGGGGGACCGCTCGAGAACACGATCGCGGCCAAGGCCGTCTCGTTCCGCGAGGCCGCCCTGCCGTCCTTTTCGACCTACGCCGAGCAGATCGTCGCCAACGCGAGGGCCTTCGCCACCGCGCTGGCCGACCACGGGTTCCGCCTGGTCTCGGGCGGGACGGAGAACCACATGGTGCTGCTCGACCTGCGCGACTTCGACGCCGAGCTCACGGGCAAGGAGGCTCAGGAAGTCCTCGACCGCGCGGGGATCACGACGAATCGCAACACGATCCCCGACGACCCGCGCAGCCCCTTCATCACGTCCGGGCTGCGCGTGGGCACGGCCGCCCAGACGACGGCCGGCATGCGCGAGCGTGAGTTCACCCAGGTCGCCGACCTCATGGCGCGAGCCCTGCGCGGGCGCGCCGACGAGGCGACGGTGAGCGCTGTGCGCGCCGACGTGGCCGAACTCTGCGCCTCGTTCAACCCGTACGCCACCTTCGTGAGGTAGCCGTGCGCAACATCCTCGCCTACGCCGTCGTCGCGTTCGTCGGGGCCCTCGTCACCATGCTGCTCAACCGCCCGGCGCGCCTGATCTCGCTGCGCGTGGGCTACACGGCCCAGCCCGACGCGCGCAAGGTCCACCAGACCGTCACGCCCTACGGCGGCGGCGCGGCGATGCTCGTCGGGCTGTGCGTGGCGCTCGTCTCGGCGGTGTTCATCCCCGAGCTGCGCATGGTGATCTCGTCGTCTCACGAGATGCTCGGGGTCGTCATCGCGACCGGGGTGATCTTCGTGGTGGGCGTGGTGGACGACTTTCGCGAGATGAGCCCGCCCGCCAAGGTCGCCGGGCAGTTCCTCGCCGCCTCGGTGCTGTATTTCAGCGGTGCGACGATGTACCAGCTGAAGCTGCCCTTCGCCGGCTTCGTCGTGCTCGGCCCGTCGATCCTGCCCGTCATCACCGCGGTGTGGGTCTTTGCGATCTCCAACGCCATCAACCTCATCGACGGGCTCGACGGCCTGGCGGCCGGCATCGTCGCGATCGCGTCGGCGACGCTGTGCGTCTACGGGCTGCGCCTCGAGGACCTCGGGCTGCTGCCGGTCACGAACGTCGGGCCCTTGATCGCGGCGCTGACCTTCGGGGTGTGCGTGGGCTTCCTGCGCGACAACTTCCACCCGGCCAAGCTCTTCATGGGTGACGCCGGGGCGCTCATGCTCGGGCTCTTGATGTCGGCCTCGACGATGGTGATCGGGGGGCGCACCCCGCCCGCGAGCGGGGTCACGTTCTTCTTCTTCGCGCCGTTGCTCATTCCGGTGTTCATCCTCGGGGTCCCGCTCATCGACGCGGTGTGGGCCTTCGTGCGCCGCACGGCCACCGGGCAGGGGTTCCACACCCCGGACAAGAACCACATCCACCACCGGCTCATGCGTCTCGGCCACGGTCATCGGCGCACGGTGTTCATCCTGTGGCTCTGGACGGCGCTGCTGTGTGGTTTCGTGCTCTTCCCGCTGTTCGAGCCGCGGGTCAACGTCTTCATCCCCTTCGGGGTGGCCCTGCTGCTCGTGGGCCTGCTCACGTGGTTCAGCCCGCTGCTCAATCGCTGGACGAACCGCGGCGCGCTCGAGGCCGAGCCAGCCGACGAGCCGGTGCACCAATGAGCGACGACCCCCACCCGGCCGGTCCCGAGGAACCCTACGAATCCTCCGACCAGCACGAAGACGTCGGCGACGGGACCTGGATCGGGCTCGGCGCGTTCGCCGCGCTCGGCACCACGATCGCGATCACCGAGGCCGTCGGCGTCGTGCTCGGGATCTGGATCGACCGGGCGCTCGGGACCGCTCCGTGGGGTCTCGTTTTCGGGATAGTGTTGGGGACGGTCGCCGCCGTGGTGAGCGTAGTGAAGCAAGTCCGGCGTTTCCTCTGAAACCTAATGCCCGTGCTTGAGAACCTACCTACGAATACGTTGCCGCGCCTCTTGAGGCGGACGACCGTCTCCGCGCTCGCGGCGGGACTCGTGGGCTTCGTGGTCGCCCTCTTCCTCTCCCAGCCACTGGCCGCACTCGGCGTGGCGGTCGGCGTGGGGCTCGCGGTGGCGAACCTGCGCTTCCTCGACCGCCAGGCCGCGCGCGTCGAGCTGCGCGGCGAGCAGAGCTCCAAGGCCGTGCGCCGCCAGCTCGGTGGCAAGACCACCGGACGCCTCGCGGTCGTGACCGTGCTGGTGCTCGGCGTGCTCTGGCTGAGCGCCCCCTTAGGAATCGGTATTGTGTCAGGGCTCGTGATTTATCAGATCGTGTTCGTGGTCAACGTGATGCGCGTGGTGGCGAGCCAAGGAGGACCAGAGTGAAGATGCTGTACGCCGCCAAGACGATCACGGTTGGCGTCCACCCGACCTTCAAAGTGTTCGGGCTGACCATCGACGGCGACATCGTGATGTCGACGTTGCTCGCGGCGGCGATCTTCCTCTTTCTAGCACTGCGCATGCGCGCGCGGGTGTCGGCCGGCGTGCCGAGCAAGCTCCAGCTCTTCTGGGAGATTCTCGTCGAGCAGGTCACCGACCTGGCGCTGTCGGCGATCGGGCCCAAGGGACGTCGCTACGTGCCCCTCGCGGTCACGATCTTTCTCTTCATCCTCATCTCGAACTGGCTCGACTTCATCCCGTCGGCGATGCACCCCGGCGTCTCGGGTCCGATCTTTCCCGCCCCGACCGGCGACGTGAACCTGCCGCTCGCCATGGCGCTGCTGGTGATCGTCTGGGTGCACATCGAGTCGTTCCGCGCCCGCGGCTTCAAGGGTTACTTCAAGCACTACGGCCAGCCCTACCTCGCCCTGACACCGATCAACATCGTCGAGGAGATCACTAAGCCGATCACCCTCACCTTCCGTCTCTTTGGCAACCTGTTCTCCGGCGGCCTCTTCGTCGTGGTGCTCACCACGCTGCTGCCGATCTACGTCAGCCCGCCCTTCGAGATCGGCTGGAAGCTCTTCGACACCGGACTGCTCGGTGCGATCCAGGCGTTCATTTTCATGCTCTTGACGATCCTCTACTTCGGCATGGCCACGAGCCACGAGGAAGAGCACCCCGTCGCAGTAGAGGCCTCACACTAAAACCAACCCAGGAGGAAAGATTAAAATGGCAAATACAGACTCGGTTGCGTCTGCGGTACGCATCGCCGGTGCGCTCGTCGGTGGCGGTCTCGCCCTCGGCGGTGGTGCCATCGGCGCGGCGATCGGTGACGGTCTCGCCGGTAGCCAGACGATCGCGGCCATCGCGCGTCAGCCCGAGATCGAGAACAAGGCCCGTCAGTACTTCTTCTTGACGGTCGGTCTGGTGGAGGCGATGTACTTCATCAACCTGCTGTTCATGGTGGTCTTCGTCTACGTCTTCAAAGCGCAGTAGTTCCGACGTCGATCAGCCCACGGTGGTGGGCTGATCGACGTGTTCACCCACAAGTCAAAGTAGGACTCTCGAGATGATTGGCTCTTCAATCTTCCTTCTCCCCAACGGCACGTTCTTCGTCGAGCTGTTGGTGTTCGCCGTGATCGTGATCATCATGGCCAAGTACGTGCTGCCGCCGCTCAACAAGGCGATGGAGGGACGTCAGGAGAAGATCCGTGCGTCGCTGGAGGCCGCCGACCAGGCGCGAGCCGAGGCCGCCGCCGCGGGCGACGAGCGCGCCAAGGTGCTCGCCCAGGCGCGGGACCAGGCACGCGAGATTGTCGCCGCCGCTCAGGCCCTCGCCGATCAGGTCAAGAGTGAGGCCGGCGGACGGGGTCAGGCCGAGTACGACCGGATCGTCGGCTCGGCCAGCGACGAGGTCGCCACGGCGCGCCAGCGCGCCATCGAGGAGGCCTCGGCGCGCATCGGCGAGATCGTCTTTGACTTGGTGAACAAGATCGTCGGACGCGAGGTCGACCAGCAGACCCACCAGGACCTCATCCGCGAGGCGGTCGCCGCCCTCACGGCCGAGGCGCAGCGCGGAACGAGTCGCTGACCATGCTGCCCAAGCTCGAAGGTTACGCCGCCGCCCTCCTGGGAACGTTGGATGCGGCTGACCTCACGACGGTCGCCAGCGACCTGGTCGCGCTCGAGGAGACCGTCCTGACCCGCGCCGACCTGCGCGGCGTGCTCGCGGACACCTCGATCGCCGGGCCGGTGCGCGGGGCCATCGTGCGCGAGCTGCTGGCGGGCAAGGTGGCGACCACGACCCTGCGTCTCGCGGTCTTCGCCGCGACCACGGCGCCCGCCCAAGAGGTGCCGCGCGCGATCGGTGAGTTGAGCCAGAGCGCGCACCACCTCGCCGCCCACGGGTTCATCGAGCAGAGCAACCTCGGGCTGCTCGGCGCGCGCAAGCGCGTCGCCGGCTTCGCCGATGCCCTCCTCGAGGACCTGGCGACCGACGACTTCGCCGCGATCGAGCGCGAACTCTTCACCTGGGCGCGCACCATCGAGGAGAGCCAGGAGCTGCGCCGCCTGCTCGTGGACCGCGACGCCTCCCTCGAGGCGCGCGTCGCGGTGACCGACCAGCTGCTTAGTGGCCGGGTCAGCGCCGCCTCGCTCGCCCTCGCGCGCTACGTCGTCACCGGCGGGCGTCCGCGCGACGTGGTGGGCACGCTCGACTACCTCGTGGACCACGTCGCCGAGGCGCGCAACTGGCGCGTCGCGCGCGTGCACAGCGCCCGCGCGCTCGACGAGCGCGACCAGGCCGACCTCGCGCGCTCGCTCAGCTCGCTCACGGGCAGCTCGGTCGAGCTGCAGATCGCCGAGGAGCCCGACCTGCTCGGTGGGGTCCTCGTGGAGGTCGGCGACTTGCGCCTGGACGCCACGACCCGCGGCCGCCTCGCCACACTGCGCGACGCCGTCGCGAGTGGCCACTTGTACGAATCAGCTTTGAAGCAAAACGATTAAGAAAAGGAAACTGTGATGACTGAGCTCACCATTAGTGCCACCGAGATTACCGAGGCGCTGCGCAAGCACGTCGCCGACTTCAATCCGGCGGTCGGCGCCGAGCAGGTCGGGCGCGTCGTCGAAGTCGGCGACGGCATCGCGCGCGTGTCGGGGCTGCCCTCGGCCAAGGTGAACGAGCTGCTCGAGTTCGAGGACGGCACCGTCGGCCTGGCGATGAACCTCGACGAGGAGACCATCGGTGCGGTCGTGCTTGGCTCGGTCGACAAGATCGAGGAGGACCAGATCGTCCGCTCGACGGGCCGGATCCTGTCGATGCCGGTCGGTGACGCGATGCTCGGACGCGTGGTGAACGCGCTCGGCGAGCCCATCGACGGCCGCGGGCCGCTGGTGAACCCCCAGTCGCGCCGCATGGAGGTCCAGGCGCCCGGCATCATCGGCCGCCAGCCGGTGGGCGAGCCGCTCCAGACGGGCATCAAGGCCATCGACGCGATGACCCCAATCGGCCGCGGCCAGCGCGAGCTGATCATCGGCGACCGCAAGACGGGCAAGACCACGGTCGCCATCGACACGATCCTGAACCAGAAGGGCCAGGGCGTGAAGTGCATCTACGTGGCCATCGGTCAGAAGAACTCGTCGGTCGCCCAGACCGTCAAGACCCTCGAGGACCACGGCGCCATGGAGTACACCGTGGTCGTCGTCGCCTCGGCCGGCGACCCCGCGCCGTTCAAGTTCCTCGCGCCCTACGCGGGCTGCGCGATCGGCCAGCAGTGGATGGACGGCGGCGAGCACGCGCTCGTGGTCTACGACGACCTGTCCAAGCAGGCCGAGGCCTACCGCCAGATCTCGCTGCTGCTGCGCCGCCCACCGGGCCGCGAGGCGTACCCCGGTGACGTCTTCTACCTGCACAGCCGCCTGCTCGAGCGCGCGGCGAAGCTCTCCGACGAGCTCGGCGGCGGTTCGATGACGGCCCTGCCGATCATCGAGACCAAGGCCGGCGACATCTCGGCCTACATCCCGACCAACGTGATCTCGATCACCGACGGCCAGGTCTTCCTCGAGTCCGACCTGTTCTACTCGGGCGTGCGCCCGGCGATCAACGTCGGTAACTCGGTGTCGCGCGTCGGTGGCGCCGCCCAGATCAAGGCCATGAAGTCGGTGGCGGGCACGCTGAAGATCGACCTCGCGCAGTTCCGCGACCTCGAGTCCTTCGCGACCTTCGGCTCGGAGCTCGACAAGTCGTCCCAGGCCCAGCTCGACCGCGGCTACCGCCTGACCGAGCTACTCAAGCAGGGTCTGAACGCGCCGGTGCCCGTCGAGGAGCAGGTCATCGTGATCTACGCGGGTACCCGTGGTTGGCTGGACACCGTGCCGGTCACCGACGTGCGGCGCTTCGAGACCGAGCTGCTCGCGACGTTCCGCGCGAAGCACCCCGAGCTGCTCGAGCAGATCCGCACCACGGGCGCCCTGCCCGACACCGACGCAGTCGACGCGGCGATGCGCAGCTTCGTCGACAACTTCGCCGTCAGCAACTAGGACCCGAGCGAGGAAGGAGGAGACATGGCCGGTGGACAGGAGCGCAACCTTCGCCGTCGTATCAAGACGGTCAACGCCACGCGCAAGATCACCAAGGCGATGGAGCTGATCGCGGCGTCCCAGATCACGCGCAGCCAGGCCCGCATCACCGCCAACCGTCCCTTCCGCGACGGCATGCGCCGGATCATCCTCGAGGCCGCCAAGGGCGACCCGGCCGCGGCAGAGCGCCTGCTCGCCCAGCCCGAGACCGTCAACGCGGCGCTCGTGCTCGTGATCGCCGGGGACCGGGGCCTCTCGGGCGCCTACAACTCGTCGGTGCTGCGCGCCGGCGAGCGCCTCGTGAACACGCTGCGCGCCCAGGGCACCACCGTGCGCATCGTCGCGGTGGGCAAGAAGGCGGCCCCGTACTTCCGGTTCCGCGGCTTTGACGTCGAGCAGAGCTTCATCGGCTTCGCCGACCGCCCGAACTTCGCCGACGCGCGCGTCGTGGCGAGCACCGTCGCCGCGCCCTACATCGACGCCGAGGTCCAGCAGGTCTTCCTCGTGTCGACCCGCTTCCTCTCGGCCGGCACCCAGAGCGTCGAGACCGAGCAGCTCCTGCCGCTCAGCGTGCCCGAGGCGCCGGTCGAGGTCCAGACCAAGCTGAAGGGCTACACCGAGTTCGAGCCCGAGGTCGAGCAGCTGCTGACCTACCTCGCGCCGCGCGCCCTGGAGAGCGAGATCTTCAGCGCGCTGCTCGAGGGCGCCGCGTCGTTCCACACGTCCCAGCAGCGCGCGATGGCCGCCGCGACCGAGAACGCTGACGAGTTGGGCCAGAACCTGACTCGCATCATGAACCGAGCCCGCCAGGACTCGATCACCACAGAAATCATGGAAATCGTGGGCGGCGCCGAAGCGCTCCGCTCGGGAAAGTGAGAGACCAATGACCATGGCCCCTGAACAGACCAAGCTGGAGACGGGTCGCGTCGTCGCGATCGCCGGCCCGGTGGTGGACGTCGAATTCCCACCCCACGCCCTGCCCGAGATCAACCACGCGGTCGAGATGGACATCGTGCTCGACGGCGCGACCATCACCGTCGTCGGCGAAGTCGCCCAGCAGATCGGTGAGGGTCGCGTGCGCTGCGTCTGCATGAAGCCCACCGACGGCCTCGTGCGCGGCGCGGTCGTGCGCCAGACCGGACGCGGGATCACCGTGCCGGTGGGCGAGGCCGTGCTCGGCCACGTCTTTAACGTGATCGGCAAGTCGCTCGACACCGACGACATCGGCGCGATCGAGGACCACTGGGAGATCCACCGCAACCCGCCGTCCTTCGACCAGCTCGAGCCCCACGCCACGATGTTCGAGACGGGCATCAAGGTCATCGACCTGCTCGCCCCCTACGTCCAGGGTGGCAAGATCGGCCTCTTCGGCGGCGCGGGCGTCGGCAAGACCGTGTTGATCATGGAGATGATCCGCCGCGTGGCCGAGCAGCACGACGGCGTGTCGGTCTTCGCCGGGGTCGGCGAGCGCACCCGCGAGGGCACCGACCTCCTGCTCGAGATGCGCGAGTCGGGCGTCATCGAGAAGACCGCGCTGGTCTATGGCCAGATGGACGAGCCGCCGGGGGTCCGCCTGCGCGTCGCGCTGGCCGCCCTGACCATGGCCGAGTACTTCCGCGACGTGAAGAACCAGGACGTGCTGCTGTTCGTCGACAACATCTTCCGCTTCGTCCAGGCCGGTTCGGAGGTCTCGACCCTGCTCGGGCGCATGCCGAGCGCGGTGGGCTACCAGCCGACGCTCGCCGACGAGATGGGTGAGCTCCAGGAGCGCATCACCTCGACGCGCGGCCGGTCGATCACCTCGCTGCAGGCCGTGTACGTGCCCGCGGACGACTACACCGACCCGGCGCCGTTCACGACCTTCACCCACCTCGACGCGACGACCGAGCTGAGCCGCCAGATCGCCGCCCTGGGCATCTACCCCGCGGTGGACCCGCTCACCTCGACCTCGAACATCCTCGCGCCCGAAGTGGTGGGGGACCGTCACTACCAGGTGGCCCGTCGCGTCCAGCAGATCCTCCAACGCAACAAGGAGCTCCAGGACATCATCGCGATCCTGGGTCTGGACGAGCTCTCCGAGGAGGACCGCGTCACGGTCTCGCGCGCGCGCAAGATCCAGCGGTTCCTGTCCCAGCCGATGTTCGTATCCAAGGTCTTCACCGGCATCGACGGCATCAACGTGCCCGTCGCCGAGACGATCGAGTCCTTCGAACACCTGGTCAACGGCGACCTGGACCAGTACCCCGAGCAGGCCTTCTTGAACGTCGGCGGTGCGTCTGACGTCGAGCGCAAGGCCGCTGAGCTGGCGAACGAGTAGTCGTGGCCACGTTGACGGTTGAGATCGTCACGCCCGAGACGGCGCTGTGGCGCGGCGAGGCGAACGCGCTCGTCGCGCGTTCCTCCGACGGCGACTTCACGATCCTGCCCCAGCACACCGAGACCGTCGGCGACATCGTGGCGGGCGTGGTGCGGGTCCAGACCAACGAGGGCGAACTCGGCTTCGCGGTGCACGGCGGCTACTTCCAGGTCGGGCCCGGCGACAACGAGGGCGAGACGCGCGCGACGGTGCTCGCGGGTGTGGCCGAACGCACGTCCGAGATCGACGTGGCACGAGCCCAGGCCGCCAAGGAGCGCCTCGAGGCCGAGCTCGCGGCGATGACCAAGGGCGACGCCGAGAACCACCCCAACTTCTACCTCGCGCAGTCCGCGCTCGAGCGGGCCGAGCTGCGCCTACGCGCGGCTGCGCACTAGCGAGTCACTGACCGGCCCAGCGACGGTGTCGGTTCGGCGCATCGCGTCGTTGAGTCGCGGGCGGACGCGGACGAGGTAGTAGAGGGCGACGATCACGATCGTCGTGTCGGTCGCGAGGAACAGCAGCGTCATGGCGAGCACCCAGTGCCACTTGGCTCGCCCGACGTCGGCAAAGGCCCAGGCGGGCGTTCCCACGAGGTGTCCGAACGCCCACGCGAGCACGACGACGATGACCGCGACCAGCACCGAGCCGGCGGTCGCGACGGCCCCGCCACCCGTGATCACCGTGACGTGCACGCCGAGCAACTGGACAACTATCGACGTCGTCTCGAGTCGCGCCACGGGTGACCTCCGACCTCACCCTATCGTTCTAGCTAGCGAGCGTTCACGTACTCCAGCAGGTCGCGCCGCTCGCCCTCGAGCTCGCCGACGCGAGCCTTCACCACGTCGCCGATCGAGACGAGCCCGACGAGCTGACCGTTCTCGACGACCGGGACGTGACGGATGCGCTTGTCGGTCATGGTGGTCATGAGCTCGTTGAGCGACGTCGACTCGTGGCACGTGATCACGGCGGTGGTCATGAGCGCCGCCACGCGCAGGTCGAGGGCGTCGGCGCCCTCGCGGGCGAAGGCGCGCACCACGTCGCGCTCGCTCAGCATCCCGGTGAGCGGTCCCGTGCCGCCGGTCACGACGAGGGCACCGATCCCGCGCTCTTTGAGCATCGCGATCGCGTCGTGCACCGAACGCTCCTGATTAATGGTGGCGACGTCGCGCCCCTTGGTCGCCAACAAGTTGGCTACATTCACTCCGGCCTCCTCAACTCGCACGAGTAGTCCTCGTAGCCGGACCCTAACGCGAGTCGATACGAGTCGCAACGAGATGACTCGTGCACTCCTTCACGAATCAGAAGGCGGGGGTCGTGAACTCCTGGAGCTTGTTGTGCCGGTGGAAGGTCTCGATGGTGCGAACGGTACCCGACTGGGAGCGCACGACGAGCGACTGGGTGGTCGCTCCGAACTCGGTGAAGCGCACGCCCTTCAAGAAGTCGCCGTCGGTGACCGCGGTCGCCGAGAAGTAGCAGTTGTCCCCGGTCACCAGGTCGTCGGTGGTGAGCACCCGGTCCAGGTCGTAACCCATCGCGATGGCGGTCTCGCGCTCGACCTCGTCGCGCGGGTGCAGCACGCCCTGGATCTCGCCGCCCAGCCCCTTCAGCGCCGCGGCGGCGATGACGCCCTCGGGCGTCCCGCCAATGCCGAGCAGCAGGTCGGCGCCCGAGTTCGGCCAGCCGGTCGCGATCGCGCCGGTGACGTCACCATCGGAGATCAACAGGACTCGCGCCCCCGCCTCGCGCACCTCACCGATGAGGTCGTGGTGGCGGGGCCGATCGAGCACGACGACGCCGAGCTCCTGAACCGGCTTGCCGAGCCGCTTCGCGAGCTCGCGCAGGTTCTCGGTGGGCGTGGCGTTGATGTCGACGGCGCCGCGCCCGCGCGGACCGACGGCGATCTTGCGCATGTAGACACAGGGGCCAGGATTGAACATGGTGCCGCGCTCGGAGAGCGCGATGACCGAGACGGCGCCCTTGCGGCCCATGGCGGTCATCGTCGTGCCGTCGATGGGGTCGACGGCGACGTCGACCATCGGGGGCTCCCCATTGCCGATGTGCTCGCCGTTGTAGAGCATCGGGGCCTCGTCCTTCTCACCCTCACCGATGACCACGATGCCGTCCATGGCGACCGCGCCGAGCACGAAGCGCATGGCGTCCACGGCTGCGCCGTCGGCGGCCATCTTGTCGCCCCGACCGGCCCAGCGGGCGGCGGCGATGGCCGCCGCCTCGGTGACGCGGATCATTTCCAGGGCGATATTGCGGTCTGGTACCGAGGGTGGTTGCACGCTAGGAAGCGTAGTGCGCGTCGGGAGAGGGGGTCCGGCTGAGCCACCTCGTCGAAGCGGCAATACTGGATGGGTGAGTTCGTTGTTGGTCAAGCCCGCGGGTCCGTTGTCGGGCGATGTCCAAGCCTTCGGCGCGAAGAACGCCGTTTTGAAGCAGATGGCCGCCTGCCTGCTCGCGAGCGGCGTGCACCACCTGAGCAACGTGCCCGCGATCAGCGACGTCGCGGTCATGACCGAGCTGCTGCGGGCGGTGGGCTGCGTGGTCGAGACGGGCGAGCACCGCCTCACCATCACGGTTCCCGACGCGCGCGACCTGCACCCCATCGCGCCCGCGCACCTCTTTGAGGCGATGCGCGCCTCGATCGTCGTGCTCGGCCCGCTGCTCGCGCGCTGCGGCGAGGCGCACATGGCCCTGCCCGGGGGCGACGACTTCGGCCAGCGCCCGATCAACTTCCACACCGACGGCCTCTCGGCGATGGGCGCCGACTTTCACAACGACCGCACCTCGATCCACGCCACGACGACCCGCGCGCGGCTGCGCGCGACGCGCATCACGCTCGAGTACCCGAGCCACACGGCGACCGACAACCTGCTGATGGCCTGCGTACTGGCTGAGGGCCGGTCGGTCATCGACAACGCCGCGCGCGAGCCCGAGGTCGAGGATCTCGGTCGCCAGCTCATCGCCATGGGCGCGCGCATCGAGGGATTGGGCACGTCGCGGCTCACCATCGACGGCGTCGAGACGCTGCACGCGGCCGACCACGAGGTCATCCCCGACCGCGTCGTCGCGGCGACCTACCTCGCGGCCGGTCTGATCACCGGCGGCGCGGTGCGGGTCATCGACGCGCGCGCCGACCACATGGAGATGCTGCTGCACAAGATCGAGGCGATGGGCGGGATCGTGGACGTGACCGGGCCGGGCGTCGTCGTGCGCGGACCGAGCCGGCTGCGCGGCTGTGACGTCTCGACCTTGCCCTACCCCGGGGTCGCGACCGACTACAAGCCGCTCATCACGACCATGCTCGCCGTGGCCGACGGGGTCTCGGTCGTGACCGAGAACCTCTTCGCGGGGCGCTTTCGCTACGTCGACGAGCTGGTGCGGCTGGGCTCGAACATCACCACCGATGGCCACCACGCGATGATCCGCGGCGTCGACCACCTGGTCGGCACGACGGTGCGCGGCGCCGACATCCGCGCGGCCGCGGCACTCGTGCTCGCGGGCCTGGTCGCCGACGGCGCCACGACCGTCGAGGGGCTCGAGCA
Organism: Actinomycetes bacterium; assembly: GCA_021818025.1. GTDB lineage: Bacteria > Actinomycetota > Acidimicrobiia > Acidimicrobiales > RAAP-2 > RAAP-2. Next base: position 703 of record JAKAFH010000017.1, on the reverse strand, counting down.
CATCGAGCGTGGCTACGACGACTTCGTCGGGCGACTCACCGGTCTCGGCGCACGGATCGAACGACTCCGGTGATCTCGCGCGACCCCGACGAGCTGATCGCCGCGGCGGCCACCGGGTCGCGCCCAGCCCTCGCCCGGCTCATCACCTTCGTGGAGTCCGGCGGCGCGAAGCAGCGCGCGACGGTCTCGCGCGCCTACGCGACGCCCGCGCCTTACGTCGTCGGGCTCACGGGCCCGCCGGGCGCGGGCAAGTCCACGCTCACCGACCAGCTGATCAAGACTGCGCTCGCGGCTGGGTCCTTTGACGGGACCCAGCCGTTCGACCAGGTCGGGGTGCTCTGCGTGGACCCGAGCTCGCCCTTCACCGGGGGCGCCATCCTGGGGGACCGCATCCGCATGCAGGACCACGCGACCAACGAGCACGTCTTCATCCGCTCGATGGCCACGCGTGGACACCTGGGTGGGCTCTCGCTCGCGGTGCCCGACGCGATTCGGGTCCTCGGCGCCGCCGGGTTCTCGGTGGTCTTCGTCGAGACCGTCGGCGTCGGCCAGATGGAGGTCGACATCGCCTCGGCGGCCGACACCACCATCGTGGTGACCAACCCCGGCTGGGGCGACTCGATGCAGGCGAACAAGGCCGGGCTCCTCGAGGTCGCCGACATCTTCGTCATCAACAAGGCCGACCGCGCGGGGCTGCGCGAGA
>JAKAFH010000088.1 GCA_021818025.1 Actinomycetes bacterium | reverse complement strand
CGGGTGGGTTCTTGACCGCCAACGGCACCCTCAAGCCCGGCACCTACAGCGCCTCGGGCACGGTCGCTGACAACGAGGGCGACTCGGGGACCTTCGCCTTCACCATGACCGTCACCCCGCCGCCGACGATGGCGACCCAGGTCGTCGGCCACGCCGTGACTGGCAAGACCGTCAGCCTGCAGATCCTCGGGCTCAGCCTCGTCGGTCGCCCGAGCGTGCGCAGCCACGCGGGCACCACCGCAGTCGTGACCCACGACACCGGCACCGCATTGAGCGTGCGCGTCACCGTCGCGCCGAAGAGCCGCCCGGGGATCTACGTCTTTACGATCACCTTTGCCAACGGGGCGGTCTCGCGCGTGCGCTACGTGCAGCGCTAGGGCCTCCTAACGTCGGGCGGCCACCGCGCGCGCGAACCACGCCGCCGAGGGCTTGGGCGTGCGCGTAAAGCTCGTCCGGTCAACCGACACCAGGCCGAACTTCGGCCCGTAGCCGAGTGTCCACTCGAAGTTGTCGAGCAGCGACCACTGGAAGTAGCCACGCACGTCGATCCCGTCGCGCCGCGCCGCGTCGAGGTGGGCGAGCGCCTGGTCGAGGTAGCGGATCCGCTGGTCGTCGTCGTCGGTCCCGATGCCGTTCTCGGTCACGACGAGCGGGACCGGCGTGCGCGCGGCCGCGCGAGCCAGCGTGTAGGCGACGCTCTGGGGCCAGAAGGGGTAGCCCATGGCCGTGAGCTCGCCGTCGCCGCCCCAGATCAGTCCCTCGGGACCGAAGCGGTGCTTGGTGTAGCACTGCACGCCGAGGAAGTCGTCCTCAGCGGTCGCATCGAGGTAGCGGTCCTCCATCTCGTCGAGGTAGGTGGCGAGCTCCGCCTCGGCGCCCTCGACCGGTTCGTACTCGGCCATCGAGAGCGTGAGCCCGATGGGAAAGTCGCCCGGGGCGTCAGACAGCGCGTCGCGCATCGCGCGGTGACAGGCGCGGAGGTTCTCGTTGACCGCGACGTAGCGGTCCCAGTCCGAGACCCCGGGTGGGAAGAACGACGCCAGGTAGCCCATCGCCGCCACGACGTTGGGCTCGTTGATGGTGCAGGCCATCGCGATCGACGAACCGAACTCGCGCCCGACCGTGGCGGCGTAGGCGCCCATCCACGTCGCGATGTCGGGGCACTCGAAGCCGCCGGCGTCGGCCACCCAGAGCGGGAGCGTGAAGTGGTGCAGGGTCACCACCGGCGCGATGCCCCGCGCCCGGCAGGCCTCGATCAGCCCTCGGTAGTGCTCGATGGCCCCGCGGTCGATCTCGCCGGGGCGCGGCTCGATGCGCGCCCACTCGAGCGAGAAGCGGTAGGCGTTCAGCCCGAGCGAACGAACGAGCTCGACGTCCTCTTCGTAGCGGTGCCAGGAGTCACAGGCGTCCCCGGACGGCTCGACGGCGCTCGAGCCCTCGCGGTGCTCGAAGCGCCACCAGTCCGTGTTCGTGCCGCCGCCCTCGATCTGGTAAGCGGCGGTCGCCGTGCCCCAGTAGAAGTCCGACGAAAAGCGCGCGTTCGAGCGGGACATTTCCCGAGGGTAGCCGCGCCGGATCGCTTGGGGCGTGCACGGCGTTGCCCCGTGTCGGCCGACGCGACGACCGCGGACCATCTGATTGCGCCACTTCTTCACGACACCTCCCTCGGCTCACTCTCCGTGCGTGGCCGAGAGGTGCCGCGACGAGAGCCTGAATCCGCCACCGGGACGGTCACACCTAGGATGTGGGCCACATGGCCGAGGACTCTCCTGATCGGGTGATCCGCGCTCGGATCCTGCTCAGCGCCATCCGGTCGCGTCGAGCCGCCTCGGCCATGCTCTTTCTCGTCGCCGTGCTCGCGGTGGCCGCAGCGGCCATCGGGCCGATGTTCCTCGACAGCGCTGACACCTCGGTCCTGACCAGCACGATGAGGTCGGCGCCGCTCGGCGAGGCGGACCTCAGCATCCTCACCAGCGGATCCGGTGCCCAGATGGTGCGTCTCACCTCGGCGGCCGCCACCGCCGACGAGCTCGGCGCCGGACGGCTCGGCCGCGCGCTGCTCACCGTCGACGCCGGCACCCGCTTCCTCGTCGACGGCCAGCAGTATGAGGCCGACGTCCTGGCGCGCAGCGACCTGACGAGGCACCTGGCCCTGGTCGATGGCACCTGGCCCGTCCAACCGGGCCAGGTGGCGATCAGCGAGCGCAGTGCCGCGACCGCGCATCTTGGTATCGGGTCGCGGGTGCAGCTCACCGAGCCGCACGCCTCGACCCGGCTCCCGGTGACGATCAGCGCGCTCTACCGCCAGCCCGCAACTGAGAACGACGACTACTGGAAGGGCAACGACTACTTCACCTACGGAAGCGCGGCGCCGCCCGTCGTGGCCCTCGATCCACTGGTCACGACCTTTTCCACGGCCCTCGAGACGAGCCGGATCACGAGCCCCCAGTTGAGCGCCGACATCGCGTGGCGTCAAGGAGCGAGCCTCGCCGGCGGCGCGGCGCTGCAGTCGACCCTCGCCACGATCACCTCGCGTCTCGCGTCTCAGGACGGTCTCACCGTCACTTCCGGCCTGGGCGCGATCGTCCTCGCCGCCCGCCACGACGACGGCCTGATGAGCGCGGTCGTCGGGGCCATCGCCCTGCAGCTGATCCTGCTCTCGCTGCTGATCCTCTACGCCGTGGGCCGCTCGACCGTCCTCGACCGGCGCCAGGAGGCCCAGTTCGCGCGACGCCACGGCTTTCCCCGCTCCGCGTCGTTCGCCCTCGCGGTCGGCGAGCCCGCCGCGCTGATCGCCGCCGCCCTGCCGGTCGGGCTGGTCGCCGCGTGGGGGGCACTGGTCATCTTGAACCACACGTTGTTTGCTCCGGGGACCCCGGTGACCCTGTCGGGCGCCGCGCTCGCCGGGGCCATCGCCGCCACCCTGGCCGGGATCCTCGCGATGGCGATGGCCTCATTCGAGCTCTGGCGTTCGCGGCCGAGCGCGGCTCGCCAGGGTCGCGCCGCGGGCGCCGCTGTCGACGCGGTCGCCGTGGCCCTCGCGCTTATCGGGCTGGTCTCGCTGCTCACGAAGGGCTCGCTCGACGGCACCGCGTCGGACCCCGTGGCCTCGCTCGGCCCGGGCCTGCTGGCACTCGGCGCGGGGGTCGTCGGCCTGCGGCTGGCCTCGCTCGCCATCGCGGCCTTCATCGCCCGCACCGGCGAGTCGAACCGGGTGGCGTGGTTCCTCGCCCTGCGACACGTCGGTCGCCGTCCGAGCGTCCTGCGCCAGCTCCTGCCGCTCACCGTGGCGACGGCGGTGCTGCTCTTTTCCGTGGGCAGCTTCTTCCTCGCCTCGTCGAACCGCCGAGAGGTCGCCTACTTCAGCGTGGGCGCGGCGCGCGTCGCGACCCTTGACGTGCCCCACGGCGTCGACGTCGAGGCGGCGGTGCGCCGGGCCGATCCCTCCGGCCACGAGGCGATGGCCGCCGCCTACTACTCCTCGCCGACCGGTGAACTGCTCGCCGTGGACAGCTCGCGCCTGGCGTCGGTTGCCTACTGGCCCTCCTCGCTCTCGCGCGAGCCCCTCGACGTGCTGGCTCGCCGGCTCGCGCCGCGCGTGGCGCCGGGCGTGCGCTTCACCGGCAACCGGCTCCGTCTCGCGCTCGACGTCGAGCACGGGACGCCGCCGATAGCGCTCGAGGTGAACTTCTTTGACGAGAAGTATCAGGAAAGCCAGACGATCGTGGTCGGCCCGATCGTCGCCGGTCGGCACCGCTACGCCTTCTCACTCAGCGGTGCGTGCCCCGCGACCTGCCGCCTGATCAACCTGAGCCCCCAATGGGCCAATCCCAACGAAAACTACGCCAAGCCGGTGCGCTTCGCCGTGACGGCGATCGCCTCGGAGCGTGGTGGGCACTGGCGCGCCGTCGCCTTCGGCGTCGGCAAGCCCGCGACGTGGCAGGCCCAGCCCTCTTCTATCAAGGTCGAGGGACCCCTCCCCGGCGAGGTCGCCTTCGTCATCCCCGGCGGCCAGCTCCCCTACGGCGGCCTGCTGCTGATCCCGGTCGACCTGCCCGCGGCGCTCCCGGGAATCGTCACCAACGGCGCGGTACGCGCCTACCCGCCGACGCCACCCTCCAAGGTCCTTACGCTCGAGGGCCTCGACGGCGCGCCACTTGACGTCAAGCCCGTGGCCGAGGTCTCGACCCTCCCGCTCATCGGCGACGCGGGGGCGATGGTCGACCTCGCCCTCGCCCAGCGGGCCATCACCGGGACCGAGACCGACACGACGTTCCAGGTCTGGCTCGCGCCGTCGGCCAGCTCGTCGATCCTCACGCGACTGCGCGCCGAGGGCATCACGGTCAGCTCGATCACGCGCGCCTCGGGCCGGCTCGGTGCCCTCGACCGGAGCGGACTGGCGCTCGCCTACGCCGTGGCGCTCCTCGTCTCACCGATCGCGATGCTCCTGGCGATCGCCACGGTCGTGTTCATCATCGTCGCCGACGGACGCGGCCGGCGGCGCGAGATCGCCGCGCTGTCGATCGCCGGCGTGCCGGCCCGGGCGGTGCGGCGTTCGCTCGCGCTCGAGAGCGCGATGGTCCTCGGGGTCGCCCTCGTGGTGGGCTCGGTGGTGGGTTACCTCGCCGACACCCTGGCCCTCGCCTCGCTACCCCAGTTCGCGGCCGGCACCGGCGGGCTGGCGATCTCGCGCGCGGTGCCGGTGGTGCCCTTCGCGTGCGCCATCGGCGTCCTCGCGTTGGCTCTCGCGCTGTGCGTGGAGATCACCACGCGATTCGTGATGCGCGCCGCGCGCGCGGGCGACCTGGGAGAGACATCGTGACCCTCGCGCCCCGACCGACGGTGCGCGGCGCCGAGGTGCACCTCGCTGGCGTCGTCCACCTCTACCCCTCGCTCGAGGGCGACGTCGTCGCGCTGCGCGGCGTCGACCTCGACATCACGCCCGGCGAGTCGGTGGCCCTACTCGGACCGTCCGGGGCCGGCAAGTCGACGGTGCTGGCCCTGCTCGCCGGCGAGTTCTCGCCCTCGGCCGGCACGGTGCGGATCGACGAGCACGACCTCGGTCGACTCAGCGGTGACGCGCTCGCACGCCTGCGCTCGCAACACATCTCGTTGATCGTCCAGGGTGCCTCGGCGAACCTCCTCCTGTACGCCACGGCGCAGGAGAACGTGTGGTTCGCCCAGCACGGCGCGCGCCGGCGCAACGCGCGCCCCGAGCTGGGCCCGACCGAGCTCCTCGAGCTCTTCGGCGTCGCCGGGCTCGCCCACCGGCGAGTCGGCCAGCTCTCGTTCGGCGAGCGCCAGCGGGTCGCCCTCGTCGCCGGCGTCGCCGTGCGCCCGCGCCTGCTGCTCGTCGACGAGCCGACCAGCCAGCTCACGGGCGTCGAGCGGGACCGCGTGATCGACACGATCATCTCGATCCACGAGCAGCTCGAGCTGACCGTGGTGGTGGTCACCCACGACGCCGAGGTGGCCGCGCGCCTCGAGCGGACCGTGACCATCCGTGACGGCCGCGTCGGCGCCGAGGGGCGCTACGGCACCGAGTACGCCGTGGTGGGCCGCGACGGGAGTCTCCACCTGCCCCCTGACGTCCTCGACCTGCTACCGCCGGACAGCCTCGTGCGCGTCATCCGCCACCAAGACGCGGTCGAACTGCGCCGCGCCGATGAGGAGGCCCCGTGAGCGCACCTGAGTTGCGAGCCGACTCGGTCGGCCTCGACGTCGCCGGGCGCAGGCTGCTCGAGGACGTGAGCTTCACGCTCGGCGCCGGGAAGCTCCTCGTGCTCACCGGCCCTTCGGGCTCGGGCAAGACCACACTCGCCCACGCGCTCGCCGGACTGCGCCGACCCGACCGAGGGGCGATCACCCTGGCGGGCGTCGCCGTCACCGAGCTGTCGCTCACCGCCCGGCCAGTGCTCGTCCCCCAGGACTTCGCCCTGGTCTCGGTGCTCAGCGCCACCGAGAGCGTCGCCCTCGCACTCCAGGTGCGCGCCGTCGATCGCGGGGAGATCCGCGAGCGCTGCGCCCACTGGCTCGGCGCCCTCGGCCTGGCGTCGTGCGCCGGGCGCCTCGTCAGCGAGCTCTCCGGCGGCCAGCGCCAACGAGTGGCGATCGCGCGCGCCCTCGCCGTGGGCGCTGCGGTGATCGTCATGGACGAGCCGACGGTTGAGCTCGACCCGGCGAATCGCGCGCTGGTCCTCTCGCTGCTCGACGAGCAGCTCGCGCACGGCGCGGCCATCGTCGTGGTGAGCCACGAGAGCGACGTCATCACGCGTGCCGACCAGGTCTACGACCTCGTCGCGCCCGCCGACGACAGCCTGAATCCGCCGCCTGGGAGTTACCGCTAGCCGCGCCGACGCACGAGGGAAAGGATCTCGCGCACGGTCCAAGCGAGGCGGCCCGCCGGGCCGGTGTCACAGTTGGGGATACCGGGGGTCGCGCCGGCCTCGGGCGCGCACGTCGGCTCGTCGCCGACCGGTGTCGGCTGGGGTCTCCTCGGGGCTCGGTTGGCTCGCATCGCCGTCGTGCACGTCCTTCCGCACCGATTGGTCGGTCGGTATCGACTCGAACCTATCGTGCGTGGTGGTCGCTTCGAGCAAGGCTCGCGCGAGGATCGTTGCCGGCACCGGCCGCCGATCACCCCGCGGGGTCGCGTCAGCCCCGACCCGCACGCAGCGGGGCGATCACGTGACAGACCCCCGTGGGCGCACAGTCGGCCGGATCGAGTGACGCCGCCCGCGTCACCAGGGTCTCGATGACCCCGCGCGCCCGGCGCAGTTCTTCGATCTGGCGATCGATGTCGTCCCCGCGCCGACGCAGCACCTCGAGCACGTGCGCGCACGGCGACTCGCCGCGATCCCGGAAGGCGACGATCCCGCGGATCTCGCCGAGGCTGAGCCCGGAGGCCTGGCTCGCGCGGATGAAGGCCAGGCGATCCGCGGCGTCGGGGTCGTAGTCGCGGTAACCCGACGGCGCGCGCCGGGGCGCGGCGAGCAGGCCGATGGTCTCGTAGTAGCG
>JAKAFH010000016.1 GCA_021818025.1 Actinomycetes bacterium | reverse complement strand
TTGGCCGACGTCCTGGCGCTGCTGCGCTCGGTCGGGGTTTCGATCTGGGAAGTCTTCTTCCTCGTCGGCGTGGGCCGAGGGGTGGACGTCCAGGAGATCTCGGCGCGACAGGCCGAGGACGTGTGCCATTTCCTCGTTGACGCGACCACCTACGGGATGACGGTTCGCACCGTGGAAGCCCCGTTCTTCCGCCGAGTCCAGGCCGAGCGGGCCGCCGCCGGCGACGTCGACCCCGCCGTTACGTTCACGCTCGGACCGTTGTACGCGACGCTTCGCCAGCGGCTCGATCGCGAGGTGCGCGGCGACGTTCGCACGACGCGCAGCCACTCGTTGGCCACTGGCGATGGGCGGGGGATCATCTTCGTCGGACACGACGGGGAAGTGCACGCCTCAGGCTTCTTGCCGGTGACGCTGGGCAACATTCGTGAGACGCCACTTCGAGACATCTACCAGACCAACCCGCTGCTGACCGCGATTCGCGCTGGCACCCTCGAGGGCGCGTGCGGGCGGTGCGACTACTACCGACTCTGCGGGGGATCGCGCGCGCGGGCCTACGTGCGGACCGGCAGCGTGCTCGGTGAGGACCCGCTCTGCGTCAACAGCGAGGCCGCCAAGAGGATCCCGGTCGTTCCTCGCTAGGACGCGCAACCGTGCGAGACTGACCCCATGCGGCGCGCACGACGACTCCCGTGGCCGCCGACTCGCACTCCCGTCGTCGTCGCAGCGCTCGGCGTGAGCGTCCTCGCCGTCACCTTCGCGCTCAACGCGCACGCCGCTCGAGCCGCGCTCGACCAGGTCTGGTCGCCATTCGTGCTGGTCACCGGCTTGCTCCTGATCGGGCTCGTCGCCAACGACGATGGCGTCTTCGAGTGGCTCGGCGAGCTGCTGACCCGGATCTCCTCGCGAGGCATGGTCGTGTTCGCCGGTGCGGCGATTGTCATCGTCGCGGTGACCGCGACGCTGAACTTGGACACGGCCGTAGCGTTTCTGACGCCCGTGCTGATCCACACGTCGCGCCGACGAGGAGGTGACGACGCCCCCTGGCTCTACGGCGTGTTGCTCCTCGCCAACGCCGGATCGCTCTGGTTGCCGGGCTCGAACCTCACGAACCTCATCGTGCTCGGACACCTGCACCTGACCGGCGCGGCCTTCGCCGCGCGCATGTGGCTGCCGGCGCTCGGCGCCAGTCTCGTCACCGCCACGGCGGTGGCGGTGCTCGGACGGGGCGCCCTCGGGCGGCGCGAGGTTCGGGCGCCGGTGGTGGCGCCTTCGATCGGGGTGGGAACGGTCGCGGTCGTGGCGGCCGTATGCGCGGTGTTCTTCCTCGCCGACGCGGCCCTGCCCGTCGCACTGATCGGGCTGATCGCGGTGGGCTGGCATCTGGGCGGCCGGCGCGTCAGGATGCGCGAGGTCGTCGCGATTGTCGGTCCGGGCTCGTTGATCGGACTTTTCGCGACCGCGGTGGCCCTCGGTGCGATCGGGCGCGTCTGGTCCGGCCCGGCACAGATACTCGCCCACTCGGACGCGATCGCGACGGCCGTCGTCGCGGCGGCGGTCTCGGTGCTCGTCAACAATCTGCCGGCCGCCTCGATCTTCGCGGCGCGCGTTCCCTCGCACCCCTTTGCCTTGCTCGTCGGCTTGAACCTGGGTCCCAACCTGGCGGTGACGGGTTCACTGGCGTGGCTGTTGTGGTGGCGCAGCGCGCGTAGCGCCGGGGCGGCACCGTCGCTCGTACGCGCGAGTCGCTGGGGTGCCGTTATCACGCCGCTCAGTATCGCGGCGGCCCTCGCGCTGCTCGCCCTGAGCGGACGGGCATGAACTCCTCGACACGAACTCTGCCCGAAGTGTGCGAAGGTGGGTCCGGGGACGCTCGGTAGAGTGCACTCGGTTGCTTCGGTGACCGGCGAGGCCGAGGAGTGACGATGAATCGACAACTGGTCCTACGAGAGCGGCCGAGCACCATGGTCGACGAGTCGACGGTCGAACTCATCGAGGTCCCCGAGCCGACGTGTGGTCCGGGTCAGGCGCTCGTCAAGGTGGGAATGCTCTCCATCGACCCGACGATCCGTACGTGGATGGACGACGCGCCGGGCTATTTGCCCCCGATCGAGCTTGGAGCCGTCATCCGCTCGAGTGGCGCGGGCGTGGTCGTCGCGAGCCGCAGCGACCGGTACCAGATCGGCGACGTCGTGTATGGCATGACGAACTGGCAGGACTGGGCCATCGCCGACGAGGTCAACCGGTTCTCGGCGCTGCCTGCGGGACTCGGCGTCGACCTTCCCACGGCCATGAACGTCCTCGGCGTGACGGGTATCACCGCCTACTTCGGTCTCCTCGAGGTCGGGGAGTTCCGCACCGGTGACACCGTGGTGGTCTCGGGGGCGGCCGGCGCCACCGGTTCGGTCGTGGGCCAGCTCGCCAGGGCGCGCGGGGCAGCGCGGGTGATTGGGATCGCCGGTGGTCCCGAGAAGTGCGCCGAGGTCGTCGAGCTCTACGGCTTTGACGATTGCCTGGACTACCGCGAGCCGGGACTGTCGAGGCGGTTGCGCACGGCCTGCCCGGCAGGCGTCGACCTGTACTTCGACAACGTTGGCGGCGAGGTCCTCGACGCCGCGCTCGCCGCACTGGCCATGCGCGGGCGAATCGTGCTCTGCGGTGCGATCTCGCAGTACAACGTCTCGGGTCGCCAAGGGGGTGTGGCGAACACTCCGGCACTGATCAGTCGCCGGGGTTCGATGCGCGGGTTTATCGTGCTCGATTACCTGAACCGCGCCGCGGAGGCCCAGTCCGTCCTCGCCTCGATGGTCCACGACGGCTCGCTCCGGCATAGGGAGCACCTCGTCGCGGGCCTCGAACACGCGCCGGACGCGCTCAACCTCCTGTTCTCGGGCGGCAACCACGGCAAGACGCTGGTCGTCGTCGACGAGAGCGTCGCACTTGGCTAAGCCCATCGCCCAGCCGGCCAGTATCCCCCCGAGCCGGACCGTCGTCGTGCTGTTCGTGGTGGCCGTCGTGGCGGGGTTCGCCCAGTTCGGTGCCATCTCGTCACTCAACGACGTGGCTCGCCACTTCGGTCACGTCGTCGCCACCGGCCACTCGCTCAAGAGCGCCGTCGGACTGTCGGGTTCGGTGCTCGGTGTCGGCTTGGCCGCGCTGCGCCTCGCGTCACTCGGCGCACTACCGCTCGCCTCCCTCGCCGATCGGTGGGGCCGACGGCGGATCCTTCGCGACACGCTCGCAGTGGGGCTGCTGGTGACGGCCGTTGCCGCACTGAGCCCGAGCTACTGGTTCTTCGTGGCCGTCTTCGCGCTCGCGCGGCCCCTGCTCGCGGCGGCGTCGACCCTCGTCCAGGTGATCACCGTCGAGATTTCGAGCACGACGCGCCGCGTGCATCGACTCGCCGTGATGGTCGCGGGCGGTGGTATCGGCGCCGGGCTGTCAGCCGTGCTGCACGGGGTCATTCGCGGACCGAACTCGTTCCGCTGGTTGTTCGCCGTGGTGCTACTGCCGGCGCTGATCACGCCCGGGCTGATGCGCGCGGTGCCTGAGCCGCACCGGCGTTCGGCCGAGCCGCACAGCTTGCGGCTCGGCTCGATCCCGCGGCACCTGCGCGGTCGCCTCGCGGTGATCGCCGTCGTCTCGTTCACCGTGGGGATGATCACCGGTCCGGCCAACGGCTTCACCTTCGTCTACGGCGAGGGCGTCCTACGCCTCAGCCCGTCGGTCGTCGCGGGCGTCGTGACCGCGAGCGCGCTGTCGGGCTTGGCCGGGTTGCTCCTCGGTCGGCGGCTCGCCCAGACGATCGGGCGCCGGGGCACGGTGGCGATTGGCGTGCTGGCGCTCGCGGCCACGTCGGCCTATGCGTACAGCGGTGGGCGACTCAACTTCGAGATCGGCTACTTCTTGGGCATTGGTGCGGCGGGACTGCTCGCACCGGCGGCCAGCGCACTCAGCACCGAGATCTTCCCTCACACGTTTCGTGCCACGTCGGCCGGTTGGGCGGGGGTAGCGGGCGTGCTCGGCGCGACCGCCGGCCTCGCGCTCTTCGGCTGGATCGGCGACGCGATCGGCGGCGTCCAGTCGGCGTCGCTGCGGGTGCCGGCGCTGATCACGTTCCTGCCGTTGCTGCCGTCGCTCGGGTTGCTGGTGCGCTTGCCCGAGAGCCGAGGGGTCGAACTCTCCTAATCGAGTTCGAGCTCCGCGCACAGCGCCAAGTGGTCGCTGCCGCCGTCGCTCGCGAAGCTCGCGGTCGAGCGCCAGGGTCCACGGCCCAGGATGTGGTCGATCTGGGAATGCGGGCGGCGGGCGGGCCAGGTGCGCGCGCGCGCCAGCGTGCGCCACCCTGGAAAGAAGAGACGCAGAGGAGGACGCCAGGAGTTGAAGTCGCCGACGAGCAGGAGCGGTCGACCTGGATCGATGCCGTCGGCGATGGCCCGCACCCGGCGATACTGGCGGAAGGACCCGTGGCTCAGGTGCGCACCGTGGATCGCGAGGACGGTGACGGGTCGGCCGTCCACGTCCAGGTCGGCGATGATCACCGTGCGCCGGACCCGCTCGCGCGGCAACCGACCCAGGGCCTGGGCACGGATCGCGGTCACGGGGTAGCGCGTGAGCAGGCTCAGACCCCACTCGCCGCTCTCGACTGAGTGTGACTGGGTGCGCCGAGCCTGCTGGGCCGCGCTGAGCGTTCGGTGCTCGGTGAAGTAGAGGCCGTGCTCGCCAGTGAAATGCGCCAGCCGGGGTTGCCAGGTCGCCCCCGCGTGTCCGGTGGTCACGCGTTCGGCGCGCGCCAAGGGTACGAAGAGGCCCGTCATCGACAGACGTGCCTGTAGATCGGCGAAGAAGTCCGGCCCGTCGTCACCACGCCAGGTCTCGGGACAGATCAGGACGTCGGCCTGCAGCGACATCGCGTGCTCGAGGGCGCTGGTCGGGCGACCCCAGCCGTCCACCCCAGCGTGCAGGTTGAACGTCGCGACGCGCACCGAACAAGTTTACGACTGCGCCAGCGTTGTGTCAGGATCTATGTCCGTGGACTCCGTGAACGTCACCTTCGGCCATCGCCTCTGGTGGGTGGATGCCTTTATTGGCGAAGGCGCGCGCGGGAATCCGGCGGTGGTAGTCCTGCTCGAACGGTCGGTCTCAGACGACGACCTCCAGCAGATCGCCTTCGAGCTCGGCGTCTCAGAGACGGCGTTCATTCGCCGCGTTGGCGACGGATGGTCGCTGCGCTGGTTCACGCCGACCGTCGAGGTCGACCTGTGCGGACACGCCACGCTCGCCACGCTGCACGTGCTGCTCAGCGAGCTGGGCGTGCCCGCTGGCGAGCTCTTCTTCCAGACCCGCGCCGGGGTGCTCTCGGGACGCCGCCTGCGCGATGGCATGCTCGGCATAGACCTGCCGCGGGCGTACCTCGAGCCCCTTGAGCCCTCCGTGCTCAACGGCACCCTCGGGGCGGTGCGCGAGGTGTACCAGGCGGGGCCCCAAAGCGTGCTCGCGGTCGTGGAGAACTACGACGCACTGTGCGGACTCGCGATCGATCCCATGAGCCTCTTTCTCGTGCCCGGTGCGCTCGTGATCGCCGCGTGCGTCGGCGGACCCGACGCCGACGTCTCGATCCGGGTCTTCGCGCCTCGACTGGGTCTGGCCGAGGACCCGGTCACTGGCAGCGCCCTGTGCGCCGTCGCGCCCTGGTGGGTCGCCCAGACCGGTTCGCCGACCGTGATCGTGCGCCAGGCCTCGACGCGCGGGGGCGTGATGTTCGCGCGACTGTTCGAGAAGAACGTCGAAGTGGCGGGCTACGCGCGCACCTTCTTCGGGGGTGACCTGCGAGCATGAGTGGCGCGCAGGCCCCTAGCGAACGAAGTCGTGTCCGGCGCTTGCCCGAGAAGGCTCGCTACGAGCGTGAGACCGTCGACGCGGTGCTCGACGCGGCGCCCTACTGCACGGTGGCGGCGGTGGTCGACGGTCTCGCCGTCGCGCTTCCGACCCTGCACGCGCGCGACGGTGACGTCCTGTACCTGCACGGCAGCCGCTCCAATGCGGTGATGAAGGCGGTGCTCGCGCGTGGTGAGGCCTGTGTCACCGCGACGCTCTATGACGGCATTCGCGTCGCGAGGAGTGGTTTCGAGTCCTCCATCGCCTATCGATCGGTGGTGGTCTTTGGCGCCGTGGCGTCGGTGACCGACCTCGAGGCGAAGCGACGGATCCTCGACGACTTCGTGGACGCGGTCCTACCGGGTCGCAGTGGCGAGATACGGCCCGCGACCGACGCCGAATTGCGTCGAACCCTCGTGGTGAGCGTGTCGATCGACGAGGCCTCGGTGAAGGTGTCGGCCGGTCCGACGGACGATCCCGCCGAAGACCAGGCCCTACCGGTCTGGTCTGGCGTCGTGCCCGCGAGGCTCACCTTCGGTCCGCCGGTGCCCTCGAGCGACGGTGCGATGGGCGACGGCGCGATCCCGGTGCCGGCGTCGGTGCGCCGGCTCCTAGACGGAACGCCGTGAATCTCGGCGCGATCGCCGACTCGATCGAGGCACTGACGCCGGTCGACGAACGTGAGGCCGCCTCGATCACGGCGACGCTCGAGCGGCTGCGTTGGCCAATCGACCCCTTCGACGAATTCGCGCACGACCACCACGTCACGGCGTCAGCGTTCGTCGTGTCGAAACGCGGCGTGATCTTGCACCGACACCGGCGATTGGGCATCTGGGTCCAGCCGGGTGGACACGTCGACGCGGGCGAGGACGTCTTGGCGGCGGCACTGCGCGAGACGCTCGAGGAAACGGGCCTCGTGGCGCGACATCGTCGCCCACCCCTGCTCTTTCACGTCGACGTGCACCCCGGTCCGCGGGGCCACACGCACTACGACCTGCGCTACGTGCTGATCGCGCCGCCCGTCGAGCCGGCGCCACCGCCCGGCGAGAGCCCCGACGTGCACTGGTTCGACTACGACGCTGCCGTGGAGCGGGCCGAGCCCGCGCTTCGGCCAGCCTTGGCCGCCCTGGCGGCAGAGACGGCGCGGTGGGACGTGTCAGACTACAACGATGACTGACGTCGATGCGCTACGCGCCCTGATGGAGTCGGATCGGTGGATTGATCGGGTGGTCGCTCAGCGCGAGCATCTTCCCGAAGCCGAGGAGCTCGCAACGTTGGAAGACCAGCTCCGCGTCGAGGTCGCGGCCATTCGAGACGCCGAGGCGGCGGTCGCGCCCCTTCGCGCGGGCTACGAAGAGGTGGCGGCGCGCGCTGACCGGCTACAGCAACGTCGACGCGAGCTCGAGGCGGCGCTGGCTTCGTCAACTGGCGGTGCGCGCGACCTCTCGGCCATGCAGCGTGAGCTCGAATCAGTGTCGGCCCAGGGCGACGTGGCCGATGACGAGGCCCTCGAATTGCTCGAGTCCGTCGAGGCGCACGATGCCGCGGTCGATCGGCTGCGGCGTGCGATCAAGCCAAGACTCGCGCGCCGCGAGGAGTTGCGAAGCACGGTCGACCAGTTGCGAGCATCGCTCGACGAGGAGGTCGTGTCGTTGCGCGCCGCGCGCGAGGAGCGGTCCCGGGACGTTCCGGAGGCTCTGCTCGCACGCTACCGGCGCGCGATGACCCGCGCCGGGGGCGCCGGGGCCAGCCAGATCGTAGCCGGTCGCTGCGACGGCTGTCGGATCGCGCTGGCGCCCCTCGACCTGGATCGAGCGAAGGGCCAGGCCGAAGGCACCTTCATGGACTGCCCCTCGTGCGGGCGGCTCTTGCTGCCGTGATCATCCTCATCCGCCACGGTCAGACCACGACCAACGCGCAGCGGCTGCTCGTTGGACGAAGCGATCCCGAACTGACTGCGCTCGGCGAACGTCAAGCGACCGCCTTACGGCGTCTCGTCGAGGGTGTGGAAGAGGTGTGGACGTCGCCCCTGCGACGCGCCCGCGATACGGCACGTCTGGCGCTGCCACACCTGGCCGCGACGGTGCGACCCGAGTTCATCGAAGTGGACTACGGCTTCCTTGACGGCCAGCCGGTCAGCGTGGTGAGTGACGACCAGTGGCACGCTTTCGAGTCCGATCACGACCTCGCCCTCGGCGACGGCGAGTCGCTCGAATCGGTCGACCGACGGGTGCACGCGGTGCTGAACGACTTGCTCGCAGACCCCTCGAGCCTGCTCCACGAGCACCACCGCCACCTCGCGATCGTGAGCCACGTCAGCCCCATCAAATCGGCGACCGTGTGGGCGCTCGGGGTTCCGGGGTCCGTCGCGTGGCGCACGCGCCTTGACAACGGCTCGATCACCACGATCGGGATGCGTCAGTCGTCTCCGACGCTCGTGCACTTCAACCTGGTGCCGCCGCTGGACTGATCAGTGAAGAGCGACGGCGATCGCGGCGAAGGTCAGCGCGACGCCGAGCAGGGTGCAGGCATGGAAGAGCTCGTGATACCCAAAGACCCGAGGGCTGAGACGGGGACGCTTGGTCCCGTAGAAGACCGCGCCGACTGAGTAGGCCACACCCCCAGCCACGATCAGTGAGAAAGTCACCGCGCCGCCGCCGCGGAATATCTGGGGCAGCACGCCCACCGCCGCCCACCCGACGACCAGGTAGGGGAGCGTGTTGACCCACTTGGGCGCGTCGAGCGCCAACTGGCGGATCAGGACGCCGAGCGCCGCGCCGCCGGCGATCACCAGCAGCAGGACGACGCGAATCCTGCCGTGCATGGTCAGACCGGCGACGGCGAGGTAGGTCCCGGCGATGGCGGCGAAGATCGCCGAGTGGTCGGCCCGACGCCACGCCCGCCGATGGGCGTCGCTCCAGTTGACCCGGTGCAGAAGCGCGCTCGTCACCATCATGATCGACACCCCCGCGACGTAACACGTGACCCAGGCAACTTGGGCCCAGGTGTGGGCGCGCAGGTAGAGGATGGGCGACGCGAGCAAGAGCACGACGACGCCGATCGCGTGCAGCCAGCCGCGTAGGCGCGGCTTGACGTGCGCCGGATCGACCGGTCTCGCGGGGGTCGTTGTGCTCACGACATCACGTTACGGCCCGAGCGCGCCTGGTGCTGCTCGAGGTGAGGATCGCCGACGTGGTCGACGCTCGGCCGTGGTGCGAGCGGCGAGGTCACTGGTCCCGGGAACGACGAAGCCCGCTCGTTCCACGAGGAAACGAGCGGGCTCGCGTAAGTTGGCCCCCCCAGCCAATACGACGAAGATAGTGGGTCGATGACCGGTAGGGTGAACACGAAATCGCTGGAATGTCCGTATCGTGAGCAAATTCACAAGGGGGAAGAACGATGGAACACCGGATTCTTGGTCGTGGACTTGAAGTCTCGCAGCAGGGCCTCGGCTGCATGGGGATGAGCGAGTTCTACGGCGTGGGCGACGACGCCGAATCGGTGGCCGTGATCAACACGGCCCTGGACGAGGGCGTGAACTTCCTCGACACGGCTGACATGTACGGGCCCTTTACCAACGAACGACTCGTCGGTCGGGCCATCGCCTCGCGACGTGACGAGGTCGTCCTCGCGACGAAGTTCGGCAACCAGCGCACCGAGGATGGCACGTCACTCGGGGTGAACGGGCGACCCGAGTACGTGGTGGCCGCCTGTGACGCCTCGCTCGCTCGGCTCGGCGTGGACGTCATTGACCTCTACTACCAGCATCGAGTCGACCAAACCGTGCCGGTCGAGGAGACCTGGGGCGCGATGAAGTCGTTGGTCGAGGCCGGCAAGGTGCGTTTCCTCGGCATCTCCGAGGCAGCACCGGCGACCATCGAGCGAGCCCACGCCGTGCACCCGGTCACGGCCGTGCAATCGGAGTACTCGCTCTGGACCCGCGACCCCGAGGACGGCGTGCTCGACACCTGCCGTCGCCTGGGCATCGGGTTCGTCGCCTACAGCCCGCTGGGCCGCGGATTCCTCACGGACGAGGCGGCGAATCGGACTGGCACGGCCGATGGTGACTTTCGCAAACACCATCCCCGTTTCGTCGGTGAGGCCTACGAGCAGAACATGAAACTCGTCCAGAGCCTGGAGTCGATCGCCGCGGGACTCGACGTGCGCGTGGCCCAACTGGCGCTCGCCTGGGTGTTGAGCCGCGGCGAGGACGTGGTGGCGATCCCGGGCACGAAGCGTCGCCGGTGGCTCTACGAGAACATCGGCGCGAGCGATCTGCAGCTGAGCGCCGAGACCATCGCTGCCCTCGAGGCCGCCGTGCCGCGCAGTGCCGTGGTGGGCGATCGCTATCACGAAAGCGGCATGCGGACGATCAACGGTTGAAATCGCCTGGCGAGGCTCACTGCGCGGTGGTGATGGCGCCACCGCCCAGGTCGACCACGAGGTCGCTCCACGCGATGATCTGTTCGTCGTGGGTCGCGACGATCACCGTGGCGCCGCTGGCCGCGAGAAAGCCAATGACCGCCGCGGTCTCCTCGCGACCGAGGCCGCTCGTCGGTTCGTCGAGGATCACGATGTCTGGTCCGATGGCGAGCGCGCGCACGATCGCCACTCGCTGGGACTGGCCACGCGACAGCTCCTCCCAGCGCGTCGCCGGTCCCGCGTCGACGCCCAGGGCGATCAAGTCCTCATCAATCGGGCGCACCACGCGGCGCCCGAGGGCCAGCACGTCGCGCGCGTAGCCGCGCAGGAGACCGGTCTCGGCGGGCACGAACGCCACGTGCTCGCGAAGCACGTCCTCGCCGATCTCGGTGATCGGCGTGCGCCCGATCGAGACGGCGCCGTCGTCAGGGACGTCGAGTCCCGCGAGGACTCGCAACAGCGTGGACTTGCCGCTGCCCGACGGGCCGGTCACCGCGACGTGGCGGCCCGGAGCGACCTCGAAGGAGCCGTCGTGGAGGATGGTGCGCGCATCCTCACGAAGCGTCACGCGGTCGACGCGCACCGTGGTGTCTGAGGGCCAGAGCGCGTCGGCCACCGCGGGTGCGACGTCGAGTTCCTCCAACCGCTCCGCGGCCGCGCTGACCGCGACGGCGGTGTCCAGGGCCGTCCGAATGGCACTGAGTGCGTCGAAGGTCGCCAGCGCGAGCAGCAGCGAGACGACCGTCCACACCGGGGCACTCGTCGGTGCGACGCCGCGCAGCGCGATCACGGCCGCCACGGTGGCCAGCGGAGCGACGAGGGCCGACCGGCGACGCTGGCGTGCCGCCCGTGCCTCGGCTCCGGCGAGCGCCTCGCGCGGTCCGTCCAGGCGCCGGTCGAGGAACGAACGAGCGCCGAGGAGGCTCAGTTCGGGGCTCACCGTGCTCAGCGCGACGAGTGTCGCGCGGAACTCACCGCGGGCCCGACGCAGCCAGCGGTCGACCGCGATCAGCGAATCGGCCGAGGCGGCGAGGGCGACGACGCCGATGCCCTGGATCACGGCAACGAGTACGGCCGCGGCGATCCAGCCACCCCGGGGTGCGAGGCAGGCGATGACGACGTCACCGACCGCGAGCGCGACGAGTGAACTCGCTGCCGGTAGTACGAATCGAAGCCACAGGTCTTGCAGTTCGTCGGTGTCCTGGAGTGCTCGTTCCAAGAGGTCGCCGCGAGCGTAGGCGCGCCAACGGCGCACCGACCACAGTCCGACGGTGACCAGGAGCCATCGCCGCCAGCGCGAAACGGCGGCGAAGCCCAGGCGATGCGCACTCATCCGCTCGTTGAAGCGAATCGGCGAGCGAAGGAATGCGAAGAGCTCGATGACGATGAGGATGCCCGCGACGGCTCGAAGGCCCGGCCGTGTCGCACTCACGACCAGCAGCGCGACCGCCCCGACGAACAGTCCCAGGGCCGTGATCGAACTGATCGTCCCGGCGACGAGTGCCTTGATCAGCGCGCCGCGGGGGGGCTTGGCCCGTTGGATCCAGCGGCGCAGACGGTCGCGATCGGCTCTCATGGACGAAGTTCGATTCGCTGGTCAAACCGCTCGAGCAGGGGGGCGTCGACGCTCACCTCGAGGACGCTCAGTGTCCTCAGCCGCTCGAGCAGGCGGGTGACTCGCTCGCGATTGGCACCGTCGAGGACCCCCGCGATGTCGTCGACGACGAGGAGCGCGGGCTCGGCCAGCGTGGCCCGCGCCAGGACGAGCCGAACCCGCTCCCCGGCGCTCAGCCCCTCGCCGTCGGCGAGTAACGGCACCGAGAGGTCCTCGAAGCGCGGACCGGTGAGTCCCAGCTCGTCGAGCATCGAGCGGACGACGGACTCGGTCAGGTCGCGGCCGAGGGTGAGATTATCCCAGAGCGAGCCGTCGAACAGCGCCGAGGCGGGGCTCACCACGGCGAGCACGCCGGCACGTCGGTGGACGGTGCCCGACACCGCGCGTCGCCAGCCGATGAGGGTGTGCGCGAGGGTGGTCTTTCCGACTCCGGACGGCCCAGTCACGAGCAGTCGCTCGCCCGGTTCGAGGGTGAGGGTGATCGGTTCTGCGCGGGCCTCGGTGACGAGGGACCGGGCATCGAGGAGCGGACCGGTGCTAGCCAGTGGCGAGGTCGTTGCCTGGCGAAGGATTGCGTGGGAGATGGCCATGTCATCGCGTCGGTGGAACTCCACGCCGAAGCGGCGGACGTAGCCGAAGAGCTCACTCGCGATGAGTACGGCGATGAGCGCGCGGTTGAGCGAGATCGAGCCCCGCAGCAGACTGAACCCCACCACCATCGCCACGAGGCCGATCGATACGCCGCTCAGGAACTCGGTGACCAGTGACGATTCGAGCGCCACGCGGATCGTTCGGATCGCTGCGCGATGCTCAGTGTCACTGACCGCGGCGATTTCGTCGGCGCCGTAGTGCACCGCACCCAGTGCCCGCAATTCGGGGGAGTGCTGGAGCATCTCGAGTTGGCGGCGCTCGAGCGCGTCGCGGCGCTGGTTGTAGTCGCTCGTCAACGCGGCACTGCGACGCCCGGCTCGCTGGTAGAGGGGCACGGCGATCGCGAGCAAGACCACGACGATGCCTGCGCTCAGCCAGCCGGCGGCGAGCCAGATGACGACGACACCGAGAGCGGCGCTCCGAGCACTCGCTCCCACCACCACGAGGGACGGCCCGGCGGCGGCGTTGTCGATGGCGAGGGCGAGGTCACGACGTCCCCGCTCGCCCTCGGGTCGCGGTAGGACCAGCTGGTCGATCACGGTGCGCCGCCAGCGGTCTCGGATCACGCGGGTGGTGAAGGCCGCCCAGACATCGGTGCCCGTGGCGACGAGCCAGCGTGCGAGCAGCGCGATGAGCACGAGCAGCACCCCTCGCGTGATGGCGCCGTGGGCAATGGCTGACACCCCGAGCGCACTCAACAATGCACCCGAAAAGCCGACGATTGTCGCCCCCACGCCGATCAGTCGCGACCGACCCGCGAACGTGTCGATCAGGGGATGTTCGGCCACGTCATCATGCTAATGACGGTCGCCGACCCCCTCGAAGTCGTCGCGGTGGGCGAGGGATCGGGCCGGGCCATTCAGCCAGAGTCGAAGTGCTCGGGTCGCACGGCAATCGTCCTCGTTGTAGGCCAGCAGCCGGGCACGCGAACTCGCGGCCTCGTCGCCCGACGTCATCGCCACCTCGTACCACAACATCGACGCCTCGCCGCTCGGATTGGGATCGCGCCACGTGAAGCCCGCGAGGCCGGCCAAGACCTTGAGGCCGATCGGCCCGTCCGTTTGGATCTGGGACTTGGCGAGGTGGTGCAGGTCGATCCAGCTCGTCGGCGTGGCGAGGCGGAACTCGTCGAGGTCCTCGCGCGTCGGTCCGCCGGGTTGGGGATCGTCCACGGCGCGGTTCATCGCCCCGTCTTCGGCCTGGGCCCAGAAGCAGTAGGCCGTGAGGCGTCGGCCCTGGTCCCAGCAGCGCTGGCGGAGGTCGTCGAACCACCGCCAAAATTCGGCGAAGAGTCGGGCTTCGGCGCCCGGGGACCGATCGTCCCAGTTGACGAAGGCGACGTACCCGTCTTGGACGCCCTCTACCGGTACGTACGTCGTGACGAGCGCTCCCCACAGATAGGTCGCGTCGCCGTAGCTCTCGGTGTCGATGTCGACCTCGACGTCGCCGGTCGGTGAGCCCACGCGCTCGGGATCCACGATGCGCAGGGGACCGCGCTCGTGGGCCCGAGCCCGGTAGATCAACTCGTCGAGGTGATTGATGACGCGCGCGATGTGAGCCTCAGGGCGATCATCGTTGTTCGCGGGGCCCGACCGCTGACGGGCGGCCACCGGGTCGAGCCGAGCGAGCGACCGCCTCGTGGTCACGCCGTGCTCGCGCAGGGTCAGCTGCTGGTCGAACGTCGTGAACCGGGTGAGCGAGACGTCGTCACGGTCGTCGAGCTCGCGGCCACACGGCTCGCCGTAGGGACAGTCGAGGCATTCTCGGTGCCAGTAGGGTGCCGTGGGGAATGGACCCGCGCCGGCGCGCCACCGTTCGTGCGCGCGTACCACTTCGAGCCGTTCCTCGTAGTAGCGCTGGTAGGCGGCGAGGTTGAAGCGGGGGTAGTTCGTGGTGCCGAGGTCGAACCACCAGACCTCGCGGTGACGATCGACGACCGCGCCCCGGGCGTCGGGGTCGACCACGCCGAGCGTCTCGAGGACTCGAAGGGCGTGGGAGAGCGCGAGCCCATTTCGCAGGGTTGACGGGTTCGACCGCACGCCGACCCCGTTGCGAAACGTGGCCTCGGACGGGGCGATCCGTGCGAGGGATCCCACGAGCGTTCGGCGGGTCGACGCACTCTCGACGAGCTCGTTATTCTTGATCAACACGGGTGCATAGGCGTAGCGGACGCCGACCCGGCCAACGCGCACGAGTGCCTGCACCTGCGCGCGGCGAAGCGCCTCGCCGTCGCCGGGGAGCCGTGGTCCGAGGATGAGCGGGGCGCCCCCGTGGATCGCCTCCATGGTGGCGACCGAGGAGTCGACGACCACGCTCTCGGGGTGCAGTTCGATGAGATCAGAGACGACGGCGCGGCGGAGCTTCTCGGCGTCGCGACGTCGTCGCTCGTGTTCCGGTGCCGTGCGTGGCCGATCGAAGTCGTAGGGCTCACCACGGCTGAGCGCCACACGGTGCACGCAGGCGGCGATCTCGTCACCTCGTAGGAAGTCCGTCACGGCGAAAGCCTACGGTGCACGCGTTGCGAGCGCGGACGGGTCGTGCGTAGGGATGGTGAGACGACCTGTAAGCGGGGTTCTGTCCCCCCTCCGAAGAAGGGTGGGCGACCATCCATCTCAGCGATCTACCTTGGGAGGGTCTCGTTGCCGAGACCACCGGGCGCCTCCCAGCTTTGATCTTGCTCCTGGTGGGGTTTACCGAGCCGCCCCGATCGCTCGGGACGCTGGTGCGCTCTTACCGCACCGTTTCACCCTTACCGCATCCCGTTCCCCGGGAGGCGGCGGTCTGTTTTCTGTGGCACTTTCCTGCACGTCACCGTGACTCACGTTTCGCGAGCACCTTGCCCGTGGAGCCCCGACTTTCCTCACCGGACTAGTCCGGCGCGGTCGCCCAGTCGTCTCACCATCCGGTTCCAGTTTGACATACGCGATCACGGCCTCACAACCGCGTTGGGCGACACACCGGAGCGATAGCCTCGCCACGTGACTGACGCAGGAACAGCCGATCAACGCGAGATCATCGACGTCGGCACCTTCTACCAACTGCTGACCGCGCAACTCGAGTCCGCTTACGGACGCCGCCACCCGAGGTGGATTCGCGGCGAGGTGGCCAAGGTCTACGAGAAATCCCACCTCTAC
Organism: Actinomycetes bacterium; assembly: GCA_021818025.1. Lineage (GTDB taxonomy): Bacteria > Actinomycetota > Acidimicrobiia > Acidimicrobiales > RAAP-2 > RAAP-2. The sequence continues at coordinate 18,506 of JAKAFH010000016.1, read as the reverse complement.
GTCGACCTCGTCGACGCGGGCTCGTCGTCAGACACCAAACGGCCCGTGCTCAATGCGCACTGTTGGGCGACGCAGTGGAACGTCATCAAGCGTCGGCTGAGTGACGACGGTGTAACGCTCAAGGCGGGCACCGTCGTGAATCTCTTCGGCTACGTCGACCTCTACGCGCCGTCAGGACGCATCGGATTCACCGTGACCGACATCGACGTGGCCGGGCTGTTGGGCGACGTCGCGCGTCGCCGGCTCGAGCTCATCGCGCGCTTGCGTGACGAGGGACTGCTCGAGTCGAACCGCTCGCGGCCCGTCTCACCGGTCCCGTTGCGTGTGGGACTGGTCGCCAGTCGCCAGACCGAGGGATTCAGTGACTTCACCGGTCAATTGCTTCGATCGCCGTACTCCTTTGCTATCTCGCTGGTCACGGCCGTCGTCCAGGGCGAGGCGGCCCCGGCACAGCTCGTGGCGGCGGTGCAGCGACTCGACGACGAGGGCCTCGATGTCATCTGCATCGTGCGCGGCGGCGGATCACGGGGCGACCTCGCGTGCTTTGACGACGAACGCGTCGCGCGCGCCATCGCGGCGGCCCGTACACCCGTCTACACCGGGATCGGGCACACGGGCGATGAGGCGGTGGCCGACCTCGTGGCCCACACCAGTGCCATCACGCCGACGAAACTGGGCGAGGATCTGGTCGAGATCGTCGACGAATGGCACCGGCGCAACGTCGCCGAGCCGGCTCGCCGGGTGATCGAAGCGACCGAGTCGATCGTCGAAGAGGCGACGGAGTTCCTGGGCGAGCGCCGACGGACGATGATCTTCGCGGTGCGTGACCGGCTGCGAGCCGAGCAACGCCATCTGGTCGCGACGCGCGAACGACTGGACCTCGCCGTGCGCTATACCTTCGACCGGGCGGATCGGTGGCTCGAGACCGTCCACCGCCTGTTGCAGGCCTATGACCCACAACGACGGCTCGACCAGGGGTGGTCGATCGTGTCGAAGCCAGGCGGCTCGATTGTCCGTAGCGTACGAGACGTGGTGACGGGCGACGGCGTCGTAATCCGGGTAAGCGACGGTGAGTTGACTGCGTCGATATCGACGCGAGAGGAGAAGGCCGGATGACAGTGGGTGGATGGAACGAGGCCGCGAGTGAACTCAACGCCATCGTCGCGTCGTTCGACGAGGGCGAGGTCTCCGTCGATGACTTGATCGAGAAACTGGCGAGGGCGACTGCCATCATCGAGGAGTTGGAGGCCCGACTGAGCTCGACCAAGTCCAAGGTTGAGGAGCTGGCGCCGCGCATCGCTCGAGTCGGCGAGCAGGGTGACTGAGCGCCTCTACTTCCGTCAGCTCCTCGCGGGCGTGGACTTCGCGGTTGGCGATCCCGTGGCGACCGCGATGGTCAACTACGTCTACGCGGTGGGTGACCGTGAGACCGGCGATGCCGTTCTGTTCGACCCCGCCTACCGGCCCCGCGAGTTGCTGCAGTCCCTCGAGGCTGACGGCATGACGGTGCGCGGAGTCGTCTTGACCCACTACCACGCCGACCACGCGGGTGGGACCCTCGTGGGCCACCACATCGAGGGGACGAGCGAGCTACTCGCAGTGACCGATGTGCCGGTTCACGTGCAGTCGAGCGAGTCAACCTGGGTCACCAAGGGATCGGGTGTGGAGCGCGCCAGCCTGGTCGAGCACGAGTCCGGCGACACGCTCAGGGTGGGGGCGATCGAGATCTCCCTGCTGCACACGCCGGGCCATACCCCGGGCAGTCAGTGCGCGCTGGTCAGCGACCGGCTGATCAGTGGCGACACGCTCTTCATCGACGGCTGTGGCAGGACCGACCTGCCCGGCTCGAACCCCGCCGAGATGTACCGCACCCTCACGAGTCGCCTGGCCGGCCTGGACGGGACGACCTGGCTGTATCCCGGTCACCGCTACGCCGACGCACCAACGGCGCAGCTGGACGACATCCGCCGCGACAACGCGGTCCTCGCCCCGATGACGGCATCGCAATGGCTGGCGACCTTCAGCCGATAGCGCGGCTCGACGCTTCGAGCCACGTCGTGGTCGTTGGCGCCGGTCTCGCGGGGTGGCGCCTGGTGGAGGCTCTGCGCCGTGACGGCTACCGGGGGGCCGTGACCGTGATCGGCGACGAGCGGCATCAGCCCTATGATCGACCGCCGCTGTCCAAACAAGTCCTGGCGGGCGTCGTGGCGCTTGACGACACGACCCTCGTGCACCCGGGTTCGCCGCACGACGTGACTTGGCGCCTGGGCGTGGCGGCGACGGGGCTCGACGTCGAGCGCCGCGAGGTCCAGTTGGCTGGCGGCGAGCGCGTCGCCGCCACGCACATCGCGATCGCCACGGGCACGCGTGCCCGGCGATTGGCGACAACTGCGGGTGAGCGCGTGCACGCGCTTCGCACCATTGACGACGTGACCAGTCTCAACGCCGACCTGGCGCGCGTCGTCCCGGGAGCGACGGTAGCCATCATCGGCGGCGGGTTCATTGGCGCCGAAGTGGCGACGTCGCTCACCAAGCGGGGGTATCGCGCGATCGTCTTGGAGGTTGCCGCACGTCCTCTGCTCACCGTGCTGGGCGCCGAAGTCTCGTCGTGGCTGGAGGGCCTCGCCATGGCCGCTGGGGTCGAGCTTCGCTCCAGTCAGCAGATCAAGGACGTGGTCGTCGAGGGCGACGCGCTGCGACTGCGCATCGACGGAGCGGAGGACGTCGTCGCATCGGTCGTGATCGCGGGGGTCGGGGCGATTCCGAATGTGGACTGGCTGGTCGACTCGGGCTTGCGACTTGACAACGGCGTGGTCGTCGATGGTGCACTGCAGGCGGCGCCAGGGATCGCGGCCATTGGTGACGTGGCTCGCTTCGCGTGGTCGGGGCCGGTCGGTTCGAGCGTCGCGCGAATGGAGCACTGGCAGGTCGCCAACGACCACGCCGCGACCTTGGCGCGGGCGTGGCTCACCGGTGAGCACGACGCCGGCGTCTTGGTCCCGTACTTCTGGTCAGACCAATACGGCAAGAAGATCCAGATGCTGGGACACCCGGATCCCACTGACGACGTGACCCGGGTCCACGGCGACCTCGAGACTGGGCGCTGGCTCGCGCTCTATCACCGCGGCGGCGTCGTTACCGGGATCGTCGCACTGAGCAGTCCGAGGGCCCTGATGCTCGCCAAAGCGCTCCTCGAAAGGCCGACGAGCGTGGTCGAAGCGATCGAGCGCGCACCCTGGGCGTCGTAACGGAGGCGCTCGCGAGCGGATCCGTGCGCTGGCGCAGCGTTAGAACGACACCGCACTCAGTTCGGGAATCGTCTGGGCGGCCCGGCTCACCATCGTTCGCCACTGCGTTCGAGCCGACGCGCGCTCGGCGTCACCGAGTAGGGGGTCGATCGTCCTGATCGGGTGCCAAAGCCCCTCGACGTCGTCGATGGACAGCAGTCCCGCGCCCACCAGTGCCATGAGACCCGCGCCCCGGGTGGTGGCTTCGCGCTCAGGCGAGACGGCGACGGGTCGGCCCGTGACGTCGGCGAGGTGCTGGACGAGGAATCCATTGGCCGTCATGCCACCGTCGACGCGAAGCTCGGCGATCGTGGACTGGGTCTCGAGCTCGGCCGCGTCGACGAGATCGGCTCCACGATGGGCAATCCCTTCGAGGATGGCGCGAACCAAGTGGGCCCGCGAGGACCCACGGGTCAGGCCGAAGAAGCCGCCGCGGGCCCCAAAGTCCCAATAGGGGGTACCGAGACCCGCGAGCGCCGGCACGAACCAGACGCCATCGCTGCCGGGCACCGAACGCGCGAGGGACTCACTCGATTCGACGTCATCGATGATGCCCACGGCATCGCGCGCCCAGTCGAGCGCCGATCCGGCGGACAAGACGATCCCCTCGAGGCCCCAGGTGATCGCACCACCCTGGCTACGCGCCACGATGGGGAAGCACCCGGAATCGAAGGGGTTCATACTCGCGGGACCCTCGGAGCCGCGGACCATGTTGAGCATGGCTCCCGTGCCGAAGGTGATCTTGGCGCCCGAGCGCACGATGGACTGACCGAACATCGAAGCGGACTGGTCGCCAATGAGCGCGGTGATCGGCGGCGCGTCGCGCAAAGCCGTTGCGCGCCCGTGATCGGCGATCGTGTCAACAATGTCGGGCATCATGACCGGGTCGAGCTCGAGCAGCTCCAGGACGCGAGGGTCCCAGTCGTTCACGCCAACCGAGACCAGTCCCGTGATTGCGGCGTTGGATCGGTCGGTCACGTGGCTCGCGCCCTGGGTCAGCAGCCACGCGATCCAGGTCTCGATGGTTGCGAAGCGCAGCGACGAGGCGGCGCGGCGCGCGTGAGCCACGAGCCACTTGGCCTTGGTGGCGGACTGGTTGGGCGCGAGGCGAAGCCCTTCGGCCTGTAGGACGAGGCAGTCGAGCACGGTGCGAAGATCCTGCCAGCCGAGGGTTGGGCCCACCGGCGAGGCGGTGAGCGGGTCAAAGACGAGCGTCGTGGCTCGCTGGTTCGTGACGCCAACGGCGTCGCATGGTCCGCCGTCGTCGAGTGTCTGGGCGGCCAGGTCCAGTACGACCCGACCGATCTCGGCGCCATCGAGTTCGAGCTCGCCCGGTTGGGGCGAGGTGATGGTCAGACGTTGTTGATGAACGTGCGAGACGACGCCGGTTTCCGAGACGAGTGCGGTGCGCACCGACGAGCTACCGACGTCGATCGCCAGCGCCCTCACCATGGCTCCCCGCCCAGTCCCAGCACGCCCGGATTGAGCACGTCAGCGGGGTCGAGGAGGCCCTTGAGGGCGCCAAGCACGTCGAAGCCATCGCCGAGGGCGCGGCGCACGAAGCGCGAGCGATTCCTGCCGACGCCGTGATGGTGGCTCAGGGCAGCACCCTTGTCGAGCACGGCGGTGGTGGCCGCGTCCCAGGCGGCGCGGTAGTAGTCGAGCGGGTCGCCCGCGGGTTTCCCGGCGAAGGTGAAGTACAGGCACGCGCCATCGACGTAGGCGTGGGATTGGTGGACCGACGCGACGAGGGTGGACTCGACCGAGCGCAGGGCGCTCAGTGCCGCCTCGCGCACGGCCGTGAGTATCGACCACGGCCCGGAGACCTCAATGGTGTCCACGACGATGTTCGAGGCCCAGAGCGGTGCCAGGGCGCTGACGTCGTTGCGGTGCTCGAGCCAACGCGCGACCACGCCGACGTCCAGGGTCTCGGCGTCGCGAGCGACGTCACGCAGCACCGTCATCGTGGCGTCCACCATGAGGGGTTCGCCTTCGTCGAGCACGACGAGCACGCACCCGTCGACGTCGAAGTTCCGCTTCGACTCGACCTCGTCGTAGAGGCGCAGCACCGCGGGATGGGCGTCGCGCTGCAGGGTCATCCGACAGATCTCCATGCCGGCGTCGAAGTCGCTGACCCTGAGAGCGAGGCGGCGCTCGTGGGCGGGTCGGGGCCGCAACACCAGCGTCGCCTCAGTGATGACGCCGAAGGAACCCTCGGAACCCACGAAGAGCTGGACGAGGTCCGGGCCGACCGCCTGACGAGGGCCGCGACCCCCGAGGGTTACGACGTCGCCGGAGGCCAGCACCACGGTGAGCCCGCGCACGATGTCCTCGATCTTGCCGTAGCGATTCGAGTACTGGCCGGCTCCGCGACAGGCGAGCCAGCCGCCGACGGTGGCGAGGTCGAAGGACTGGGGGAAGTGACCGACCGTAAAGCCCTCGGCGTTGACGGCGCGCTCGAGGTCCGGGCCGAAGATCCCGGCCTCGGTCGAGACCGTGCCCGAGATCCGGTCCAGGTCGAGGACTCTGTCCAGTCCCGTGAGGTCCAGGGCCACGCCGCCGGTGGGTGCGACGGCACCGCCCAGGACCCCCGATCGACCGCCCTGGGCCGTGATGGCGAGTCCGAGTCGCGCCGCGACGCGAACCGCGTCTCGCACCTGGGCCGTCGAGTGCGGGGTGAGTACGACGCCGGGCCAGTGCGGCACGACGCCGCGCTGGGTGGTGGCAAGGGAGAGGGGCCACCAGTCGCGTCCGTGCTCGGCCCGTTCGACGGGATCGACGCTAAAGGGCACCCCCACCTCGGCGAAGGCGCGCAGCACCTGGTCGTCAACGGACGCCGGTGCCGATTCGGTGATTCCGTCGGGGTACGGGTCGGGCGGCGTCGGGCGCGTCACGTTAGGTCCAGGGACAGACCGGCGGCGCGCAGCTCGCGCTCGACGAGGTCGGCGTACTCGGCGAGCTGTCGTTCGATCTCGTCGTCGCCCCAGGCGAAGTCCGCGGCGACGACCCGAGCGATCCGGGGTGCGGCGGCGAGCGTGGCGCGGGCATCGTGCAAGTGGGCGCGGGTTCGCCGCGTCAGCAGGTCGACGAGTGATTGGGCCATCTCGAACTGCACGCTGTATCGAAATTCGCCGAGTACGTAGGGTTGGCTGGCGATCGGGGCGTCGCCCAGGGTCGGGTCCTGCTTGATCATCGTCAGGATCACCAGGGCGTCTTGGCCGTAGCGCCGGTACAGGTGGGTCTCGAGGTCCGTCGTCGGGCGCCACGGACCGGTGCCGTGATACCGCAGGTGCTTCGTGCGCACGGGCGATCGCCCGACGTAGCGACCGGCGGCGTTCACCGCGTCCTGGGCCATCTGCCGGTACGTCGTCCACTTGCCACCCGTGACGTGGACGACGGCGTCGCCCGAGTCGATCACCCGGTGGCGTCGTGACAGGTCCGCGGTGCGTTGCGAGAGCGTCTGGCCAGCCGCTGGCGCTAGGAGTGGCCGCAGGCCCGCCCAGACGCCCGTGACGTCGTCAGTGGTGAGGTTGGAGTCGGTGGAGGCGTTGACGGCCTTCAAGAGATAGGCGACGTCGTCAGGGTCACAGAGGGGATCGTCGAGGTCGCCGTCATAGGCGGTGTCGGTCGTGCCGACGAAGGTGTAGGGCGCGTCCTCGAAGGGCACGACGAAGATGCTGCGGCGGTCCTCGGGCACGGCGAACACCGCGGCCACGGTCGCGGGCAAGCGATCGGCGGGCACCGAGATGTGCACGCCCTTGGCCGGGGTGATGATGGTCGACGAGCTGCCCTCGGCCATGGCGATCACCTGGTCCGCCCAGACGCCGGTCGCGTTGATCACGCAACGCGTGGCGATGTCGACGGTGTCGCCAGTTCGCTCGTCGCGGGCGGTGACGCAGCGCACGCGACCGTCGGCGCCGTGCGCCAAGGCGATGGCACGCACGTAGTTCGCGACGTCGGCGCCGTAGTCGAGGGCCGCCGTGCGGGCCGCCAACAGGGCCACGCGTGCGTCGTCGCCGCGCGCGTCGTAGTAGAGGAACCCCGCGACCAATCGATCGGCGCGCAGCGTCGGCAGGAACGCCATCGCCTCGTCACGGTTGATTCGGCGGTAGCGATGCCCGATCCGCCATCCACCGGCCCAGTCGTAAAAGCGAAGCGCGGTGGCGTAGCCCTTGACGAGAGCCGTGGCGGCGACGCCGTTGGCACCGAAGAGGGGGATGAGGAAGGGGAGGGGGCGCACGAGGTATGGCGCGTTTTCGAGCAGGCGCTGTCGCTCACGGAGATTCTCGCGAACGAGTCGGAACTCCTTCTGCTGGAGGTATCGCAGCCCACCGTGGACCATCTTGGAGGACTTGGAACTCGTGCCCGACCCGATGTCGCCGCCGTCGATCAGTGCCACGCGCAGCCCGCGTGACGCCGCGTCCAGCGCCGCCCCCGCGCCGGTCATGCCAGCACCGATGACGACGACGTCATATCGCGTCGAGGCCATCGCGCGCATGGCGTCGGCGCGCGTGAAAGAAGACATGGCGCCATGTTGTCACACGGGCACGAAGTAACTTGCGTGGTGTGGAATGTGGATCCCTCGAGCGCGGCGGGGCAAATCGATGACGGGTCCGCTCACCGGTCTGAAGGTCCTCGAACTGGCCGGCATTGGCCCGGGCCCGTACGCGTGCATGCTGCTCGCCGACCTCGGCGCCGACGTACTGCGACTCGAGCGTGGCGACATCGACGCCAAGGACGCCTTCACCTGGGACCTGCTCGCCCGGTCTCGGCCGTCGGTAGCGGTGGACCTGAAGTGCGAAGCCGGGCGCCAGCTCGTGCTTCGATTGAGCGAGCAGGCCGACGTGCTGATCGAGGGGTTTCGCCCCGGCGTCGCGGAGCGTCTCGGCGTCGGGCCATCGGACGTCGCTGAGCGCAATCCGCGGCTCGTCTACGGACGGATCACGGGCTACGGGCAGGATGGCCGGTTAGCCGGGCGCGCGGGCCACGACATCAACTACATCGCTTTGTCAGGCGCGCTGTGGCCGATCGGACGAGTGGGCGAGCGACCAGTGCCGCCCCTCAACCTGGTGGGCGACTTCGGCGGCGGCTCGATGTTCCTGCTCTTCGGGGTGCTGGCCGCCGTTCTGCACGCCCGAGCCACTGGCGAGGGGCAGGTCGTGGACGCCGCGATGGTCGATGGCTCGGCGTCGATGATGACCATGACCCACGCCTTTGAGAATCTGGGCTACTGGACCGAAGAGCGTGGCGCGAACATCCTCGACACTGGTGCCCCGTTCTATGAGGTGTACGAGACCAGCGACCACCGCTACGTCGCCGTCGGCGCGATCGAGCCGCAGTTCTACGCCGAGCTCTTGCGAGGGCTGGCACTGGATCCTTCGACGTTGCCACCCCAGATGGACCGCGAGTCGTGGCCGGGCGTGAAGCAGCGGCTGGCGGCCGTTTTCGCCAGCAAGACCCGCGACGAGTGGGAGTCGATCTTCGTCGACACCGACGCGTGCGTCACGCCCGTCCTTTCACCCCGCGAGGCGGCCGAGCATCCGCTCAACGTGGCGCGAGGCGTGTTCGAGGTCGACGGCACCGTGCAGCCTGGTCCCGCACCGCGATTCTCGAAGACTCCCGGGGCGATCGGCGACCCACCGGGACTGGCGGGATCGGGCACGCGTGCGGGTTTAGCTCGATGGGGCATGGCGAGTGCCGACGTCGAGGCATTCCGCTTGGCGGGTGCCTTCGGCGCGCCGGCGGCTCCCGCGACAGACGAAACCGTCTAAGACAACACGGCGCACCGCGTGGAGGCCGCCGCGAGGACCGCTCGATGCAGGCTCAGCGGCATGACCGGCGTTCGCGACGCTACCGCGTCACGGCGTCACGGCAGTCCGGTCGGCTAGATGTTCACCACGGGGCACGTGAGTGTGCGCGTGATCCCCGGTACGCGCTGAATCGCGCCGACGATGAACTTGCCGAGGTCATCGACGCTCTCGGCTTCGCACCGCACGATGACGTCGTAGGGACCGGTCACTTCGAAAGACTCGATAACGCCCGGCACGGCCCGAGTCGCCGTGACGACGTTCTCACTGGAGCCGATTTCGGACTGAATCAAGATGTAGGCCTGAACCGCCATGGTGAACCTTTCCCTGTCGCGTCCATCCATATTGCCCGGTTTCCACCGACGACGCTAATCCCCGCGAAATCGGCGCCCGATATGCCACTGGAAGCAGTAGTCGCATCGATAGGAATTGAGGTCGACGCCGTTGAGCGTCCAGGCCAACTGTGCGGCACTTTGTGCCTCCGCCTGTGTCCGATACGGCTGCTTGGGCGTCCCGTCACGGGTGAAATGGGACGCCACACGCCCGAGGGGTCGGGTCGATGGTCGTCGTCGGCGTCGCGGCATGACGCTACGAGGTTAGCGATGACGGTCGGTAACATACGTACTCGTGAGCAGCACCGACGCCGAGATCCGCGAATCGACGGCCGCCGTCACCGATGACGGTGACCACGACCGGTTCGCCCACCTAGTCCTCGAGGGCTATACGCCCGAAGGCGGCGAGTTCGTTCCCATCGGGAACTCGGTCGTCGAAGGGATCATCAACGCGACGCCCGTGCAGGCGCTGTGCGGCAAGGTCTGGGTCCCGGGCCGCGACCCGAAGAAGTACCCGATCTGTCCGACGTGCAAGGAGATCGCCGCCTCGTTGGGGTGGTCGCCATCGTAGGGACGGCGACGGGACACTGGGGCGAGCCGCGATGACGCGACGTCGCGCGCTTGTCCTGCGCCACCACCTCGAAGATCGCCCCGGGCTCGTGGGTGACGCGTTGATGGCCCGCGGATTCGACCTCGACGTGAACCTCTTTGGGCAGGCGAGTCCCACGCCCTCGCTGGAGGGTGTCGACCTCGTCGTCATCCTCGGGTCGAGCTCGGCCGTCTACGACCGCGACGTCGAGCGAGCCTGGTTCGCCCGCGAGTTGGCACTCATCGAGCGGGCCGACCGATTGGGTATCTCGGTCTTTGGGATCTGCTTTGGCGCTCAAGCGCTGTGTCGGTCCTTCGGCGGCGTCGTCAAGCCAGGTGACAGTCCCGAGATTGGCTGGTACAGGGTCGTTCCAACTGCCGACTCGCCGATCGTGCCGGGTCCGTGGTTCGAGTACCACTTCGACGTGTGCACGTTGCCGGTCGCGGCGACGACGTGGGCGACGACGAGTCACTGCGTGCAAGCGTTCGCCATCGGCCGGCACGTCGGCGTGCAGTTCCACCCCGAATTGGACGCGGCCCAACTGAGTGACTGGTTCGGTGCCGGGGGCGACGACGCGCGCACGCTGGGCTACGACCCGACGGCGCTCATCGAGCAGACGAGACGCGAGGAATCTGGCGCGCGCGAGCGGGCCGTGGCGCTCGTTGACGTCGTCATCGCCCACGCGGCGGCCTTCGGACCGAACGCGACGACCGAATCGGCCACCTAACGCGACGACCCTCGGGCGCGACGCAGTGGCGTCGCGGTGGCTGCCGAGGCGGTCTCGGTAGGATACGGCCGTGCCCGACCCCACCGCCGAAGAACGAGTCCGTATCGAGCGACCAGCGACGGGGGGTGGCGTCGGTCGTCTGGGCGATGGCCGAGTGGTCTTCGTGCGCGACACGCTGCCGGGCGAGCTCGTCGAGGTCACCATCGAGCAACGCACGTCGTCCTTCGCGCGGGCCTCGCTGCGGCGGGTCCTTGAGCCGAGCGCAGATCGCGTCGCGGCGGCCTGCCGATTCTCCGGGGCTGGCGGGTGTGGCGGTTGCGACCTGCAACACGCGTCGAGTTCGGGCCAAACGTCGTGGAAAGAGGCGGTCGTGGCTGAACAGCTGCGTCGCGTCGCCGGGTATGACGTCGCGCCGAGCCTGGTGCTGCCGCCGTCGCCACCGCACGGCAGCCGCACGCGACTTCGTTGCGCGGTCGATGACAAGGGCCGACTCGCCCTGCGCGCGAGCCGGTCCCACACGCTGGTACCGGTGAACCCCTGTTGGCTGGTGGACCCGCGTGTCGCAGAGGCCTTCACGACGACGTGGTCCCGGGCCGAGGAGGTCGAGTTGCGCGCCATCGGCGACGCCGCTCCGTTTGCCGTGGTCAAGCGCCCCGCCGGCCGCTCCGTACGCTATGACGTCTGCGATCTGCGGGGCCACCGAATCGACCCGGCACCGATCTCTCGGGTCCTCGTCAGCGGAACGCACTACAACGTCTCGCCCCAATCGTTCTGGCAGTCGCACGTCGACGCACCGTCCATGCTTCTCGATCGCGTGACGTCCCTGGCGGGTTTGCAACGCGGTGATCGCGTCGTCGACCTGTACTGCGGCGTCGGACTCTTCGCGGTGGCGCTGGCGGCCTTCGTTGGACCCGGGGGACGGGTCGTTGGCGTGGAGTCGTCACCACACGCCGTGCGCGACGCGCGCGAGAATGGCACTGGCCACAGCGGTTTACGCATCCGTCAAGCGATGGTCACCGCTGACGCTGCGCGCAACCTGATCGGAGCCGGTGATGTCGTAGTGGCCGACCCGCCGCGCGCCGGACTGGCCAAGGGCGTCGCCGCGGCCATCGTCGAGCAGCGCCCGCGAAGGGTCGTCTACGTGTCGTGTGACGCCGCAACCTTCGCGCGTGATCTTAAGGTCTTCTTATCCGGTGGATTTTCGGTGTCCCATATGGAGATACTCGACCTTTTCCCCATGACCGAGCACGTCGAGCTCGTCGCACTACTTGACATCCACCCCTAGGTGCGCGACCATGAATTTGAAGTCCGGCCATCGGACGTCGAAGGGGGTCAGTAATGCTGAGCAAGTTGGACCACCACCACCGTGTGACACTGCAGAAGTTGTTCACACACCCGTTGAATCACAACATTCAGTGGCATGACGTCTGTTCGTTGCTCGCCCGCTTCGGGGTCGTGCACGAGACGCATCGGGGGAACTGGGCGGTGACGGTGGACGGCGAGACAATCTCGTTCGGATCGACTCGGACCCGGGACCTCACCGAGGACCAGGTGGTCAAGGTTCGCAACTTCGTTCGCACAATGGGACTCACGCCCGAGGCAATGAACGCCGCCTAGAGCGGGTACCGTAAGGGGCCGTGTCTCGGCTCCCGTTCATCCTGCTACCGCCGTCCGAGAGCAAGGCGCTTGGTGGAGCCGCGCGGGGCCGCACGAGTGCGCTTAGCGGCCTACTTGCGGACCAGCGCGAGTCGCTCGTTGCGTCACTCGCCGCGCTTAGCGGCGACCGTGCTGCCGTCGAACGCCTCACTCGAGTGCGAGGTGCGCTCTTGGAACGGGCGAGTGACAGCATTGAGCGACTCGTGGCCGGTGACGCGGCGCTCCTGGCGACGTGGCGCCGATACACCGGCGTGGTGTGGACCCACCTCGAACCCTCCACGTTGACGCCGAGCCAGCGCCGGCGGATCCTCGTACCGTCGGCGCTCTACGGCGTGACCGCGGGCGAGGATCCGATCGCCGACTACCGGCTCACTTTCCACGCGACCGTCGCCGGCTGCGGCCCACTGGGCGCCTTTTGGCGCGACCCGGTGACCGACGCGGTGCGTGCGGTGGCGGGGCATTCGCCCATCGTTGACCTGTTGCCCGCCGAGCACCGACGTGCGCTCGACCTCGAGCGCCTGGCCGGCGCGACGCGCCTCATCGCCGTACGATTCCAGACGGCCGACGGCAACCGGGCGATCGGCCACGCGGCGAAGGCCGTCAAGGGCGTGCTCGCCCGTCGGCTCTTGGTCGACGGGCTCGCCGCATTGGATTCGTTCGTGTGGGGCCCTTGGCGCGGCGCAGTGCTCGACGATCGCGTGGCCGTGATTAGGGCGTACGGGGTCTAGGCAGTGTCTAGGCTCGGGACATGGAGTCTTCACCGATCGTTATCGAGGAGCGGCTCCGGTCGGGTCGTTTGACCGCGATCCTGCTCGCGGTCAGCGCGGTGGCCGCGGTCGCTCCGTGCCGCCGCCGTCACTTCCCGGTGAGTCGAGCGAGAGCTGCGCTGTCGGCGGTCATCGTCGCGGTCGTGGCGACGCTCGCGTCGCGCATAGTGGCGCGAGTCGTTCAAACGCCAGACGGTCGGCGCTTCGAGGTTGTCTACGGCCCCGGTGGCCTGATTCGCCAATCGTTCGACGCCGCCGACATCGAGCGGGCGGAGTCCGGGACGCTCTCGCCGCTGCGCACTGGCGGCTGGGGATATCGCGGCAGCCTCGCCGTGCTTCGTCGGGCGGCGGTCGTCACGCGCGGCGGAGACGCCCTGCGGCTGGAACTTTCCGGGGGTCGGCGCTTCGCCATCACCGTCGACGATCCAGCGGCCTTCGCCCAAGCACTGAACGCGGACTGATCGAACCTGAACGTACGACGCCGAGTGCCGTGGGGCGGGCTCGCCGTTCGCGTCACGGTGGATTGGTCAGCGCTAAACGGGGGAGAGTCCGAGTACGAGTTCGCCCAGCTGGCGTGGGCTCTCGATCAGCAGCGCCGCTCCCGCACGTTCCAGTTCATCGGGGCTGGCGTATCCCCACGTCGCGCCGACGCCCAAGAGGCCGTGTTGCTGGGCCGCGACGACGTCGAAGCGGCGGTCGCCCACCATCCAGCCATGGTCGAGCGGCGCATCGGTTCGCGCGATGGCCTCGCCCACGATGACGTCTTTGGACGTGAGCAGCCCATCGAGCGATGCGCCAGCGACCACCGAGAAGAAGGTCGCGATCGAGAGAGCCGACAGGATCTCGTTGGCGAAGTCAACGCGCTTCGCGGTTGCCACGACGAGCGGAACCCGCTCGGCCGCGAGGGACGCCAAGAGATCACTGACGCCGCTGTAGAGCTCGCAACGGTGGACGCCCTCGTTCTGGTAGTGCACCCGGTACCGACGCAGCGCGTCGTCCAGTTGGTCGCCCCTGAATCCCAGCTGGCCGAATGAGTAGTCGAGCGGCGGGCCGATGAAGGTACGAAGCAGCGATCGGTCGACCTCGCGGTCGAGGTCGTGCAGCGTCGCTTCAAAGGACCACAGGATCCCGTCGGCCGAGTCGACCAAAGTGCCGTCCAAGTCGAACAGCAGTACCGACGGGCGAAGCAGTTCCAGTCGTTCGGCGGCGGTCACGAGAACTCAGGCTACCGGTGTCGCATCGCGGTTCGCCGTTGAGGGGAACCGCGGGCCACGTAGCAGCGACGCGAGCGCCGCCGCGAGCGACAGCGCGACCGCGACCGCGAAGACAATGACGAGTCCGTCGTGGAAGGGTCCGGCAATGAGCTGTGGAAAGAAGCGCGGCCCGACGAGTCGACGCGCCTGGGCCGGGGGCAGCTTGGAGAGGACGCCGCTCGGCGCGAGCAGCAACCTGAGCGGATTGAGGCCCAGCACCGAGGCGAAGAGCGAGGAGACGGGTGGCAGGGTGCTCACGTGAACGGCGATGGCGTGGGGAACGCCGTGGTGTTCGAGCCCGCCGCGCAGTGTGGACGGGAGGTGTCGCGCGAGCCCCGTGATCATCAGTGAGAAGAAGACGCCGATGGACAGCGCCGTGCCCGAATTCTGAAAGGTGGCGCGCATACCTGAGGCGACGCCGCGGTCCTCGGGGCGCACGCTGCCCATGATCGAGGACGAGTTGGGTGCGCTGAACATGCCAACGCCAACGCCGAGCAGGAAGATCAGAAGGGCAAAAACGGCGTAGTGGAAATTGAGCGGTAGCACGAGCAGTCCGCACAGGCCGAGTGCGGTCACGAGCATGCCGCTGGTGGCAAAGGGCCGGGCGCCGTATCGATCAGAGAGGTGCCCGGCTAGCGGTCCGGCAACGAGAAAGCCGCTGGTCAGTGGCAGGAGGAAGATCCCGGCCCAGAGCGGCGTCGAACTGAACGAGTGCCCGTGCTCGGGCAGCCAGATCCCCTGGAGCCAGATGATGAGCACGAGCTGGAGACCGCCCTGAGCGAGGCTCGAGAGTAGACCCGCCACGTTGGCGGCGGTGAAGACGCGAATCCGAAAGAGCCGCCGTTGGAACATGGGACTCGCCGTCGCTCCCTCGATGAACCAGAAGATGACGAGCAGGGCAAGGCCGCCGAGGATCAGACCCCAAACCGACGGATTGGCCCAGCCCATGGTCTGTCCGTCGTAGGGCTGTACGCCGTTGGTGACGCCGATGAGGATCATGCCGAGGCCCACCGCGAAGGTGAGGTTGCCCCACCAGTCGATGCGACCAACGCTGCGCTGGCCGTTGTCGCGCAGTTTGCGATAGGCCCAAACGGTGCCGAACACCCCGACGGGCACGTTCACCCAGAACACGAGCCGCCAGTCGATGGCCGCCAGCAGGCCGCCGCCGATCAGCCCGATGAACTGACCGCCGAGGGCGGCGATCTGGTTCACGCCCAGGGCGAAGCCTCGCTGGTCGGCGGGGAAGGCGTCGGTGAGGATGGCCGCGGAATTGGCCGCGAGCATTGAACCGCCGATGGCTTGGAGGAAGCGCCAGCCGATGAGCCACTGCGCGCCGTGGCCGCCGAGGAATGGATCGAAGGAGAGCAGGATCGAGGCGACCGTGAAGACGACGAACCCGGCGTTGTAGATCCGGACCCGTCCGTACAGGTCGCCGAGGCGGCCGACCGTGACGACCAAGGCCGCTTGTACCAAGCGATAGCCCATGATCATCCACAGCAGATACGAGACGTTGCCGGCGGCGAGAGGATTGAGGTGAATGCCGCGGAAGATCGCGGGTAGTGAGATCAGGACGATCGAGCCATCGAGCGCCGACATGAAGACGGCCATCGTGGTGTTCGAGAGCGCGACCCACCGATAGCGCGAGTTCTCCTCGATGGCCGCCGTGGGGCTCTCCACCTCGGCGACGTCGCCGATCACGCGCCGAGCCGACGAGCCAAGCGCTCGAGGTACGGGACGGCTGCTTGCAACTGACGCAACTCGTGCTCGTTCAACTCACTCGCGAGCGCCCTTTCGATGATCACGTCGCGAGCGCTACGACGAGCGACGAAGATCGAACGTCCAGCGGCTGTGATCGACAGGATGATTCGTCGGCGATCGTGCTCGTCCGCCGTTCGCTCGACGAGTCCTCGGGCTTCGAGCTTGGCGAGAGTCGCGCCCATTGATTGGGGGCTTATTCGTTCCAACCGAGCGAGCTCGGCTGCGGACATCGAACCTCCTCGATCCAAGTGCGCGAGGGCGGCCAGCTCCGGTGTGGCGAGATCATCGTCGAGCTGTAACTTGCGCAACTGTCGGATGAGTAGCCCCACGCCGATGCGTAGTTCGCCAGCCACTGCCGCAACGTCGACCGACTCAACCATAATAATCAGTCTAGCCTTATAAGGTTGCCTGCGTATATGTGATGGCTCGATCGACGGTAGGTTGCGCGCGCGACACGACGCACCCGTAAGTAGGTGGCAATTCGAATCGGTGGTGGATCGACTCCGGAGTAGACGCGTGGCACCGTCGAGCGTCGTCAAATTGGCAGAGCGACGGCCGTTAACTTCTGGCGTCAAACCCGAAGGTCATGCAGTGAAGTGACTCGAGTCCGTCGCGCGGACCGAGTTTGTAACTACCCCGCCACCCGGTTTCGTGCACTGCGCATAGTGCTTCAACGCTGGCTTGTTCGTGGAGGTGCAGTCACCCCAGGCGAAACCGTGGCTGGTTCGTCTCGAAGCGTTCCAGATCGGTGTTCGCCCTGGTCCGCAGCGCTGGACGGTGCGCGACGAGATCCTGGCGGTGTTGCCCGAGCTGATCAATGAGCGCGGAGAGTTCCGGTTGGGGGACCTCGTAGCCCGCCTGAATCCGGACGACGACCTACGTCGGCGGTGGGCGGTGGAGAAGGCGTTGGCTCGAATGTCGGACGCTTCTGCCGGGGCGCTTGCGGTCAAACGGTTCCGAATGGGACGTTATCGTCGTTTTTAGAAGACGGGAAGCACCTCGAGTAGCCGTTCAATGGTCGGCAGCGCTTCTCGCACTGTCTTAATGTCGTCACGAACCTCTTCAGCGGTGATCTCCTCGGCCCCCACCGGAGGGTATTCAACATTGTTCCGTGACCGTCGCATGCGGTCGTACGCTCTGAGAAGGTTGTCAGCTTGAGGCGATAATTGTGCCTTGAGACAGTCGTGAATAACAATGTGCCCACCTTTCGATGTCGCACGAAGACCTTGCACGGCCAAGAGGGCGACAAGAGCCTTTCGCATTGCGTCATACACGAGCGTGTATGCACCCTCTAAGTCGTGTTCAATAGTCTTCTCCGCCGAATTCAGGTGATTCCGCGGGATACGCAAGGTCTGTCCGTCGTATGTAGTTGCGGGTATTCGTTGGAGTTTCCCTTCTTGAATCAATCGCTCGACCTCAGCACGTCCCTTATCCCACGGCGACATCGCGCTGACCTCCCTTGTGCAGAGATACCAGTGGACGGCTCTTTAAGGATGAGAGGAACGCATTGTCCTTGGGCGGTGTGTCCCAGGTTTCGCGATCGATTCTTCGGATGTTCACGGGGCGTCGAAGTCGACTCTCCGCCTGTGCGGCGACATCATCGAGGACTTCACGACTTGCGTCTCCCACGACGAGAACGTCGACGTCGTCCGGAACGTGGCCGCCTTCGCCGCTGTACCGTGCGGCCCACGATCCATAAATGAACGCCTCGCTTATCCCGGAGACGTGATCTAGGAGCTCGGTGAGTACGGGCAGCGGTCCGAACGTCACCATCAGAAGTTCTTGGAGGGCTCGTGCAACTGGTGATTCGGAAATGGCTCGCAGAAGCCGAACGTTTCCCACTCGCCGATTTGCCACGAACCCTGAGTCAGTGAGCCTTTCGGACTCGTAGTGAATCATCCGAGCACTCGTACCAAGGAGTCTCGCCAGCTCGGATAGGGAGTACTCCTTGTCCGGGTGCAGATACAGCAGTGAGAGGAGATCACCTTGGAGTCGAGACCGGAGCAAGGGGAGCAGAGGAGGGGCAGTAGTTTTCATAACCTGTAATGTACTTTACACGATTCGTAAAGCACTCATCCAGATCAATTCGGCTGAGTCAGACCCAACTATAGAGAATACCTGATCAAAGCGGTTGTGGAGGTGCTGGGAATCGAACCCAGGTCCGTCGGCTTCTAAGTGAACATTCTCCGAGCGCAGCTGATGGGAATTGTCGGGGGGAGCATCGACACCAGCACCGCTGCAATCCCGTAGTCAACTAAGTTTTCCCGACGTCCTCATTGACAAAGGATGACGGTGAGCCCTGCTTCATGACGCCCGTGACCTACACCGCA
>JAKAFH010000015.1 GCA_021818025.1 Actinomycetes bacterium | reverse complement strand
TCACGGGACTGCGCGAGTTGCTGCTGATCACGACCCCCCACGACCAGGCCGCCTTCCAGCGCCTGCTGGGTGACGGCAGCCAGTTCGGGCTTGCGCTCGAGTACGTCGTCCAGGACCAGCCCAACGGCCTCGCCGAGGCCCTGATCCTCGGCGAGCAGTTCCTTGACGGCGACAAGTGCGCGCTCATCCTCGGGGACAACCTCTTCTACGGGCCCGGACTGGGCACCCACCTCGCAGAGAACGCCGACGTGTCGGGCGCGCTGATCTTCGCCTACCAGGTGAAGGACCCCGAGCGCTACGGCGTCGTCGAGTTCGACGACGACGGCCTCGTGCTCTCGATCGAGGAGAAGCCGGCCGCCCCGAAGAGCAGCTACGCCGTGCCGGGCATCTACTTCTACGACGAGCGCGCGAGCGAGTTCGCCCGCGCGCTCACCCCGAGCGAGCGCGGCGAGCTCGAGATCACGGCGCTGAACAACGCCTACCTCGAGCGCGGCGAGCTGCGCGTCGAGGTGCTCTCGCGCGCCACCACCTGGCTCGACACCGGCACCCACGAGTCGCTCTACGAGGCCGGCGGACTGATCCGCACCCTCCAGCACCGCACCGGTCTGCGCATCGGCGACGTCGAGCAGATCGCCCGCGACAAGGGCTGGCTCTAGGCCCATCGCCGTCGCGTAGCATTGGCGAAAACTAGGGAGGTCCTATGTCCACGATCGCCGTACCGTCCCCGCGCCGCGTCCTCGCCGACGCCGTGGCCTCGTCGCGCGTCGCCGACGCCGTGCTCGTGGTCTCGGGCGCCGCGCTCGTTGGCCTGCTCGCCCAGGTCACCATCCACCTCGGCTTCACGCCCGTGCCGATCACCGGCCAGACGCTCGGCGTCCTGCTCGTGGGCACGGCGCTCGGCTGGCGCCGGGCCACCATGGCCATGGGCCTCTACGTCGCCGCCGGGGTCCTCGGCGTGCCGTGGTTCGCCGGCCACTCGAGCGGGGTCCCGATGGCGACCTTCGGCTACCTGCTGGGCTTCGTCGTCGCGAGCGCCGCGCTCGGCTGGCTCGCCTCGCGCGGGGCGGACCGCACCGTGGCGCGCGCCGTCACGTCGATGGTCGTGGGCGAGGTCATCATCTTCGCGATCGCGGTCCCGTGGCTCGCCGTGAGCCTGCACGTCGGGCTGGCGACCGCGATCTCGCTCGGCCTGACGCCCTTTGTCACCGGTGAGGTCATCAAGGCCGCGATCGCCGGCGTGGCGCTGCCCGCGACCTGGCGCCTGGTCGACCGCACCAAGGGCTAATCCAGCGGAAAGCCCAACGTCGCGGCGATCTCGCCGTAGGCGATGCGCTTGTGGCGCGCCAGCACGCCGCGGTCCTTCTCGGCCATGGCGGCCGCGCGCTCGACGGCGCGCTCGAGCACCGCGTCCTCGCTCGCGACCGCCTCGACGATGCCCGCGGCCAGCGCTGCGGGCGCGGTAAAGCGCCGCGCGGTGAGCATGGCCTCGATCGCGGTGGCGCGCGGGAGCCGGTTGAAGAGGATGGCGGCGAGCTTGTGGTCCAGCGGCAGGCCGATGTCGGCCTCGTTCATGCACCAAAAGCCCCGGTCCTCGCGCATCACCCGGTAGTCGAAGGCACAGCTGAGCAGCGCGCCGCCGGCGAAGGTGTGCCCGTTGAGCGCCGCCACGCTGTAGGCGGGGAACGTGAGCAGGCGCACCTCCATGCGGTGCAGCTCGGTGAGCACGTGGCCGAGACCCGCCGGATCGGCGCCGTAGCGCTCGAGGTCGAGGCCGTTGGAGAAGAACTTGCCCTCGCCCGTCAGCACGAGCGCCAGGGGTCCGCTGCGCGACTCGAGCTCGTCGAGGCGGGCGTGCAGGGCCCCCATCGAGTCGTCGTTGATGCGGTTCTCCCCGTCGCGCCACGTCAACACCGCGACCGGGCCGTCGAAGTCCAGTGACAGCGCCATGGCACGACACTACGACGAAGGACTAGGTCGTCTCTGAAATCACGATTGGTAGATTGACCACATGAGCGATAACCCCGTCACCGAGCCCGACGTCTCCGCCGAGCACCCGATCAGCGAGCACTGGATCTGGGCCGGCGGGCACCGCCCCGCGGTGCCGCGCGCGCTCGTCGAGTCGATGACGAGCAACTGGGCCCCGGCCGAGCCGAGCCGTGCGGTGCACCCGAGCGCTCCCTTCGCCGCGCAGCGCCGCGCCCGGCTCGCCGAGGCGATGCCCGGGCTCACCCTCGTGATCCCGACCGGCACCGCCAAGGTCCGCGCCAACGACACCGACTACCGGTTCCGTCCCGGCACCGACTTCTTCTACCTCACCGGCTGTCACGAGCCCGACTGCGTGCTCGTGATCACCCCGGGGGCGGGCGCGGGCCACGCGACGCTGTACGTCCCCGAGCGCCGCGACGCGCGCACCCACGCCTTCTTCACCGACTCGCGCTACGGCGAGCTCTGGGTCGGCGCGCGCCGCGGCGTCACCGAAGCGGCCCAGTACTACCAGATCGACACCGCGCCGCTCGAGGACCTCGCCAAGCACCTCGGCGAACTGGCCGACACGACGATGGCGGTCGTGCGGGGCTTTGACGCCACGCTCGACGCGGCCCTCGAGCTAAGCGAGCACGACGAGCGGCTCGTCGTGACCCTGGGCGAGCTGCGCCTCGTGAAGGACGAGTTCGAACAGCGCCAGCTCGAGGTCGCGGTCGCGCACACCGTCGAGGGCTTCGCCGACGTCGTGCGGGCCCTGCCCCAGGCGACGGGACGCAGCGAGCGCGTGATCGAGGGCGTCTTCAACCTGCGCGCGCGCGTCGAGGGCAACGACGTCGGCTACGACACGATCGCCGCGAGCGGCGCTAACGCGACGGTGCTGCACTGGACGCGCAACACCGGCGCGGTGCGACCCGGCGACCTGCTGCTGCTCGATGCGGGCGTCGAGTGCGACCAGCTCTACACCGCTGACGTCACGCGCACCCTGCCGATCAACGGCGTCTTCTCTGGCGCCCAGCGGCGCGTCTATGAGCTGGTGCTCGCCGCCCAGGACGCCGGCATCGCCGCCGTCAAGCCCGGCGCGGCCTTCAGCGCCGCCCACGACGCCGCGGTGCGCGTGCTCGCCTACGGCCTCGCCGAGCTCGGGATCCTCGAGGACCCCGAGGACTCGCTGCGCCCCGACCGCCAGACCCATCGTCGCTACACCCTGCACGGGGTGTCGCACATGCTGGGCCTGGACGTGCACGACTGCGCGAACGCGCGCAACGAGCTCTACCGCGGCGAGCTGCACGCGGGCTACGTGCTCACCGTCGAGCCGGGCCTCTACTTCCAGGCCAACGACCTCACCGTGCCCGAGGAGTACCGCGGGATCGGGGTGCGCATCGAAGACGACATCCTGGTCACCGAGACCGGACCACGCAACCTCTCGGCCGCGCTGCCGCGCGACCCCGACGCGATCGAGGCGTGGATGGCCGAGCAGTGGCGCCGGCCGACGCCCAACCTGGGGCTGAGCTAGCCGACGCGGACTCTCACGCTGCGCGGGCCGCGCACCTGGCCCTGGGACCAGGTCACGGCCTCGGGGTCGACGAGCGTAAAGCGCGGGTAGCGCGCGATGAACGACTCGATCGCCACGCGCAGCTCCATGCGCGCGAGGTTCGACCCGGCACAGCGGTGGATGCCGAGCCCGAAGGCGAGGTGGCGGTTCTCGAGCCGGTCGATGACGAACCGGTCGGCGTCGGGAAAGGCCGACGGGTCTCGGTTCGCCGCCGGGAAGCCGAGCAGGATCCAGTCGTCGCGCTTCATCGGGCAACCCAAGAACTCGACGTCGTCCTTCACGAGCCGCGCCATGGTGACCGGCGCGTAGAAGCGCAGGAACTCCTCGACCGCGACCGCCAGCAGCTCGGGCTCGGCGACGAGTCGCGCCAGGTCCTCGGGGTGGCTCGCGAGGTGCCACAGCGACGCGCCGATCGCCGACCAGGTCGTGTCGATCCCCGCGATCAGCACGAGGATCATCGTGCCGCGGATGTGCTCGATCGCGAGGCGCTGGCCGGCGACCTCCACGCCGAGCAGGTAGCTCGTCAGGTCGTCACGCGGGTTGGCGCGGTGGTCCTCGATCTGGGCGTCGAGGTAGGCCTCGATCGGGGCGAACTCCTCGATGCGCTGCTCGACGGGGAGGTTCACGCCCTCGAGCACGATGTGCACGAACTCGCGAAAGAGGTCCTCGTCGGCCTCGGGGAAGCCGAGCATGCGGATGATCACGGCCGGGGGGATGAACTGGGCGTAGCCGGTCGCGGCGTCGAGCTCGGTGGCGCCCTCGAGCGCGTCGAGCAGGCGCTCGCACAGCGCGCGCACCATCGGCTCGAGCTCGCGCACCGGGCCCGGCGCGAAGACCGGCAGGATCAGTCGGCGCGCGATCTGGTGGAACGGCGGGTCCGAGGTGATCGGCGGCGCGACCCCGATCGGCGCGGGCGGGGCGTCCTCCATCGGCCGGCCGTTGCCGATGACGACCGTGCGGCTCGTGAAGTGCTCGGTGTCAGTCGCCACGGCCGAGACGCCGGCGTGGGTCGAGGGGAACCAGGCCCCGCCGTAGCGCTCGGTGTGCGCGACGGGGCAGCGCTCGCGCAACTCGTCCCAGATCGGGTAGGGGTCGTGGACCCAGCGAGGGTCGGTGTGGTCCCAGTCGGTCGCGAAGTCCTCGACGGGCCCGTCCATCACGCCTCCACCGTGATCGCGTGCTCCGGGCAGTTGACCTCGGCGAGGCGCGCCAGGCGCGCGCCCTCGCCCTCGGGACTCGCCACGAGCACCACGCCGTTGCCGAGGTCGTCGAAGCCGAAGACCGTCGGCGCGACCGTGAAGCATCGCCCGTGGCCCTGGCACCGCTCGGCGTCGATAGAAACCCGCACGTCCCCTCCTACGCTCAGGTGGGCCCGAACCTACCAGCCGGTCGGGCGATTGGGACGCCACCCCGTGACGGCACCCACGTGGGCCGCGATCGCCTCGGCCGCCTCGGTCGCCTCGGGCACCTGGCCGAGCGCCAGGGCGAAGTCGTGCCAGAGCCCCGGCCAGGTCCGCACGGTGAGCCGCGGGTCCCCGCGCGCCGCGAGCGCGGCCGCGTCGGGGGCGAGCAGGTCGTCCTCGCCCCCCACCACGAGCGTCGGGGCGAGGCCCGACCAGCTCGCGCGAAGCGGCGAGACGTGGGGCCCCGTGCGCTCGCCGTCGGCGTAGGCCCGCGCGCAGGCCCCGAGCCAGTCCGCCGACAGCAAGGGATCGCGCGCGGCGAGCTCGCCGTCGTAGTCGCGCGCGAGGTCGAGCCAGGGCGACACCAGGGCGAGCGCGGCGACCGGCGCCGCGCCGTCGAGCAGCGCCGCGACGAGCGCGCCGGCGCCGGCCGAGTCGGCGAGGCCGACGACCTCCCTTTCGGCGAGGTGCGCCAGGGAGGCCGTCACGTCCTCGATCGCGGCCGGGGCGGGGTGTTCGGGCGCGAGGCGGTAGTCGAGGCCGTAGACGGTCGCCAAAAAGGTCGCGGCGAGCCACGAAGCGAGCGCGCGGCCCATCACCGGTGAGCCGATGCAGTAGCCCCCGCCGTGCACGTAGAGGATCGCGCGGTTGGGATACGCGTCGCGCGGCCTCAAGGTCTCACCGTGCACGCGACCAAAGCGAAAGGTGCCCCGCTCGACGCCGTCGGCGATCGCCGTCGCCGACGTCGCCGCGGCGAAGCGGGCCCGCTGGCGCGCCCAGGGGACCGACGACGAGAAGATGAGCCGGCGCAGGGACGAGAGCGCGGCTCGCCGCTCGTCGAGCCCGGGGCTCTCCATCTCAGTTCGCTTCGATCTCTTCTCGACTGATCCCGAGGAAGTAGAGCACCGCGTCGAGATAGGGCACCGAGAGCGCGGCGTCGGCGTGCTCGCGCACGACCGCCTTGGCGTTGAAGGCGATGCCCAGGCCCGCCGCCGAGATCATGTCGATGTCGTTCGCGCCGTCGCCGACCGCGACGGTCTGCTCGAGCGGGACGCCGATCTCCTCGGCGAAGCGGCGCAGGGCGCGCTCCTTGCCGGCCCGGTCGACGATCTCGCCGAGCACCCGGCCCGTCAGCCGGCCGTCGACGACCTCGAGGTGGTTCGCGTCGTAGTGGCGCACCCCGAGCTCGTCGAGGAGTGGCGCGAGCACCTCGACGAAGCCGCCCGAGACGACGGCGGGCACGTAGCCGAGGCGCTGGAGCGTGGCGAGCAGCGTGCGCGCGCCGGGCGTGAGGCGAAGGCGCGCGCGCACGTCGTCGAGCACGCTCGCCGCCAGCCCCTCGAGCAGCCCGACGCGCCGGCGCAGGGACTCGGCGAAGTCGATCTCCCCGGCCATCGCCGAGGCGGTGATCGCCGAGACGTCCTCGGCCCGTCCGCAGGCCTCGGCGAGCAGGTCGATCACCTCTTCTTGGATGAGTGTCGAGTCCGCGTCCATCACCACGAGGTGCTTCGCGCGACGGTGCAGGCCGGCTCGCTGGATCGCGAGGTCGAGCCCGACCGCGTTGGCGGCGTCAGTCACGCCCTGGCGCAGCGCGTCGTGATCGGCGCCGAGCACCACGAGCTCGTAGCAGTCCACGGGATAGGTCGCCAGGTGCACAATGCGCTCGCACGTCGAGCCGCTCGCCGCGATAGCCCCAAAGACCGCGCGCAACTGGGTGGCGCCGATCGTCGGGGCGATGAGGGTCACGAGGAGGCGTCGGCCCTGGCCGGCGGTCGCGGGGTCGACTGGCTCGACGGTGACGGTCATCGTGTCGCTCGCGATCGCCCGAGTCGCGAGCGCCGCATCCACCGCCTCGGCACGCAGGCCCTCGCCCGACACCTCCGCGCACAGCACGAGGGCGCCGCGAATCGTGATCTGACCGACGTCGGCGAGCGTCGCGCCACTCGACTCGAGGGCCGAGAGCGCGGCGAAGAGCTCGGCCCCCACGCCGACCCGATCGGGCCCACTCACGGTCACCAGGTACGCATTCGTCACGGATGAAGCGTAGAGCGTCGGCTAGGACGCCTCGTGCTCGGCCGCGCGCAGCGCGCGGACCTGGGCCACGTGGGAGTCGCTGCGCGCGTCAAAGGACCACAGCTGGGGCAGGGCCGCGACGACCACGGCGACCGAGCCGGCGCTCGCGAGCCCGCCGGCGCACAGCGAGAACCGCAGCGAGGTCCAGGCGGTCATCAGACCCGAGCGGAACTGGCCGGCCGTCGGCCCGAGCGAGTAGGAGATCAGCTCGACCCCCGCCATGCGCCCGCGCACGTCGGGCGGGATCGACTCGTTCCACATGGTGTTGCGAAAGATCCCGCTCACCGCGTCCGCGCCGCCGGCGACGATGAGCCCGCCGAGCACCACCGCGAAGGACGACGAGTAGCCAAAGACGGCGATCCCCAGTCCCCAGAGCACCGCCGCCGCCACCACCGCGCGGCCGTAGCGGTGCACCCGGCGGGACCAGCTCGAGGTGATCGTGGCGAGGAAGGCCCCGACCGGCAGGCCGAGGTAGAGCAGGGCGAGGGCGTAGTGCTCGGAGAACCGCTCGGCGACGAAGGGCATCATCACGACCGGGTAGGCGAGGGCCATCGCCAGCAGGTCGACGACGTAGGTACCCACGATGTCGGGGCGCGAGCGCGCGTAGCGCAGCCCGACGAGCAGCGAGCTGACCGAGGCGCCGTCACTCGCTCCACGCCCCGCCGAGGTCAGGGTCACCAGGAACCCGAGCGAGACCACGAAGGTCACGACGTTGAAGGCGTAGACCCACTCGGGACCCGCCGCCACCGCGACGAAGCCGCCGAGGGCCGGCCCGACGATCGAGGCGAAGGTGCCGCGCACCATGTTGAGCGTGGCGGCGTCGCGCTGCAGGTCGTGGGCGACGAGGCGCTGGTTGAGTGCCGCGATGCTCGGTCCCTGCACGCTGCCGGCGACGATGATCACCGCGTCCACGACGTAGAGCACCCAGACCTGGGGCGAGGCGCGTCGTGCGTTCACCATGAGTGCGACCGCCGTCAACAGCAGCACGAACTCGGTCACGAGCACGAGGCGGCGCCGGTCGAAGTGGTCGGCGAGCACGCCCCCGTAGAGCCCGAAGATGAGCAGGGGCACCACCTCGACCAGGCCGAGGGCCCCGACGGCGATCGGCGAGTGCGTGAGCTGCTTGAGCTGGTAGGCGGTCGTGACGTAGGTCGCCTGGCTGCCGAGGGCCGAGACGAAGCCCGACACGTAGAGCCGGCGGTACTGGCGCGACGCGCGCAGCGGCGTGAGGTTGAGTCCGAGGTTCACGCCGGCGGCCCGGTCAGCCACCCGCGCTCGGGGTCGTAGTGGCGAAGGACCTTGGCCGGGACGCCGCCGAGCACGACGTAGCCGGGGAACGTGCCGCGCACCACCGCGCCCGCCGCGACGGTCGTGTGGGGCCCAAGGTCGGTGCCGGGCAGGATCACGACGTTGGCGCCGAGCCAGCTGCCCGAGCCGATGCGCACCGCGGCCTCGGTCGCGGTCTGCCAGCCGATCGGCACGTCGGGGTCGTCGTAGACGTGGTTCTGGTCGGTGATGTAGACGTAGGGACCGGTCTGGATCTCGTCGCCGAGCTCGATGCGCCAGTGGCCGATGATGTGCGAGCCCCGCCCGATCACGCAGCGCGCGCCGATCGACACGACCGGGGTCGAGAGCATCGTCTGCTCGCCGTTGATGCCCGCGGTCAGGCAGACGTTGGGGCCGATGAGCGCCCCATCGCCGATTGCGAGGTAGCGCTCGTTGTAGATAACGCCCTGGGGCGCCATCAGGGCCGCGCCGGCGCCGAAGTAGTGGAAGGCGCCGGCGTAGCGGTCGTCGGGGCCGACGATCGCTACCTCGTTGGCGTAGGCCCGGAGCTTACGTACGGCCCCGCCCAGCAGTCGGCGAGCGTGGCGGCGCAGTTGCATGGGGGCCACGCTATCGCCGCCGGTGTATCGACCCTTCGACCGGGAAGGTTTTACGTGGACGCTCAGTCGAGAGTCAGCGGCGCATCGGCGTCAATCGCCTCACCGATGACGTCGGGCGCCAGGGCCTCGGCGAGGTGGGTGCGAACCCGCTCGTCGATCTCGGCCATGAGCTGGGGGTTCTCGCGCAGGAAGTTCTTCACGTTCTCGCGGCCCTGGCCGAGCTGCTCGCCCTCGTAGGTGAACCAGGCGCCGGCCTTCTTCACGAAGCCGAGTTCGACGGCGACGTCGAGCACCGACCCCTCGCGGCTGATGCCCTGGCCGTACATGATGTCGAACTCGGCCTGCTTGAACGGCGCCGCGCACTTGTTCTTCACGACCTTGACGCGCGTGCGGTTGCCGACGATCTCAGTGCCGTCCTTGATCGACTCGATGCGCCGGATGTCGAGGCGGATCGAGGAGTAGAACTTGAGCGCGCGCCCGCCGGGGGTTACCTCAGGTGAACCGTAGAGGATTCCGATCTTTTCGCGCAGCTGGTTGATGAAGATGGCGATCGTGTTGGACTTGGACAGGCCACCGGTCAGCTTGCGCAGCGCCTGGCTCATGAGCCGAGCCTGGAGCCCGACGTGGGAGTCGCCCATGTCGCCCTCGATCTCGGCGCGCGGGGTCAGGGCCGCGACGGAGTCGATGACTATGACGTCAAGGGCCCCCGAGCGGATCAGCATGTCGGTGATCTCGAGGGCCTGCTCACCGGTGTCGGGCTGGCTGATCAAGAGGTCGTCGACGTTCACGCCGATGGCGCGCGCGTAGACGGGGTCCATGGCGTGCTCGGCGTCGATGTAGGCGCACACGCCGCCGTTGCGCTGGGCCTCGGCCACCACGTGCATCGCGAGCGTGGACTTGCCCGACGACTCGGGCCCGTAGAGCTCGACGATTCGCCCGCGCGGCAGTCCGCCCACGCCGAGCGCCATGTCGAGAGCGAGCGCGCCGGTCGGGACAGTCTCGATGTTCATGTGCAGGTTCTCGCCCATGCGCATGATCGATCCCTTGCCGAACTGCTTCTCGATCTGTCCGAGGGCTGCGTCGAGGGCCTTGCTGCGGTCATCGGTGGCCATGGTTCTCCTTCGTCTACGTCGTGGGCACTGTAGGGCGCCCTTCTGACATCGGTCGGGCTACGCCGACACCGTACTACGAACAAGTGTTCGCTTCAAGGATTCTC
Source organism: Actinomycetes bacterium (assembly GCA_021818025.1). Lineage (GTDB taxonomy): Bacteria > Actinomycetota > Acidimicrobiia > Acidimicrobiales > RAAP-2 > RAAP-2. The sequence goes on along the minus strand of JAKAFH010000015.1, from coordinate 24,423 downwards.
GAGGCCTGTTGTCGAGCACGATCAGTCGGTCAGGGACTGATAGACCAGCTGCTGGAGCTCGCGACGGATCGGGTAGGTCCCGCTCGGCAGCAACTGGGTGTAGAAGCCGACGGTCAACTCTTCGACGGGGTCGATGAAGAAGGCGGTCGAGGCCGCACCGCCCCACCCGACCGTCCCCTCGGACACCAGGCTCTTGTTCACCCGCCGGTCGAGCATCACCGAGAAGCCGAGTCCGAAGCCGACCCCGGCGTAGTCGGTCTCGGAGAACGAGTCCGTGGCGATGGTCGCGAGGTCGACGTCGTCGGGCAGGTGGTTCTCGGTCATCAGCGCCACCGTGCGGCTCGAGAGCAGGCGCCGCCCGTCGAGCTCGCCGCCGCGCAGGATCATGGTCATGAAGCGCTGGTAGTCCGCGGCGCTCGAGACGAGGCCACCACCGCCCGAGAGCAGGGTGGGTGGGTGGGTGGCTCCGCGCGCGAGGTCCACGACGGGCGCGAAGCTCCCCGCCACGGGCACGTAGAGCATCGCGAGCCGCTCGAGTTTGTCGGGCGGGCAGTACCAATCGGTGTCGGTCAGCCCGAGGGGCTCGATGATGCGCTCGCGAAAGAACTCGTCGAGACCCTGGCCGCTCCAGATCTCGATGAGACGGCCGAGCACGTCGGTCGCGACCGAGTAGTTCCACCGGCTGCCCGGCTGGAAGAGCAGGGGGCTCGTGCACCAGTCGTCGACCGCCTGGGCGAGGTCGGCGCCCTTGGCCCAGCCGAAGTCGTAGCCCTTGGCCCGGTAGATCGCGTCGACCGGGTGCAGGTAGTTGAACCCGTAGGTCAGTCCGCTCATGTGGCTGAGCAGGTGATGCACGCGCACCGGTCCGGCCGCGGGCACGGTCACCGGCGCGGCCGCGGTGCCCGAGACGTAGACCTGGGGCTCGGCCAGCGCGTCGATCCAGCGGCCGACGTCGTCATTGAGGTCGAAGCGGCCCTCCTCGTAGAGCATCATCGCGCCGAGCGTCGTGAGGGGCTTGGTCATCGAGAAGATCCGCCACAGCGTGTCGTCGGTGACGGGCAGTTCGGCCTCGCGGTCGCGGTAGCCGCCCGAGCCCGTCCAGACGAGTTCGCCGGCCCGCGCCACCGTGACGAGCCAGCCGCTCAGGCGCCCATCGGTGACGTAGCCGTCGAAGTGTCCCCGGATGCGCTCGAGTCGCGCGGGGTCCATGCCCATGGCGGACGGGTCGCTCTGGATCTCCAACGATGACATCTGGGCCTCCCGGGTTCTTTCCCGAGACTAGGTGCCGGCCAGCCGATCGAGTTCGCGACGCAGCGCGTCGAGCGCGCTGATCGCGCTGTAGGCGCGCACGCGGGGCCGGTCCCCGGGCAGGCGAAGCGCCACGTGGTGCACGCGGCCGTCGATCGAGAGACCGACGAAGACCGTGCCGGCCGGCTGGCCGTCCTGCTCGTCGGGACCGGCGACGCCGGTCACGCTGAGCCCGATGTCAGCGCCGAGCAGGTCGGCCACGCCCTGGGCCATGGCGATCGCGGCCTCGGGGCTGACGACGGGACCGCGCGCCACCCCGAGCAGGTCGTACTTGACCTCCGAGGCGTAGCTCACCACGCCGCCGCGGAACCACGTCGAGGCCCCCGACACGTTCACCAGCCGGCTGGCGATCAGCCCGCCGGTGACCGACTCGGCGACCGCGAGGGTCGCACCACGCGCGAGCAATCGCGCGGCGACGGCGTGCTCCATCGTCTCGTCGTCCACGCCGAAGACGATGTCGCCCAGGGTCGAGGCGATGAGCTCGCGGACTCGGGCCTCCTCGTCGTCAAGCAGCTGGGCGGCGTGCGCGACGTCGTCGGCGCGCGCGGTGATGCGCACCTTGATGCCCTCGATGCCCGAGGCGAGGAAGGCGATCGTGACCCGGTCGTCGTCGACGAGCGCGCTGAAGCGCGACGCGACCGCCTCGGCCAGCGCCGACTCGCTCGCGCCCCACGTGCGAAGCACCCGGCTCGCGATAGTGGCGCGCTCGCCCGTCGCCGACTGGCGCGCGAGCAGGTCCGACAGGATCGCGCGTTCGAACATGTCGGTCATCTCGTAGGGGACCCCGGGCACGGCGTAGACGACCTTGCGCCCGACCGGGCAGATCAGCCCCGGGGCGGTGCCGCGCGTCTGGTCGATGATCGTCGCGCCTCGCGGCACGTCGGCCTGGAGGCGGTTGTTGTCGGGCATGGACCGGCCGCGGGACTCGAAGAACCCGCGGATCCGCTCCACGAGCGCCGGGTCGCGCTCGAGGGGCACGTTCATCACCTCGGCGATGGCGGCGCGCGTGATGTCGTCCTGGGTCGGTCCCAGCCCGCCACAGACGATCACGGCGTCGCTGCGCGCGAGCGCGGTGCGGATCGCGAGCACGATGCGCTCGTGGTTGTCGCCGACGTGCTGGTGGAAGTGCGAGGCGATCCCGTTGGCGGCGAGCTGCTCGCCGAGCCACTGGGAGTTCGTGTCGGCGATCTGGCCGAGCAGCAGCTCGGTGCCGACGGCTACGACCTCAACGCGCACGGCCCGCCAATCGCCGACCCTCGGTGTAGTACTGCCACCCGGTGTAGATCGTCATCGCCGACGCCGCCCAGATCGTGACCTCACCGATGATCGGGTCGTGCGCGAAGACCGGGATCACGCAGAACGCGATCGCCCAGTCCTGGACGAAGGTCTTCCACTTGGCGAGCTTGCTCGCCGGGATCGAGATGCCCCGACGCGCGGCGCGGGATCGGTAGACGCTCATCCACACCTCGCGCACGGTGATGATCGCGGCCGGAATGACGAAGGAGGTGAGGCCATGCGGTCGGGCGAGGATCAGCGCGTAGAGCGCCCCGAGCACGAGGACCTTGTCGGCCAGCGGGTCGAGGAACGCGCCCGAGCGCGTCGTGCCGTGGCGGCGCGCGACGATGCCGTCGAAGTAGTCCGACGCGGCCGCGAGGAAACCGACGATCGTCGTCCACCACGAGATCCGGTGCACGACGATCAGGTAGATGAAGACCGGCGCGACGAGCAGCCGGAAGGCCGTCATCATGTTCGCCGGCGTCAGCAGCGCGGTCTCGCCGTACGTTCGTTGCCCGGTGGTCATACCGGCACCGCCTCCAAATCCGTCCCGCGACTCGCGACGACCTCGCCGTCGAAGAGCGTGCCCACCGGTAACGATGGGTCGACTATCACAATGCCATCAATCTCGGGGCACTCGTGCACACTGCGCGCGACGCCGGGCGCGTCCACGAGCAGGCGCAGTCGTCGGCCGACCATCGCGTCGCGGCGCCGGGCCGTGATGGCGTCTTGGATCTCGCTCACCTCGCGCAGGCGCTCGAGCGCGAGCTCGTGGGGGACCTGGTCGTCGAGACTCCCCGCCATCGTTCCCTCCTCGGGCGAGAAGGTGAAGAAGCCCGCCCAGTCGAGCTGGGCCGCCTCGATGAAGGCGACGAGGTCGCGCTGGTCGTCCTCGGTCTCGCCGGGGTAGCCCAGGATGAACGACGAGCGGAACGTCGCCTCGGGGGCCATCGCGCGGATCGCGGCGATGCGCTCGAGGAATCTCGAGCCGTCACCCCAGCGGCGCATGGCCCGCAGCAGCGGCCGCGACGAGTGCTGCAGCGAGAGGTCGAAGTAGGGCACGCCGGTCTCGACGATCGCCTCGATGAGCCCGGGCGTCAGTCCCGACGGGTACAGGTAGAGCAGCCGCACGCGCTCGACCTCGGCCGACAGGGCTCGCGTCAGCCCGATGAGCGGCTGGCGGTCGCCGTCGTCGAGCGCCTCGACGGGCTCGCCGCGCCCCGCGCGGCGCCGGTCGTGGCCCCAGCTCGCGAGGTCCTGGGCGATGAGCACGAGTTCGGACACACCGCCCGCGGCGAGGCCGCGGGCCTCGGCGACGATCTCCTCGGTCGAGCGCGAGCGCTGGTCGCCGCGGAAGGTGGGGATCGCGCAGAAGCCGCAGCGCCGGTCGCAGCCCTCGGCGATCTTCACGTAGGCCCAGGGCGACGTCGTGCGCGGGCGCGGCAGGTTCAGCAGGTCAAAGTCCGACGTCGGGCGCTTGGCCAGGGTCACCGGGGTCGGCGTGGGGCCCGGGATCAGGCTCTGGCCGAAGCCGGCCACCAGGTCGACCTCGGGCAGGGCGGCGGCGAGCTCGTCGCCGTAGCGCTCGGCCATGCAGCCGGTCACGACGAGGCGGGCCGAGTCGCGCTTGCGCTCGGCGAGCTCGAGCACCGTGTCCACCGACTCCTCGCGGGCGGCCTCGATGAAGGCGCACGTGTTGGCGACGACCAGGTCCGCTTCGTCGATCCGCTCGGTTGGCTCGTAACCCTGGGTGATGAGCAGGCCGGCCAGCTTCTCGGAGTCGACGTGGTTCTTGGGGCACCCCAACGTCTCGATGAAGTACCGCACCCTGTCTCCTCAGATAGCGACACCGAGCGCTGGGCGCTCGGTGTCGGTGGCGGAGAGGGAGGGATTTGAACCCTCGGGCCCGCGTTAACAGGCCGCATTCTTAGCAGGAATGTGGTTTAAACCGAACTCACCCACCTCTCCAAGTCCAACCATCCTACAACGTGCGTCTTGCGGGGGCGCAGCGAGCCCGACGGGCACGGCCGTGACGGTCAAAAAACGTCACTGCGAAGTACAATCGTGCAACCATGCACCGTCAACGCAATTCGTCGTCGCACGGACGAATCGCGCCGCGGGCGCTGGCGCTGGCGCTGGTCGTCGCCCTCGGCGCGCCGGTCGCGGCGCCGGCCGGGGCAACCACCTCGAGCGCATCGCGACTCGCCAACTGCCGGGTCGAGATGCCCACGCTCGAGTACGCCCGCGGGCACCTCACCGTCGCGACGGACAACCCGGTGTCCGCGCCGTGGTACGTCCAGAACCACCCCGCCAACGGCCAGGGCTACGAGGCCGGCGTGGTCTACGCCGTCGCGAGCCAACTGGGGATCGCGCGCCACGACGTCAGCTGGGTCGTCGCGCCCTACGCGTCGAGCTACGCCGCGGGCAAGAAGGCCTTCGACTTCGACGCGAACGAGATCACCTACGTCAAGGCCCGCGCGAGGGACGTCAGCTTCTCCTCGTCGTACTACGACGTCCACCAGGCGATCGTCGCGCTGACCACCAACCCGATCGTCACGAACCACTCGCCGGCCCAGCTGCGCACGTACCGCTACGGCGACCTCGCCGGCACGCCGGGGCTCGCCTATATCACCCGCTACATCCACCCGCGAACGGCGACCCAGTCGTACTCGACGATGGCAGCACTCGTCGCGGCGCTGAAGAGCGGCGCGATCGACGCGCTCGTCATCGACACCCCGACGGGCAACTACATGACGACCTCGCAGCTCGTGGACGCCAGTGGCAACCCATTCGCCACCGTGGTCGGGCAGTTCCCCTCGACCGGCGACCACTACTCCCTGGTGTTCCAGAAGGGCAACCCCCTGGTGGGCTGCGTGGACCTGGCGCTGGCCACGCTGCGCGCCAACGGCACGATCGCGTCGCTCACCAAGCGCTGGCTCGGCGACTACACCCAGGTCCCGACGATCAAGCCCTAACTAGGACGCCAGCGAGCGGATCTCGGGCATGGCGACGGCGAGGTCGAACAGCTCCTGGTCGCGGTCCCAGGTGAGGTGCTCGCGCACGCGCTCCATCGGCAGCCAGACGAGGTCGTCGACCTCCTCGTTGGGCGTAAAGTCGCCACCGTCGACGACCATGAGGTAGTACGCGACGATCTTGGGTCGACCCTTGCGGTGCGTGTAGTTCGTCGTGCCGATGAAGCGCACCACCCGGCAGTGCATGGAGGTCTCTTCGAGCACCTCACGCAGCGCGGCCTGCTCGAAGGTCTCGTTCCCGTCGAGCTTGCCCTTGGGGAAGGTCCAGTCGCCGCGCGACTCACGGTAGATGCACGCGATCTCGGTGTGCCCCGTGGCGGTGACGCGCATGATGATGCCACCGGCCGCGCGAATCAAGTCGCTCGGCGCGTCGCGCGGGACGATCAGCTCGCCGGTCATGAGGTACACGTCGCTAACGGTAGGGCACGCACGATGCCTCCCACGGTATTCCATCGCGCACGCCGAGAAAGTCCACCCGGCTTCGTAGAGTGGGGAGGATGCTCTCGGTCACCCTCGCGCTGCCGTGGCGGCTCGTGACCTATCTCATCGCCGGGGTGGCCGCGGGCGTGGCCAATGGAATCGCCGGTGGGGGCACGTTCATCACCTTCCCGACGATGCTCGCCCTGGGCGTGGGGGCCCTGCAGGCCAACGTCTCCTCCACGGTCGGGGTCGTGCCAAGCTACTTCGGCGGCATCCGGGGGTTTCGCACCGAGATCCGGCGCCACTCGTCTATCGTCGCCACGCTCGCCCCGGTCTGCCTGGCCGGCACGCTCGTGGGCACCGCCCTGCTGCTGCTCGGCTCCTCGCGCGCCTTCGAGTCGGTCGTGCCGTGGCTGATCGGCGCCGCCACGATCGTCTACGCCCTCTCGCCGCGGATCACCGCGCGCCTCGCGCACCTCGACCACCACCACCCCTCGCGCCGGCGGGTCCTGTTCGTGGGGATCTTTCTCGCCTCGATCTACGGCGGCTACTTCGGCGCGGGACTGGGGATCATGCTGCTCGCGATCATGGCCGTGGCCCTGCCCCTCGAGCTCGGCGAGCTCCAGGGGCTGCGCAACCTCCTGTCGCTGATCATCAACGTGGTGGCCGCCGTGGTCTTTCTCGTCCGGGGCCACCTCGCCCAGGAGGCCATCTACATGATCCTCGTGGGAACCCTGGTCGGCGGGTGGCTCGGCACGGTGGTCATCCGGCGGCTGCGGCCGGCCACGGTGCGCTGGCTGATCGTCGCGATCGGCGCGGTCACGACCGTGCACCTCGCACTCGCGGTGTGAGTGGCGAATTGTTGACTATTCCACTAGGATTTGTGGGATGAAGCGGTTGCTCTCGTTCCCCAACCCGGTCAACGACGCGGCGGCGCGCACCGTCGCCCTCGGCGTCGTCGCGATGGCACTGGTCGCGCTGGTGGGCGACGTGCGCTGGCTGATGGTGCCACTCACCTACGGGTTCGTCGCGCGGGTGCTCACCGGTCCGACGCTCTCACCGCTCGGCCAGTTCGCGACCCGCGTGGCCGGGCCCCGGCTCACGGCCTGGCGCCGCGAGGTGCCCGGTCCGCCCAAGCGCTTCGCCCAGGGCATCGGCGCGGTCCTCACGCTCGTGACGAGCGCGGTGTGGCTGAGCGTGGGCTGGTCGACCGCGCGCTGGATCCTCGTGCCGCTGATCGGCGCGGCGTCGCTCGAGGGGTTCTTTGGATACTGCGTGGGCTGTGCGATCTTCGGCCAGCTGATGCGCTTTGGCGTCGTCCCGCCGTCGATCTGCGCCGAGTGCGGGGACCTGCGCACGCGCTACGCCGCCGCGGGGTTCGTGGTACCTGACGAAAGTTGAGGCGCTGCGCGTCGGGCGCGCGGCGAGTTTTCTAGGCTGGGCTGGTGAACCCTCGATCCCCCCTCGCGCCGATCGCGGCGTTCGCGCTCGCCGTCACCGCCGGACTCGTGCCGCTCGCGAGCGCCGGTGGCGCTCAGGCCCGCGTCGTCGTCGCTCGGCCCGTGACCCTGCCGGCCACGCTCACGACCGTCACCGGACCGATCACCACCTCCTTTGACGTCGCGCTCACCGGACCCGACCACGCGGCCCTGACCACGTTCCTCGCGCAGCTCACCAACCCCGCGTCGGCGAACTACCGGCACTTCCTTTCCACGGCCCAGTTCGCCGCACGCTTCGGCGCGCGCGCGAGCGTCGTGCGCGCGGTGCGCGACTACTTCACCTCCTTCCACCTGCACGTGGGCGCGTTGAGCCGCGGCCGCGTCATCCTGCCGGTGAGCGGATCGACCACCGACATCGCCCGGGCCTTCGCGGCGTCGGTCGCGACGGTGCGCACGCCCACGCACCTCGCCGCCCAGTTCACGACGCCCGCCACACTGCCCGCGCCGATCGCCCACGACGTGCGCGCGGTGGCGGGACTCTCCACCGTCATCACTCCCCACGCCCTGGCACTGTCGTCGCGCGCCTCGGGCGCGAGCGCGCCGACGACCTGCGCGAGCGCGACGGGCGGCCAGTCGACTGACGCGACCACGCCGAACTCGCTCGGTGGCTACAGCGCCCAGCAGCAGGCCCAGCTCTACGGGCTCAGCACGGCCTGGGCCAACGGCATCACCGGCGCGGGCCAGACCATCGCGGTCTACGAGCTCGGCAAGTACAGCCCGAGCGACCTCGCGACCTACTACTCGTGCTACGGCCTCACCTCGACGATCACCAACGTCAACGTCGACGGCGGCGCCACCGGCGCCTACAGCGACGAGGCGACCCTCGACGTCGAGGAGGCGTCGGTGCTCGCCCCGGGCGCCGCCATCGAGGTCTACGCGGCACCGAACAACTCGGCGGGCCCGATCGACGCCTACCAGCAGATCGCTGACGACAACACCGCCTCGATCGTCACGACGTCCTGGGGCACCTGCGAGCAGGACCCCAACGGCGCGGTCAACGCCGAGCAGGCGATCTTCGAGCAGATGGCGGCCCAGGGCCAGACGGTCGTCGCCGCCTCGGGCGACAGCGGCTCCTCGGACTGCACCGGCATCACCACCAACGCGCCCGCGGTGGACGACCCCGCATCCCAGCCCCTGGTCACCGGGGTCGGCGGGCTCACCGTGAACAGCATCGCGCCACTCAACGAGACCGTGTGGAACTCGGGCAGCAGCGGCGGCGGCGCCGGTGGCGGGGGGGTCTCCTCGCTATGGTCGCGCCCGCCGTGGCAGAGCGCCCCGGGGATCTCGTCGAGCGAGACGATGCGCCTCGTGCCCGACCTCTCGGTGATGGCCGACCCGTCGACGGGCTTCATCCAATACTTCACCGGCACGAGCGCCGTCGACTGCGGCTCGAACTGCGGCTCGGGCTGGTCGAGCATCGGCGGCACCTCGATCGGCGCGCCGCTCGTCAGCGCGCTCGTCGCGGTCGCCGCCCAGCAGTGCGGCGTCGGCCGCCTCGGGCTGATCAACCCGGCGCTCTACGCGATGGCCACCACGGGCTACAACGACGTGACGACGGGCAACAACGACATCTTCAACGTCGGCGTCTACAGCGCGGGTCCCGGGTACGACATGGCTTCGGGTCTGGGCAGCCCCAACGCCACCACCTTCCTGAGCGGACTCTGCCCCATCGCCTTTGACGCCGGCGCGAGCACGGCCTCGGTCTCGACGAGCCGGCTGCGCGCCAACGCGACTGCGACCGTGTCCTTCGCCCTGCGCAATCAGGCGGGTGGACCCGTGGCCGACGCGTCGGTGTCGGTCGCCGCGAGCGAGGCGGGCGGGACGGTGCTGTTCAACGCCGACCCCTCGAGCACCACCGGCACGGGCAGCGCGACCTACGCCGTCACTACTAACGCTAACGGCGTGGGGTCGGTGAGCGTCTCGAGCTCCAAGCCCGGTCCGCTGACGGTGACGGTGAACTACCAGAACACCACGCTGCTCGACACGGTGATCACCGTGACGCCATCGGTCGCGCCGCTCGCGGCGCCGACGATCTCGCGCGTAGTGCCGCTCGTGTCGGGTGCGCAGCTCTTCACGAGCGCGCCCGGCGCCGCCTCGGCGAGCGTCTTTGAGTACTCGATCGACGGCGGACACACGTGGCGCCGCGCGACCCGCCGGGGCGCCGCGATCGTCATCGACCACCTCGCCGCGGGCGCCACGTACCACGTCATCGTGCGCTACGTCGCCGCCCACCGACCGAGCCCCGCGTCGCGGGTAGCGACGCTCACCACGCGACGGCCCTAGCGACCGCCCGGGTTTCCCGGCCGCGGTGGCGCCGAGAACCGCGAAGACCCCACCCGTAGACTGGGAACATCACAAGACGACGGACGACCCCCGCTGCACGTAGTCGCGCGCCGCTCGCACGGCTCACCCTGGTCGGCGCACTGCTCGGCGTCGGCCTGGTCGGCGTCGTCGCGCACGTCGGCGCGGCAACGGGGCCCTCGGCCAGTGCCGCCCCGGCGAGTCTGCCGCTCTATCAGTTCCTCAACAACGGCTCGGGCCCGCTGCCTTGGAACGCGCAGTCCATGAGCGCCTCGGTGAACAACTCGACGATGCTCGGCGGACCCCACGGCACGAGCAATGGGACGATCGGGGCGATCGCCTACCGTACCGCGAGCAACGACGTCGCGCTCCTGACCGAGTCCTCCACCGGGACGAGCCAGTGGGCCGACCTCTCGCTCGGCCTTGACGCCCCGGCCCCGGCCGCCGACCCGGTGCCGTTCATCGACCCGTCGGGTGCGATCGACGTGCTCTACGTCGACACCGATGGCCATCTCATCATGCTGAGTCAGAACGATCCGGCGACCTCGGTGTGGGTGCACACCCATCCCGGCCAAGCGTGGCACGCCACCCTCGTCACCGACCTCAGCGCGATCACCCAGACCACCTTCGCGACGGGCCTCGCCACGGTCGCGGTCACCGGGGCGTCCGCGATGGTCGCGGCGCGCACGTCGCTCAACACCGTCGAGGCCATCACGCTCGACTGGAGCAGCGGCGAGCCGATCCCCTACGTCGCGGCCCCGCCGGTGAACCTCACCCAGGCCACCCACGCCGCCAAGTCCTCGAGCGACCCGGTGGTCGTGCCCGGCCCGATCCCGGCCGTCGCGGCCGTGGCCGCCAACGGCGACCTGCAGGTCTTCTCGACGAGCCCGACGGCCCCGACCACGTGGCTGGTCCAGGACGTGACCCGCATGACCGGCGGCCCCCGCGTGCACGGGCCCCTCGCCGCGTCCGCCTCCACGACGAGCGTCTTTGTCGCCGCGCTCAGCGCGCTGGGCTCGGTCGAGCTCTTCAGCGCTCCGCTGACCACCTTCAACCAGTCCACCGTCTTCGCCCCGGCGGCGGCCACGACGACGACCACGACACTCCCGCCGGCAACCACGACGACGACCACCACGACCACGACCACGATCCCCAACCCGACCCCGACCTACCCGTGGACGGTGCTCAACGTGACGGCCGTCGCGCCGGGCTCGCCCCCGCTCGGCGGCGCGCTCTTCGTGAGCGTGACGCCGACCCAGATCACCATCGCGGGCCAGGCCGCCAACTGGGGCGACCTCTTCACGCTCACCAGCTCGAGCGGCTTCGCGCCGTGGACCTCGACCGACGTGTCGGTCACGGCCGGCAGCGCGGCGCGCACCGTCGGCACGGTGGTCACCGGACTCGTGCTGAACGGCACGCTCAGCCTCTACGCCGCCGGCGTGAACTCGCCGCCGCCCCAGGGGGTCGGCGTCTACGCGATCCCCTTTGCCAAGTGGACCCAGTCGGTCAGTGACGGCTGGCCGATCGTGAGCGAGACCGGCGGCCTCGGCACCACCTCGTCACCCTGGGTCGGGTTCACGACAGCTTCGAGCGTGGCGACGTCGCCGGACTTCTTGATGGGCCAGAGCCTCTACAACGCCCACAAGCGCGTCACCTGGCTGTCGTTCTGGACGGTCAGTGGACCCCTGGCGGGTGAGACGATCGCGGCCGCCACGTACTACCGGCACGGCTTCGCCGCCGGCGCCTGGGTCGCGACCCAGATCGACCAGTACCGCAGCCTCGGGGTGGGGCTCAAGCCGGACTGGGTGATCCTGGACCCCGAGGGCTACCCCGACTCGCACTCGGGCCTCGACGCACCCGGCGGCGCCTCCAACGCCACGATGGCCCTCTATACCGGCTACTGGTCGGCGATGCTGCGCGGCTGGGCCGCGGGCATCGCCTCGGTCGACCCCTCGCTCAACGCCGGGGTCTACGCCTCGCAGTCCGAGTACCGCAACTACCACCTCGCCAACGCCCCGATGCCGGTCTTCGTGGCGCTCGCCTTCGGCGGCGGCGGACCGGTGCCGGTCATGGGCACCGTGGGCAGCAACGTGCGCGGCTACATCGCCTTCAGCGCCGTCTGCTCGCCCACGTCGACACTCGCGAGCGAGGAGTCGACCCTGCTCAATCCCCCGTGGTCGGGTCAGTTCAACACCCTGCAGTTCAACGCGGGCGTCTACTGCCCGCCGGCCGCGGCGTAGTCTGGCGCCGTGAGCGACGAGCCGAGTCCCAAGTCCCACGAGCTGCGCGACCGGCTCAAGCAGCTCGCCCAACCGCTCGTGGACTCGCTGGACTCGCGCCTGCGCGAGCAGGTCGACCAGCGCGTGGACGAGCGCGTCGAGTCGATCGTGAACGCGCGCCTGGCCGTGATCGAACGCGCCATCGCCGACCTCGACCGGCGGATCAAGGATCTCGAGGAGCGGACCCGCTAGCCCGGCGCTCGCGGTCGCGGCGGATCGCGAAGCGCACGACGAGCACGCTGAGCACGAGCAGGGCGACGACGAAGAATCCGAACACGGCGATGAACACGGCGCCACGCTAGGCACGTGTCACACGCGAGCGCAAGAGTGGTTCGTGACCCTGACGACGACGCCCACCGGATCGATCCTCGAGGCCCTTCGCGGCGATCGGTCCGAGCGCCCGCGGCGTGACACCGAGACCGCGGCGGGACTGCGCGCGATCCTCGAGGACGGTCTGTGCGAACTCGGTGACCGGCTGTCTCGCAGCGCGCCGCTCGTGGTCACTGCGGCGAGCGTCGTGCGCCGCGACGACGCGATCGACATCGCCCGCGCGCCGATGGGCCGGCTCCGCGGCGCCCTCGTCGCCCAGCTCGTGCGCCTCGGCGCGCTCGAGCACCGCAGCGACAACGCCTTCATCGACGCATTGCGCGCCTGGCGCGTCGACCAGCCCGCCGCCGATCTACTGCAGGTCTTTGACGACCTCGACGCCGACGGACGGGCCCGGCTGGCGACCGAGGTGTGCGCCCACGGCGCCACGCTCGACCGGGCACTCGGCGCGGTCCCGGCCGCCTGGAGCGTTCGCACGGCCGTGCGCACCCGCCTGCCCCTCGCCAACGGCGCGGTCGTGCTGCGCGACACCGTCGACCTAGTCGTCGGCGCGAGCCGCGACGACACCGCCTCGACCGTGCTGGTGGATGTCACCACCTCGCCGATCGGCTCGAGTGCCGCGCGACTGCTGCGCTACCACGCGCTGGCGCAGTGCCTGCGGACCTCGGTGGTGCCGTGGCGGGTCGCGATGTTCTCGACCGCGACCGGCGAGCTCGTCACTGCCGACGTGGACGTGACGCTGCTCGGCGCCGCCGTGGACGACGTGCTCGGTGTGGTGCGCCAGTGACGGCCGGCCTGCGCCTCGAGACGCTCTCGCCCAGTGCCCTGGCGCGGGTGATCGACGGTGCGCCGACCGAGGGGTTCGTCGTCTCGGGGGCCAACCGGCGCGCCCTCGCCGCGCGGCTGGGCGCGGTGCCGACCGACCGGCATCGTCGGATCGACGCCTGGCTCGTCGAGCGCGGCGGCGAGCCCGCCACGCCCTTCGAGTGGACACCGGCCGCGGCGCGGCGAATTCTGGGCAACGGCGCGCTGCGCCGGGCCACGAGCGATCGTCCCGTGGCGCTGCGCGACGCGGTGCGCGACGAGATCGACGACCTGCTTTGCCGCGTGGCGGCCGGACGGTCGCGGGCCGGATCGCTCGGCGCCTGGCTCGCGAACCGCCACCCCGCCGAGCTCGCCCTGGTCCAGGCCTGTGCCGTCGACTGGGCGACGGGACTGGCCGATGTCGCCGTGGCGACCGCGGCCGACTGGAGCGTCGCCACGGCCGACGCCTACTACGACGTCGAGCGGGCTCGGACCACGTTGCGCGCCCGGCGCGACCTCGTCGTCGGCGACGGCGCGGTCGTGGTGCGCCTGCGCGCGGGTCTGCCGCGGCGAAGCGCCGGATCGGGACTGCGCGCCGACCTCGCGGCGGCGACCTTCGCGGACCTCGACGGTCGCGCACCGCGCCGCTACGTCGGGGTGTGGCCCGACGCGGGCGTGATCCTCGCCGTCGATGGCACCGACACCAGCGTGCGAGCCGGGGGGCGCGTCCTGGTCCGCGCGGCGATCGCCCGCAGCCGTCTCGGGGGCCAGCTCGCCGCCTAGCCTGACCGCTGGGTGCGGCCTACTAGCGTGGTTCAGTCATGTCACTACGCACCTCGCTCCGAAACATCGCCATCATCGCCCACGTCGACCACGGAAAGACGACCCTGGTCGACGCGATGCTGCGCCAGACCGGGGCCTTCACCGCGCACGAGGAGGTCGCCGACCGGGTCATGGACTCGGGCGACCTCGAGCGCGAGAAGGGCATCACCATCCTCGCCAAGAACACCGCGGTGAAGTGGCGCGACCTCACGATCAACATCATCGACACCCCCGGCCACGCCGACTTCGGCGGCGAGGTCGAGCGGGGGCTCGCCATGGTGGACGCGGTGATCCTGCTGGTCGACGCGGCCGAGGGACCCCTGCCCCAGACCCGTTTCGTGCTGCGCAAGACCCTCGAGCGGCGCTTGCCGGTGGTGCTGCTGATCAACAAGGTCGACCGGCCCGACGCGCGCGTGGCCGACGTCGTCACCGAGGTCGAGAACCTCTTCCTCGACCTGGACGCCGACGAGCACCAGATCGCCTTTCCCATCCTCTACGCGAGCGCGCGCCAGGGCTGGGCGTCACACGACCCGTCCGACACCGGCGGGGACCTCACCCCGCTCTTCCAGACGATCGCCGACTACGTGCCCGCCCCCGAGTACGACCCGGACCACGGCCTCCAGGCCCTCGTGTGCAACCTCGACGCCTCGCCCTACCTCGGGCGACTGGCGCTCTGCCGCGTGATCAACGGCACCCTCGAGCGGGGCCAGCGCATCGCGTGGTGCCGCATCGACGGAACCATCGAGCACGCCAAGATCACCGAGCTGTTCATCACTGAGGCCCTCGACCGGGTCCCCGCCCAGAGCGCCGGGCCCGGCGACATCGTCGCGGTCGCGGGCTTTGACGACATCACGATCGGCGAGACCCTCGCCGACCCCGAGAACCCCATCGCCCTCGAGCCCCTGCACGTCGACGAGCCGAGCCTCTCGATGACCATCGGCATCAACACCTCGCCCCTGGCCGGCACCGAGGGCAAGCTGCTCACCGCCCGCATGGTCAAGGATCGCCTGGACCGCGAGCTCGTCGGCAACGTCTCGCTGCGCGTGCTGCCGACCGAGCGGCCCGACGCCTGGGAGGTCCAGGGCCGCGGCGAGCTGCAGCTGGCGGTCCTGATCGAGACGATGCGCCGCGAGGGCTTCGAGCTCACCGTCGGCAAGCCCCAGGTCGTCACCAAGGTCATCGACGGCCACGTCAACGAGCCGATGGAGCGCGTCACCATTGACGTGCCCGAGGACTTCGTCGGCGCCGTGACGACCCTGCTCGCGACGCGCAAGGGCACCGTCGTGGACATGGTCAACCACGGCACCGGCTGGGTGCGCCTGGAGTGGCGCATCCCGGCGCGCGGACTGGTGGGCATCCGCACCGAGTTCATGACCGAGACCCGCGGCGCGGGCATGATGCACTCGAACTTCGACGGCTACGCGCCCTGGTTCGGCGAGATCCGCACCCGGCGAAACGGCGTGCTCGTCGCTGATAGGCGCGGGGACACGACGAGCAACGCGCTCGTTGACCTCGAGCAGCGCGGCGTGCTCTTCGTCGGGCCCGGCGTCGAGGTCTACGAGGGCATGATCGTCGGGGAGAACGCGCGATCCGACGAGATGAACGTCAATCCCACCAAGGAGAAGAAGCTCACCAACATGCGCGCGTCGGGCAGCGACAACTTCGAGAAGATCACGCCGCCCACCATCTTCTCGCTCGAGCAGGCGCTCGAGTTCATCGCCGACGACGAGGCCGTCGAGGTGACCCCCAAGTCGGTGCGCCTGCGCAAGACGGTCCTCGACCACACCCAGCGCGCGCGGCTCCGCAGTAAGAAGGGCTAGCCCAGTAGCATCGTCCCCGGAGGGATGACAGAGCGGACGAATGTACCGGTCTTGAAAACCGGCGTGGGCTTGCCCACCGTGGGTTCGAATCCCACTCCCTCCGCCCATGGACGTGCGACGCCTCGGCGCGCTGATGGCGCCTCGGTGGTGCTGACACTCGACTCGAGCCGTCGCACCGGCCGCCAGTCCGGTCAGCTGCTGGTTCGCACCCTCGAGCGCAGCGACGCCATCCAGTTCGCGGCCGCCCGGCGGGCCTCCTCGACCTCGACGCGCCGGTGCGTCGCCTCCTCGCCGGTCACCGGATAGGAGCCGAGGAACTTCACCCGCGCGAGGTGGGCCTGTAGGTCGACCAGGCAGTCCGCCACGATGTCGTCGTCGACGTGGCCCTCGAACTCGATCACGAAGCAGTAGTCCCCGAGCCCGCGCTTGGTCGGCCGGCTCTCGAGCTTGGTCAGGTTGATGTCGCGCGCGGCGAACCGGCCGAGGATCCCGTAGAGCGAGCCCGGCCGGTCGTTGTCCTGGAAGCACACGATCGTCGTGCGATCGTGGCCGGTCGGTGCGGCGATAGCGTCGCGGCCGACCACGACGAAGCGCGTGGCGTTGTCGGGGTGGTCCTCGATGTCAGCGGCGAGGGACGCGAGCCCGAAGATCTCCCCGGCCATCGCCGAGCCGACGGCGGCCCACGGCTCGTCGGACTCGGCCACCAGGCGCGCCGCCTCCGAGGTCGACGTCGACTGCACCACGGCCGCCCCCGGCAGGCCCGCGAGGAAGCCGCGGATCTGGGCGAGGGCGTGCACGTAGCTGTAGACCGTCGTGACCTGGTCGAGCGACACGCCCGGCCGGGCGAGCAGGTGCAGGTGGATCGGGCGCACGACCTCGCGCTCGATGTAGAGGTCGTAGTCAAAGACCAGTCCGTCGATCGTCGCCGAGACGGTGCCCTCGATGGCGTTCTCGATGGGCACGAGTGCCCGGTCGAGCCGCCCTTGGGCGATCTCGGCCAGCAGGTCGCCGATGGTGCCGACCGCGACGGCCCGGCCCTCGCCGAGGGTGGTGACGGCCTCGTGGGAGAACGAGCCCGCGGGCCCGAGGAAGCCGATCGTGGTCTCGCTCATGCCACATGCTACCGAGGCGTCGGCGCCGCTCTCGGCGTCCCGCGCGCACTGTCTACGATGGCAGGGGCCTCATTTGAAAGGTAACGAACTATGGGACATCCGATGTTTGAATACGACGCCGAGGCGACGAACGCGATCCTCGAGTACTGCCGCGAGCGCCTCGCCATGGACCCGGTGCCCCTCGACTACGGCGGGCTGGCCCCGCTGCCCCTGGACGAACTGTCGACGATGATCACCGCCGAGGGTCGCGCGCCGATCGAGGTGCTCGACTTCTTCGAGCGCGCGCTCGCCCCGGCCGTGGTCTCGAGCGACGCCTCGACCTACCTCGCCTTCATCCCCAACGCGCCGACGAAGAACTCGCTGCTCTTTGACATGGTCGTCGCGTGCTCGGGGCTGAACGGCACGAGCTGGCTCGAGTCGGCTGGGGTCGTGATCGCCGAGAACCAGGCGCTCGAGTACCTCGCCGGGCGCGCGGGCATGCCCGCGGGATCGGGCGGCGCCTTCGTCTCGGGCGGCTCGATGGGCAACCTCGCCGGTCTCACGGTCGGGCGCGACGTCGGTCGCACCCGGCACCCCGAACTCGACCCGCGCGCCGTGCGCTACGCCATCTCGGCTGACGCGCACTCGAGCGTCGGCAAGGCCCTGCACGTCATCGGGGTGGACGCCCTGCTCGTGGAGACCACCGAGCACCGCTTCACCCGCGAGGCGCTGATCGAGGCGCTCGCGAACGACCCGCACCCCGAGACGGTGATCGGCATCGTCGCGACCTCGGGGACGACCAACGCCGGCATCGTCGACGACCTCGAGGGACTTGGCGCCTACGCGCGCGAGCACGACCTGTGGTTCCACGTCGACGGCGCCTACGGCGGCGCGGCCATGATGTCGGCGACCGAGGGCTACCAGTTCACCGGGCTGCGCCACGCCGACAGCTTCGTCGTGGACCCGCACAAGTGGCTCTTCGCGCCGCTCGACTGCGCGGCCCTGATCTACCGCAACCCCACCGTCGCGCGAAAGGTCCTCGCCCAGCAGGCGAGCTACCTCGATATCCTGCACAGCACCGACGACGAGCACTACGAGTGGAACCCGTCGGACTTCGCGATCCACCTCTCACGTCGGGCCCGCGGCCTGCCGTTCTGGTACTCGCTCGTGACCTACGGCACGGCCGCCTTCGAGTCGGCGATCCAGGCCTCGGTGGACATCGCGCGGCGCGCCGAGGTGATCATCGGCGAGTACGACCACGTCGAGATGGTTCGCCCGGCGAGCCTCTCGATCGTGATGTTCCGTCGCATCGGCTGGAGCGACGAGCGCTACAACGAGTGGAGCCTGCAGCTGCTGCGCGACCAGGTCGCCTTCGTCACCCCGACCAAGTGGGAGGGCGAGACGATCGCCCGGTTCGCCTTCTTGCACCCCGACACCGACGAGGCGTTGATCCGCCGGATCCTCGAGACGATGCGCGACTAGCGGTCCTTTAGGAGCGGGTCGCCCGGGTCGCGCACGGCGGCCCCGCGGCCCTGAGCCGCGGCCCAGGCCACGCCGCCGAGCGCCTCGAGCACGACGCGGTTCCCGAGGTAGGCGGTGATCTCGGCGTGGTCGTAGGGCGGGGAGACCTCGACGACGTCTAGTCCCCCGAGGGGACCTTCCATGGCGATGCGGCGCACCGCGTCGAGTAGCTGGCGGCTGGAGAGGCCGCCCGGCTCGGGCGTGCCGGTGCCCGGCGCCGAGCCGGGATCCACGACGTCCACGTCGACCGAGAGGAAGATCGCCTCACAGTCCGTGCGCGCGAGCTCGAGGGCCTCGTCGAGCACGGCGTCGAGTCCCCGGGCCACGATCTCGCCCATCTCGAAGGAGCGCATCTGCTGGTCGGCCATCCAGTCGAGGGTCTCGGGCTCGGGCCAGTAGCCCCGCAGCCCGATCTGGATGAAGCGGTCGCCGCGGCAGGCGCCCGACTCGATGAGCCGGCGCATCGGCGTGCCGTGGCCGTAGAGCGAGCCCATCTGGGAGTCGCCGGTGTCGGCGTGGGCGTCGAAGTGGATGACCGAGACACGCCCCCAGCCCACGTGGCGCGCCAGGGCCGTCACGTCGGGTAGCGCGATCGTGTGGTCCCCGCCGAGCACCACGGGCAGCACGCCCGCCGCCGCGACCGCGGCCACGCGGTCCTCGAGTCGCGCAAGCGACTTCTCGGTCTCGCCCGAGGGCATCTCGACGTCCCCGAGGTCCACGACCCCGAGCTCGATGAGTGGGTCGACCCCGAGCGCGAGGCTCGGGCGCGAGCCGTCGTGGGGCAGGTAGTCGGTGATGCGGATCGCCTGGGGGCCGAAGCGACAGCCCGAGCGGTGCGACGTCCCGCCGTCGAAGGGCGCCCCGATGATCGCGGCGCGCGCGTCGCGCCACGTGGCGCGGTCGTCGGGATCGGCCGCTGGCACGCCGAGGAAGGTGGCGTCTGGTCCGTAGAGGTTGCCGATGCGCATGACTGTCCTTACTGGTCGGGGTCGGCCCCGGCGAAGGCGGGATCGGCGAGGGCGGCCGCGAGGTCGCGGCCGTGGTGAAAGACGAGCGAGACATGCCCGTCGTCGGGGAAGTAGGTCGTGGCCGCCCCGGCGATGGCCTCGGCGAGCCACCGGCCGTGCGAGGGCGGCACCATCAGGTCGTGCTCGCCGTACCAGACCGCGACCGGCACCGACACCGCGGCCAGGTCAAATCCCCACGGCGCCAATATGGCGCGGTCGTCGTCGTAGAAGCCCCGCCACCCCGTCGCGAACGCCTCGCGCATCGAGCTGGCCATGAACTCGCGGGCCGACGCGCCGGCGAGGGCCGCCTGGTCGACCGGCGAGAGGAGACCGCCGAAGTCCGCGAAGACCGACTCGGGCGTCGCCGCGGACATGACCGCGGCGGCCACCTCCATGAACGCGTCATACTCCGGTCCACCCGCGCGGGCGAGCTCGAATTCTGCGACGTTCTCGGGACCCATGCCCGCGGTCCAGTCGAAGTCGACGTCGGTCGGCGCCACGCCGGCGAGCGACCACGCGGCGAGACAGCGCGGCGCGCCGAGCGCCGCGCAGGCGATCGCGTGCGGACCGCCGCCGGACCAGCCGACGGCGAGGTAGCGGTCACGACGTAGCGCGTCGAGAACTGCGTGCACGTCCTCGACGACCGAGCCCACGACGCGGCCCTCGCGGCGCGTCGACGCGCCGTAGCCCGGTCGGCTGAGGCCCACGACGAAGAGCCCGTACTCCTCGGCCAGCTCGTCAAAGAAGTGCACCAACGACGCCGTGCCCGGCGTGCCGTGGTGCACGACGACCGTTCGACCCGACGCGGGCCCGGTCGTGGCGACCTCGAGGCGCCGGCCGTCGGGTCCGTCGATCGCCCGTTCGTGGTAGCCCTCGTGCGTGGTCATATCGAGTCCACCTTATGCCAGCGCGTTGTCGAGAACCGGGTCGGCTAGTGGTGCACGCTGAGCACGGCGCCGGTGTTGAGCAGCTCGACCCAGGTCTGGCCGGGGGTGAGCGCCAGCGGCTTGCCCGACGTCGTCGAATAGACGATCGGGTCGCTCAGGGACGGCCCGCGCGACCACGTCCCCTGGACCTCCTTGCCCGCGCTGAAGAGCGTCACGGGTCCGGTACCGAGCAGGTTCGCGTACGAGGTGAACGTGCCGACGCCGTTGACGTAGTTGACCCACATCACGAGCACGTTGACCGGTGACTCGCGCACGCCGGTCCCGGTGATCCCCGGCTGGCCGAAGATCGTGCGGTCCCACGAGCCGGTCGCGGCGTCCCAGGTCCACGTCTCGGGGTAGATGCTCGGGAACGGCACGGTCACCGACGCGACCGCCGGCCCGACCACGCGCGTGGACGGTGACCGGTACGCAAAGAGCGGCCGCGGCGGGATGGGCGTGGCCTTGAAGGTGAAGAGCGACGGCCCGACGGCGAAGAGGTTGTGCGGGGCGAGCAGGTTGGGGTCGCGGAACATCGCGGCCCCGGCGCTCGACTCGTCGACCAGCGTCACGGGCGCCTTGGCGATGGCCGCGAGCGCGTAGGGCGCGCCGCCGGAGAAGGCGAAGATGCCGCCGAGGGGAAAGACGACCTGCTCGTCGGTTGGGCGGACCGACCGGACGGGCCCGATCTTGGTCGGTGCGTGCGAGTTGAAGACCGCGGCGAGTCGGGTGATGCCACCGTTCACGATCTCCTCGTAGATGACGTCGGCCTGGTCGATCCCCCACTGGGGCATCGCCTCGGGCGTGTTCTCGACCTTGACGGTCAGGGCTGGGCGCTGGCCCGCCTGTCCGGAGGGATCCGCGAGTCCGGTGAGCGGCGCGGTCGCGACCGCGGCCGTGGTGGTGCTCGACGGCGGGGACGTCGTGGTGGTGGTCTCGCTCGAGGCCGCGTGGTGGCGCAGGGCGATGAGTGACACCGCAACGACGACGACCACGACCACGAGGGTGACGGCGAGGCGACGCACGATCAGGATTCCGCGCCGTCGAGCAGGCTCTTGACGATCATCGTGTGGGGCAGCTGGGTCTCGGGGCTCAGGTGTTCCGAGCCGGGCACCGTCTGCCAGCCGGTCGCGCGATAGAAGCCGAGCGCCGTGTCGCGACCGTTGGCCCAGAGCTCCTCGACGCCGCGCTGGCGCAGCAGGTCCTCGGCCGCCGCGGCGACGAGTGCGCCGTAGCCGCGCCCCTGCACGTCGAAGTCGGTCGCCATGTAGCGCAGTTGATAGGTCACGCGCTCGGGGTGCACGGGCGAGGTCGACGGGTAGTACGACGAGGTCACGACGAGGCGGTCCCCGAGCAGGCCCGCCACGTGCAGCGCGGTGTCGTCGTCGTCGCGCGCGTCGACGACCGAGATGGCGGGGTCGTCGCCGCGCAGCACCCGTCGGCGCACCGCGTGCAGGGCGACGGGGCTGACGATCTCGACGTGGAATTCGGGGGCGTCAGGATGCAAAGTACTTCACCATGGTTACTAACTGTAGGGAAGAATCCCGGTGCATGGCGGTCACCTCGCCGGTCGGCACGAAGCCGATCCGCTCGTAGAACCGTCGCGCCCGGGCCACCGTTGCGGTGACGTGCAGGTAGAGCGCGTCGCCGCCCTGGGCGCACGCCCAGGTGCTCACGGCGTCCACCAGCGCGTCAGCGAGCCCGGTCCCGCGAGCGCTCGGCGTCACGTACATCCCATAGAGCCAGTGCGTGCCCGGGTAGTGCTCGTGCCACCCGCCCGAGGCCATGCCCGCGGGACGGCCCTCGAGGTAGCCAAGGTAGAAGTTCCAGTCCGAGGCCATCGTGGTCCACCGCTCGGCTGGCCACGTGCTCGCCTCGTCGAAGGTCGAGCCGAAGGCGTCGGGTGTGTCGCGAAGCGCCTCGAGGCGCACGTCACGCAGCACCATGGCGTCACTGACCTGACAGGGACGTACGAGCAGGTCCTCAGTCATGGCCCATCCACCTGGCGACCTCGCGATCGGCGAGCGTCCCCTCGGACAGCGCCCGCTGGACTTCGTCGTGGTCGATCTCGGGGCGGTTCTGGGACAGCTTGGCCTTGCCCTCGATGGAGGACACCGCGATCGAGACCCCGACGATGGCGCGGATCTGACGGTCGATGAAGTCGCTCGGCGCGTCAGTCACCCGCCACGGCGTCGCGGCGGTCGCCTCGAATCGGTCCGTCTGTCGCTCGACCTGGGCGCGCGTCCAGGTCGCGTCGTCGTGCACGCCCACGGTGCCGCGGATCTCGGCGGCCACGTAGTTCCACGTCGGCACGACGCCGGGCGACTCGGCCTTGCTGGGGTAGTGGCGCGGCGAGACGTAGGCGCTCGCCGCGAGCACGAGCACGAGCACGTCAGCGCCATCGGCCTCGCGCCACCAGTCGTTCGCTCGCGCCACGTGGGTGGTGATGGTTCGGCGCGACTCGTCGACGACGATGGGCGCGAACACGCTTCGCAGCCCTGACGACGTCGGGCGCACGTAGAAGCCAGCGCCCGCTTCGAGCACCATCGACCACGCGTCGTCTTCGCTGAGTTGGAAGCTGGGCAAGGTGTACACGTCACATCCTCTCGTGGCGGCCGATCAGCCGCCCTCGTCGTGTTGGGGTAAGCGCGCCGAGTACATGGAGTACCCATCGATCTGGCGAACGAGCAAGGTCGCGATGACCGTCGCGGTGATCATCGGGACCGCGATGTCAAAACCCCCGTGGGTCAGCTCGATAACGAGCACGAGCCCGGCGAGGGGCGCCTGCATCGAGGCCCCGATCATCGCGGCCGCCCCGACGAGCGCGTAGGCGCCGACCGGGGTCCCGGGCCAGAGGTAGGACCAGATGATGCCGAGGAAGCCGCCGAGGACGGCGCCGGTGCTGAGGAACGGGGTGAAGACGCCCCCACCGGCGCCGCTCCCGAGCGTGGCCGCCGTCACGAATGGCTTGAGCGCGAAGAGCGCGAAGAGCAGCCAGACGCTGCCGACGCCGAGGAAGGCCTCGTGGGCCATGTCCTTGCCGTTGCCGAAGAGCTGGGGGTACCAGACCCCGAGGCCGCCGATGGCGAGGAACGTGAGCGGCATCACCCAGAAGATCGTCTTGCCCGAGGCGCGATGATGCGCCGACCAGCCGATGATGCGCACGTAGACCACGGCGAGTAACCCGATCACCACCCCGGCGATGACCGACCACACCATCAACGCGGCGCTGAAGTGGTAGCGCGCGACGTCGGTGTAGGTGGCGGTGCTCGACAGGTACAGCCACCCCGTGAAGGTCGCGATCAGGGTCGCGGCGAGGGCCGGCAGCACGACCGGCAGAGCGAGGCTGCCGACGAGGACCTCGGCGGTGAACAGGGCACCGCCGATGGGCACGTTGTAGACCGCGGCGAGCCCGGCGCCGCCGCCGCAGGCCACGAGCAGCCGGCGCTGGGCCGGGCTGAAGTTGAACCAGCGCGCGACCATGCTGCCCGACGCGCCGCCCATGAGCTTGGGTGCCGCCTCGCGGCCGATGGACGCGCCCATGCCGATGACGACCTCCGAGAGCACCGAGGTGAGGATGCTGCGGCGCATCGAGAGATTCCCGTCGCCGCGCCACAGGGCGTCGTCGATCTCGGCCCGGTCGTGGCGCAGCAGCCGGCGGATGAGGTACCACCCGACCGCGCCGACGACCCCCGAGATCGAGAGCATCAGCACCCGGCGCGCTCCACCCACCGCGGCGACGGCGTTCTGGTAGCTGCCGCTGGTGAAGTTGAACGCCAGTCGTTCGAACACCGCGAGTACCCACATCAAGAACATGGCGAAAAGGCCGGTCGCCACGCTCGTCAGCACCAGGGCGACCCAGAACGTCGGGGTGAGCGCGGCGTCGTCGTTGGTGGCGTTGGGCTGCTCCATCGCCCCGCGGCCCGAGGCGATGCGCCGCCTGATCACGGGTTGGGGGACCCGCTGGCGCTCGCTCTCTTTGCGCTACCTCCTC
>JAKAFH010000087.1 GCA_021818025.1 Actinomycetes bacterium | reverse complement strand
CCAGGACGACCTCTTCGGCCACATGAACCAGCGCTGGTTCGACGCGACGCCCATCCCCGACGACCGCGCGAGCTACGGCACCTTCTGGCTGCTCGCCGAGGCCGCCGAGCGCAACGTGCGCGAAATTCTCGAGGCTGCCGTTGGGGCCGAACCGGGTAGCGAGGCTCGCCGGCTCGGCGACCTCTACGCGAGCTTCCTCGACGAGGAGCACATCGAGACCCTCGGCGCGACCCCGATCGCCGACCAGCTCGCCGCGGCGGGCGCCGTTGCCTCCATCGCCGAGTTCGTCGCCCTGCTCGGTTCCTGGGAGCGCGAGGGCCTCGCCGGGTTCTACCAGCTGTTCGTCGACAACGATCCCGGCGACCCCGAGCGCTACCTCGTCTTCGTCGAGCAGGGCGGCCTGTCGTTGCCCGACGAGAGCTACTACCGCGAGGAGCACTTCGCCGCGGTGCGCGAGGCCTTCGTCGTCCACGTCGCGCGCTCCCTCGAGCTCGCCGGCCTGGACGACGCGCCCGCGCGCGCCAAGCGCGTGATGGACCTCGAGACCGAGCTCGCGGCCGGCCACTGGGACGCGGTCGCCTCGCGCGACATGAGCGCCACCTACAATCTGCGCGCCCTGGCCGACGTCCTCGCTGAGGCGCCGGTGCTCGCCGGCTGGGCCGAGGTCGTCGGAGCGTCGGCCATGGCCGAGGTCGTACTGCGCCAGCCGAGCTTCACGACGGCCCTCGCCGCTCTGCTTGACGAGAGCCACCTGGCGTCGTGGCGGGACTGGCTCACCTGGCGGGTGGTGCGCGGGGCCTCGCCGTACCTGTCGCGCGCCTTCGTCGACGCGCACTTCGACTTCTACGGCCGCACGCTCACCGGCGCGCCCGAGCTGCGCGCGCGCTGGAAGCGCGCCGTCGCCTTCGTCGAGGGCGCGATGGGCGAGGCCGTCGGCCGGCTCTACGTCGAGCGCCACTTCGCGCCCGAGTCCAAGGCCCGCATGGACGAGCTCGTGGCGAACCTCGTCGCCGCCTACGGCCAGAGCATCGCGAGCCTCGACTGGATGGGCGAGGCGACGCGCCAGCGCGCCCTCGAGAAGCTGGCCGCCTTCACCCCCAAGATCGGCTACCCGCCGCGCTGGCGCGACTACGCGGCACTGCCGGTCGTGGCGGGCGACCTCGTCGGCAACGCCCGTGCGGCCAGCGCCTTTGAGTTCGACCGCCAGTTCGCCAAGATCGGCCAGCCGGTCGATCGCGACGAGTGGTTCATGACCCCCCAGACGGTGAACGCCTACTACAACCCCGGGATGAACGAGATCGTCTTTCCCGCGGCGATCCTCCAGCCGCCCTTCTTCGACCCGGAGCGTGACGACGCCGCCAACTACGGCGCCATCGGCGCGGTGATCGGCCACGAGATCGGGCACGGCTTTGACGACCAGGGCTCGAAGTTCGACGGCTCGGGTCGGCTGGCGGACTGGTGGGAACCGTCGGACCGGACGGCCTTCGAGGCGAAGACCGCGGCCCTGATCGCCCAGTACGACGCCCTCGAGCCGCGCGGGCTGCCCGGGCACCACGTGAACGGCGGGCTCACGATCGGCGAGAACATCGGCGACCTGGGCGGGCTGGCCATCGCGTGGCGGGCCTACCTGCTCGCCCAGGGCGACGCCCCCGACCAGGTGATCGACGGCTTCAACCGGGCCCAGCGCTTCCTGCTCGCCTGGGCGGTGAGCTGGCGCCACATCGCACGCCCCGCCGAGGCCGAGCGCCTGCTCGCGATCGACCCCCACAGTCCGCCCGAATTCCGCTGCAACCAGGTGGTGCGCAACATCGAGGTCTTCTACGAGGCCTTCGGGGTCGGTGCCCAGGACCGCCTGTGGCTGGATCCGAGCGAGCGCGTCACGATCTGGTAGGCGAACTTGCCTCGAGGGGCATGGAGTTTGTAGGCTAGAGAGTCCCCCCGAGCCCGTCGTGGCGGCGGGGCCAGGTAAGGAAGAACTGTGCGTACCTATAGCCCGAAAGCCAACGACATCACGCGTGCCTGGCACGTCATCGACGCCGAAGGACTGGTGCTCGGTCGGATCGCGACCGTCGCTGCCTCGCTGCTGCGCGGCAAGCACCGGACCTACTACGCGCCGCACCTGGACACCGGCGACTTCGTGATCATCGTCAACGCCGACAAGGTCGTCCTGACGGCGAACAAGGCGGCCCAGAAGTTCGCGTACCACCACTCGGGCTACCCGGGCGGCCTGCGCTCGACGTCGTGGGCCAAGCTCCTCGCCGAGGACCCGACGGCGCTCGTCGTGGACGCGATCAAGGGCATGGTGCCCCACAACCGGCTCGGCCGCGCCCAGATGGACAAGCTCTTCGTCTACGCCGGCCCCGAGCACCCGCACGCGGCCCAGCAACCCGTTTCGTTCGACACCGCAGCGATCCGCCGCGGCTAAGGAGACTGATGACCACGCCTATCCAGACCACCGGCCGCCGCAAGGAAGCGGTGGCGCGTGTCCGCCTTCGTCCGGGCACCGGCACCATCACGATCAACGACCGGGCCTTTGACAACTACTTCACCTCGGCGACGCACCGCCAGATGGTGATGGAGCCGCTGCGGCTCATCGACGCCCAGCAGAACTACGACATCGACGCCACCATCGAGGGCGGCGGCGTGGCCGGCCAGGCCGGCGCGCTGCGCCTGGGCATCGCGCGCTCGCTGCTCGAGGCCGACGAGACCGTTCGCCCAGCCTTGAAGAAGGCCGGCCTCCTGACGCGTGACGCGCGTAAGAAGGAGACCAAGAAGTACGGCCTCAAGAAGGCCCGCAAGGCGCCTCAGTACTCGAAGCGTTAGTCGGTGGCCGTGCGCTTCGGCACGGACGGCATCCGCGGACGCGCCTACGACGAAGTCTCGGTCGACCTCGCCTACCGGCTCGGCCGTGCGGTGGCCGCCGTCTTTGACGCCCCGGTCGTCGTCGGCTACGACACCCGCGAGAGCTCGCCCGTGCTCGCCGCGGCGGTGCTCGCCGGGCTCGTCGACGGCGGCGCCGAGGCGACCGACCTCGGGGTCATACCGACCCCGGGCGTGGCCGTCGTGGCGCGCGCGCGAAACAGCGTCGGCGTGGTCGTCTCGGCCTCGCACAACCCCTACTACGACAACGGGCTCAAGGTGCTCGGTCCCGGCGGGACCAAGCTCGACCACCTGACCGAGTCGGTGCTCGCCGCGGCCCTCGAGGCCGCCGCACCCGCGCCGGCCGAACTGGAGCGCCCCGTGGTGCTCGACGAGGCCGCCCAGGACCAGTACCTGGATCTGCTGCGCGAGCTCGTGCCGGGCGACTTCAGTGCGCTGCACGTGGTGCTGGACTGTGCCAACGGCGCCGCCAGCGTCGTCGCACCGGCGCTGGTGCGCGCGACGGGCGCGCGCGTGAGCGTCATCCACGACTCGCCCAACGGCGTCAACATCAACGAACACTGCGGCTCGACCCACGTCGAGGACCTGGTCGCGACGGTGCGCGAGCTCGGCGCGGACGTGGGGCTCGCCTTTGACGGTGACGCCGACCGGCTCATCGCCGTGGACGCGACGGGTACCGTGCGCGACGGCGATGACCTGATGGTGCTGTTCGCGCTCGACCTGTCGAGCCGCCGCGCGCTCGGCGGCGGCGTCGTGGTGACGACCATGTCCAACCTGGGACTGCGCCGCGCGCTCGGCGAGGCGTCCCTCGAGGTCGTCGAGACCGACGTGGGGGACCGCAACGTGCTGCTCGCCCTCGAAGAGCGAGACTGGTGCTTCGGCGGCGAGCAGTCGGGCCACCTGATCTTCTGTGAGCTCGCGCCCACCGGGGACGGTCTGCTCACGGCGATGCTGCTGCTCGATCTGATCGTGCGCCGCGGCCCGCTCGCGACCCAGGCGAGCGTGGCGTGGCATCGCGTGCCCCAGGCGCTCGTGAACGTGGCGCGCGAGGACTACGACGACGCGGTCGTCAGCTCGCTCTGTGAGGCGCTCGTCGCGCGCTACGGGATCGCCGACGAGGACTGGCGACTCGTCGTGCGCCCCTCGGGCACCGAGCCCGTCGTGCGCGTGATGGTCGAGGCCCTCGAGGGTCGCTTCGTCGAGGACTTCACGACGGCGTTGCGCGCGGCCTTCGTCGCCTAGCGAGAAGGCCCGCGCAGACCCCCGAGTAGGCTTAGTTCCATGTGCGGCATCATCGGGGTCGTCGGCGATACCGACACCGTCTCGACGCTCCTGTCCGGCCTCGAGCGCCTGGAGTACCGCGGCTATGACTCGGCGGGCGTCGCCCTCGTGCGCCCCGGGGAGACCTGGCGGGCGCGCTGCGCGGACGGCACCGAGTCGGTCGCGGCGCTGCGCCGGGCCTGTGACGAGGCGCCTGCGGGGTTCCGCTCGGGCATCGGCCACACGCGCTGGGCCACCCACGGCGCCCCCGAGGCGATCAACGCCCACCCGCACCTGGACTGCTCGGGCCACGTGGCGATCATCCACAACGGCATCATCGAGAACCACACCGAGCTCCAGGAGGGCCTCGAGGCGCGCGGGCACGTCTTCACCTCGGTGACCGACTCCGAGGTCCTCGCGCACCTCATCGAAGAGGCCCGCGGGCGGGGCCTCGACCTGCTCGACGCCGTGCGCGACGCCCTCGGGGTGGTGCGCGGGGCCTTCGCGCTCGCGGCGATGGACGCCACCGAGTCCGACGTCATCGTCGCCGCGCGGCGGATCTCGCCCTTGGTCGTGGGCACGGCCGCTGGGGTCACGTACCTCGCGAGCGACGTGCCGGCGATTCTCGACCGCGCGAGCGCCTTCTACGCCGTCAACGACGACGAGGTCGTGCGCCTCGGGCCCGAGGGCTTTCGCGCCGTGGACCTCGAGGGCGCGCCGGTGCGCCTGCGCCAGCTCGCCATCGACTGGGACCTCGAGACCGCCGAGAAGGGTGGCCACGACGACTTCATGACCAAGGAGATCCTCGAGCAGCCCGACGCCCTGCGCGCGACCCTGCTCGACCGGCGCCGGCCCGACGGGTCGATCACCTTTGACGAGCTGCGCGTCAGTGACGACGAGCTGCGCGCCGTCAAGCGCGTGGTGCTCGTGGCCGCGGGCACGTCGCACCACGCGGCGCTCGTGGCCAAGTACGCGATCGAGCGCTGGGCGCGGCTCAGCGTCGAGGTCGACATCGCCAGCGAGTACCGCTATCGCGACCCGGTCGTGGAAGTCGGCACGCTCGTCATCGGGGTCTCCCAGAGCGGCGAGACGATCGACACCATCCAGGCGGTGCGCGAGGCCAAGCGCCGCGGCGCGCGCGTGGTGGGAATCGCGAACATCGTCGATTCGAGCCTCGCGCGCGAGGCCGACGCCGTGATCTACACGCGCGCGGGCCTGGAGGTCTCGGTCGCCTCCACGAAGTCCTTCGTCGCCCAGGTGGCCGCACTCGAGTTGCTCGCCCTGCGCCTCGCCCAGCTGCGCCAGACCCTCGCCGAGTCCGAGATCGACGCGCTGGTGCGCGGGCTCGGTGCCGTGGGCACGCTCGTCGAGAAGGCGCTCGGGCGCCGCGACGAGGTCGCTGCGCTCGCCCTGGCGCTGCTCGACGCGCGCGACTTCTTCTTCCTCGGGCGCCACGTGGGCTTTCCGACCGCCCTCGAGGGGGCGCTCAAGCTCAAGGAGATCTCCTACCGCCACGCCGAGGGCTACCCGGCCGGGGAGCTCAAGCACGGCCCGCTCGCCCTCATCGAGCCCGGGGTCGTCGTCGTCGCGGTCGCGACGGACCTCGCCCTGCACGAGAAGCTGCTGTCGAACCTCGCCGAGGTGAAGGCCCGCGGCGCGACCGTCGTCGCGGTGGCGACCGACGACGACGAGACGATCGACTCGGTCGCGGACTACGTGCTGCGCGTGCCGGCCACCGAGCCGATGTTCTCGCCGATGGTCGACGTCGTGGCCCTGCAGCTCTTCGCCTACGCGATGGCCCGCGGCCTCGGGCGCAACGTCGACCGGCCGCGCAACCTCGCCAAGACGGTGACGGTCGAATAGTGGGCGTGGTGGGCGTGGGGGTGGACGTCGTGGACGTGGCACGGTTCCAGTTGGCCCTGACGCGCCGGCCGCGCATCGTGACCCGGCTCTTCACCGAGGGCGAGCAGCGCGACGCGCGCGGCAAGACCGAGCGCCTGGCGGCGCGCTTCGCCGCCAAAGAGGCCGTCATGAAGACCCTGGGCGTGGGCGTCGGCTCGGTGCCCTGGCAGTCGATCGAGGTGGTCCGCCAGCCAAGCGGCGCACCGAGCATCGCGGTGCACGGCGCCGCGGCCGAGCTCGCCGCGCGCCGCGGGGTGACGCGCTTTAGCGTCTCACTGACCCACAGCGACCTCAGCGCCATCGCGATGGTCGTCGGGAGCGACGATGCCAGTTGAGGGCGTTCGCCGGCCGGCCTGGGCCGAGATCTCGCGTTCGGCGCTCGCGCACAACATCGCGGCCCTGCAGCGGGTCCTCGGTGAGAGCGAGCTCTGCGCGGTCGTCAAGGCCAACGGCTACGGCCACGGCGCGCCGCTCGCGGCGCGCGCGGCGCTCGACGGGGGCGCGAACGCGCTCGCCGTCGCGATCGTCGACGAGGGCATCGAGCTGCGCGGCAGCGGTGTCACGGTGCCGATCCTGCTGCTCGCCGAGATCCCGCCCGAGACGATCCCCGACGCCCTGAGCCACTCGCTCAGCCTCACCGTCGGCTCGGTGCCCGGGGCGCGCCACGCCGTCGCCGCGGCCGAGCGGCTCGGCGGGCTGCACCGGGTCCACGTGAAGATCGACACCGGCATGCACCGCATGGGCGTGCCCCCCGAGCTCGTCGACGAGGCCGTGGACGTGCTGCTGGCCTCCTCGGCCATCGACCTCGAGGGCCTCTACACACACTTCTCCAACGCCGACGGCCCGCGCGAGGAGGACCGCGACTACACGCGCGAGCAGCTGGCGATCTTCGAGGGCGTCGTCGCGCGCCTCGGCGCGCGCGGGATCCACCCGCGGGTCGTGCACGCCGCGAACTCGGCCGGTGCGATCGGGTACCCCGCGTCGCGGCTCTCGATGGCGCGCGTCGGGCTCGCCCTCTACGGCTACCTGCCCGACCCGTGGCTCGCCCAGACGCTCACCGACGCCGGGGTGACCCTCGAGCCCGCGCTCACCCTGCGCGCCCAGGTGGTCGCCGCGCGGCGCCTCGAGGCCGGCGAGCGCCCGAGCTACGGCCGGCGCCGCCCGCTCGCGACGGCGGCGACGGTGGTCACGGTGCCCTTCGGCTACGCCGACGGCTACCCGCGCCGGCTCTTCGAGGCCGGCGCCGACGTGCTCATCAACGG
>JAKAFH010000086.1 GCA_021818025.1 Actinomycetes bacterium | reverse complement strand
GGTCATGTCGCGAAAGCCGCCCGCCGCCAACTGCAGCAAGACGGCGTCCTGCTCGGCGGCGAGCGAGGCCTCGTTCATCAGCGCGCTCGCGAGGAGGTGGGGCACGTGACTCGCGAGTGCGACCAGGCGGTCGTGGTCCTCGGCCGCGATCGCGATCACGTTGGCGCCGAGCTCGCGCAGGTAGCCGTGCAGGCGGCTGTAGTGGCCGGGTTCGGTCGCTGTCGTCGGTGTGAGGACCCAGGTGCAGCCTCGAAAGAGGTCGTCGCGTGCGGCGGCGAGCCCGCGCTGCTCCGAGCCGGCCATCGGGTGTCCGCCGATGAATCGGGCGTCCTCCACCGCCGCGACGATCGCCGACTTCACCCCGGCGACGTCGGTGACGATCGCCCCGGGGTCCTCGAGCCTCGCCAGCACCTCGTTCGCGAGCGTCGCGACCGAACCGGCCGGTGTCGCGATGACCACGAGGGTCGTCGCCGGATCCATCTCGGCGTTGGTCACGATGCCGAGGGCTCGGGCGCGCTCGACAGTGTCGGGGTCGAGGTCGGTGCCCGTGACCGTCCAGCCCGTGGTGGCGAGCGAGCGAGCGACCGACGCCCCGATCAGTCCCAGGCCCACCACGTGGGCCCGGCGCTCACTCGGGGAGGTCATCGCGCAGGGATCGGGCGTCGCGCAGGTAGACGTGGTGGATGTCGGTGCGCGCGGACTCGGTGTAGACGTGCAGCAGGACCCGCACGCACCGGGGCATCGAACCCGGAACGGCGATCTCGCTCGCGCACAGCAGCGGGATGTCCCCGAAGCCGACGGCGCGCGCGGCCGTGGCCGGGAACGACGAGGTGAGGTCGGGTGTCGTCGTGAGGATCACGCTCACCACGTCATCGTGATCGAGCTCGTTGCGCGCCATGAGCAGCGTCAGCAACTCCTGGGTCGCCGCGGCGATCTCCTCGGGCGTGTCGACCGAGCAGGTCGTCGCGCCGCGGACTGCTCGAATCTTGGCAGAAGTCATGCAGGCATCGTAGAGGCCATCTCGTCGGTCATTCCAACTGCCTCGAAGAGTCGGCGCACCTCGCTCACCGAGAGCTGGCGGTAGGCACCCGGCGCGAGGGTCGCGTCGTGCAGCGGACCGATGCGCGTGCGCACCAGGCGCGTGACGTCGTGACCGACGGCGGCGCACATGCGCCGGACCTGTCGATTGCGCCCCTCGTGGATCACGATGCGCAGCAGTCCCTCGCTCACGCGGCTCACCTGGGCGGGACTGGTGAGGCCGTCGTCGAGCATCACCCCCTCGCGCAGGCGTCGGATCGCCCCGGGCGACGGGTCGCCCTCGACGCGCACGAGGTACTCCTTGCCGATGTGCGAGCTCGGGTGGGTCAGGAGGTGCGCGAGGCGTCCGTCGTTGGTGAGCAGCAGCAGTCCCTCGGTGTTCATGTCGAGCCGACCGACCGGGAAGACCCGTACCGGCGAGGTGATCAGATCGAGCACCGTCGTGCGGCCGTGGGGATCCGAGGCGGTCGTCACCACCCCGTCGGGCTTGTTGAGCAGGAAGTACACCGTGTTCTGGCTGGTGGCCGCGAGCGCGCCGTCCACGCAGATCACGCTGACCGCGGGGTCGACGCGGTTGCCGAGCTCGGCGACCCGGCCGTCAATCGTGACGCGGCCCTCGGTGATCAGCAGCTCGCACGATCGCCGCGACCCGTAGCCGGCTCGCGCGAGGGTCTTCTGGAGCCGCTCGCCCTCCAACTAGGCCCCCTCGGCCAGCTCGTCGGCGCTTTCGCGCAGACTCTCGAACAACTCCTCGGCGACCGCGACGGGCGCCATGAACTGCTCGATGGGCGGTAGCTCGCTCAGCGCGGCGAGCCCCAGGCGATCGAGGAACAGATCGGTCGTGCCGTAGAGGATCGACTGGCCCGGACCGGCCACGCGGCCCTGCTCTTCGATGTAGCCGCGCTGCTCGAGCAGTCGGGTGACTCCGTCGACGTTCACCCCGCGCAGGGCGGTGATCTGGGCCCGGGAGATCGGCTGGCGGTACGCGATGATCGCGAGAGTCTCCAGGGCGGCCGAGCTCAGCCGGTGCGAGACGTCGCGGTTGGCGAATCGCGTCACCCACTCGGCCACGTCGGGCGAGGACTGCATGACCCACCCGCTCGCGAGCTCGCTCATGGTAAAGCCCCGCCGGTCGCGTTCATACTCCTCGCGCAACCCACGCAGCGTCTCGCGCACCCGGCCCGCGTCCTCATCGACCACGTCGGCCAACTCCTCGACCGAGATCGGCTCGAGGGCGACGGTCAGCATCGCCTCCAGCTTCTGTTCCAGCGACCGCTCATCCCTCATAGGTGTCCACACTTCCTAACTCCAGCATCGGTCCGTCGCTCACCCAGGCGATCTCCACGTCACCGAAGGTGTGGCCCTGGCCGAGGGTCACGTGGCCCAGCTTGCACAGCTCGAGCAGGGCGAGGAAGTGCACGATCACCTCGATGCGGGTCATCAACGCGTCGATGAGCGACCGGAAGGACAGGCGTCCGAGCGACGGGAGGCGCTGGGAGAGCGAGACGACCGTCTCGGCGACCGTGACGGCGTCGACGGTGACGTGATTGAGCCGCACGACCGCGACCGGTTTCTCCTCGATCCCGCGCAGGTACGCGAGCGCGAGCGCCGAGGGCGTCACCCCGGCGAGCAGGTCGGGCGGCTGGACGACAAATCCGTCGTCGATGCCGCGCAGGCGCGGAAAGGAGCGCCCCGCCCGGTCAAAGAGCGACACGAAGCTGTCGGCGACCGCGGCGTAGGTGCGCAGGTCCAGCAGGCGCGCGAGCAACACGTCGCGCTCCTCCCAGCCGACGAACTCCTCGTCGGGCTCGGCGTCGTCACGGCCCGGCAGCAGTCGCTGGCTCTTCATCTCGAGCAGGATCGACGCGATGAGGAGGAACTCGGAGAGTTGGTCGACCTCGACTTCGATGGACTCGTCGCGTAGCGCCGCGACGAACTCGTCCACGATGGGACTGAGCGGGATCTCCAGAACGTCGAGCTCGTGCTTGCTGATCAGTTGCAGCAGCAACTCGATGGGTCCACTGAACGACGGCGTCGTCACGACGTAGGTCACCGCGACAGACTACCGGACCGAGTCGGCCGTCGACGGACTCCTAGAATCGGGGGATGCGCGTCTTCTCGGGTATCCAGCCATCTGGCGACTTGCACGTCGGCAACTACCTCGGCGCGATCAAGCAGTGGGTGGCCGCCCAGTCGCCCGAGGCGCTCTATTGCGTCGTGGACCTGCACGCGCTGACCCTCCAGATCGACCCGGCGACCCTACGCCAGCAGACTGACGACCTCGTCGCGGTCTTGATCGCCTCGGGCCTCGACCCGGCGCGCTGCACCGTCTTCGTCCAGAGCCACGTCACCTACCACGCCCAACTCAGCTGGCTGCTCGAGTGCGTCGCCACCTACGGCGAGCTGACGCGCATGACCCAGTTCAAGGAGAAGGCCGAGCGCCAGGAGGGCTACCGCGTCGGTCTGCTCACCTACCCGGTCCTGATGGCGGCCGACATCCTGCTCTATCAGACCCAACAGGTGCCCGTCGGTGACGACCAGCGCCAGCACCTCGAACTCGCCCGCGACCTCGCCGAACGCTTCAACAACCGCTACGGTGCCGTCTTCACGGTGCCCGTGGGCGTCCAGCCACCCGCGGCGGCGCGGGTCATGGACCTCCAAGAGCCCACCCGCAAGATGTCCAAGTCCGTCTCGAGCCCCCTCGGCACGATCTACGTGCTCGACGAGCCCGAGGACATCGTGCGCAAGGTGAAGAAGGCCGTCACCGATACCGACGGCGCGATGCGCTTTGACTGGGACCACAAGCCCGGCCTCGCGAACCTCCTCGAGCTCTACGCCGGCTTCACGGGTGAGAACCCGAACGAGGTCGCCGCGCGCTACTCGCGCTACGGGGACCTAAAGCGCGACCTCGCCGACCTGATGGTCGCCGAGCTCGCCCCGATCGCGGCGCGCTACCGCGAGCTGCGCGCGAACGGCGCCGAGCTGCGCTTCATCACCGAGAACGGGGCCACCAAGGCCCGCCACATCGCCGCCGAGACCTACCGGCGCGCGGCCGAGGCGATGGGCATCCAGTAGTACAGCGCGTCTCGGATCGCCCTAGAAGAGCAGGCTGATCCACCAGTTCTGCAGCGACGTGAGCCACGTGAAGCCCACGTGAAAGAACATCGAGTCAAGGATGATCACGACCATCACGATCGGCAGGGCCCTCATGCGGAACCGGTAGTAGCTCGGCAGGTGGCGCCGGGGCACGAAGCGCTCAATGATCGCCGAGCCGTCGAGCGGCGGGATCGGCAGCAGGTTAAAGACCGCGAGGGTCAGGTTCACGATCCCAAAGGTGACCCCGAACTGCAGCATCCAGGAGCTGTTGGTGACGTGGATGGCCAGCTCGCTGATGAGATAGCCCACCCCCGACAGCAGGATGTTCACGATCGGTCCGGCGAGCGAGACGTAGAGCGACTGGCGCCGCGGGTTGCGCAGGCGGCCAATGTTCACCGGCACGGGCTTGGCGTAGCCGAAGGCCGGCAGGTGACTGAGGATGAGCAGCGCCGGCAGCAGGACCGTGCCGAAGGGGTCCACGTGGCGAAGGGGGTTCAGCGTGAGCCGGTGGTTCTCCTTCGCGGTGGGGTCACCGAAGAAGTTGGCGACGTAGCCGTGGCTCACCTCATGCAAGACGATCGAGGGCACGATCGCGAGAAAGAAGTAGACGTAACTCGACAACTTCCCTCTCCTACCCGTGGGCCCGCGGATGGGCTCCCCGATATACCTGCTGCAATGACGAGACCGACACCGCGGTGTAGACCTGCGTGGTCGCAATTGACGAGTGACCGAGCAGTTCCTGGACCACTCTAATGTCGGCGCCGTGGGCGAGCATGTGCGTGGCACAACTATGGCGAAAGACGTGGGCGCTAATGCGTCGGCGCTCGATGCCCACCAGCAGGGCCCGTCGCGCGATGATGGCGTCCACCCCCTGGCGCGAGAGCGGCGTGCCCCGGGCGTTCAGCAACAAGTTCGACGCGCGGGTCGTGGCGAGCGCCGCACGGCCGGCTGGCTCGAGGTAGCGCGCGAGGGCTTCTCGCAGTGTGCGACCCATCGGTACCAGGCGCTGCTTTGCGCCCTTGCCGGTGACCTTGATGAGCTCCTCGTCAAAATCGAGGTCTTCGATGCGCACCCCGAGCGCCTCGGAGACACGACAGCCCGTGCCGTAGAGCAGTTCGAGCAGCGCTCGGTCGCGCCGGTCAAGGGCCGCCGTGCTCGGGATCGAATCGAGCAGCGCGACCATCTCGGACTCGTCGAGCGGGCGCGGAAGCGTGCGGCCCCGGCGCGCGCCACGAACGTGGGCCGTCGGATCGGCGCCGACGAGCCCCTCGTCGGCGAGGAAGCCGTACCAGCCGCGAAGCGACGCGAGCGTGCGTGCGAGCGTGGCGGCAGCTCGTCCACGATCTCGGAGACTCACCAGGTACTCGTCGACGTCACTCGCCGCCACCTCGCGAACGCCCAAGTGGCGTTCGGCCGTCCAGGCGAGAAAAGCGGTGAGGTCGCGTCGATAGGCGTCCACGGTGGCGCGGCTGCGCCCCTTTTCCACGATCAGCCAGACGAAGTACTCGTCTAGGAGCGGCTCAGCCTCGCTCAAAGAACCGTCCGTAGACGAGGTTGAGCGCGACCGCCATCGTCGAGTCGATCGCCGGTTCGCCGCGAAGGACCGCCAGCAGCTCGTCGGGCGTGTACCAGGCAATGGTCGAGGCAGTCTCCTCGGGCCCGGCCGGGCGCCGGTCGCCGACCGTCAGGTCACCCGCCTCGAAGATGTGCATCACCTGGGTCGACCAGCCCGGCGAGACCATGAACTGGCCCAAGAGCCGCCACGCGCCCGCCTCGCACCCGAGTTCCTCGAGCAGCTCGCGCTTGGCGGCGTCGAGCGGCGCCTCACCGTCGACGTCGAGCGTGCCGGCCGGGATCTCAAGGGTCTCACGGTCAAAGGGCGCGCGGTACTGGCGCAGCACCCCAACCCGGCCCTCCTGGTCACGGGCGAGAATCGCGACGGCACCACGATGGGTCACGACGTCGCGATGGAACGACCGGTCCTGGTGCTCGACGGTGCGACGCTCGACGGCAAAGACGTGGGACTGCAGGAGTGACGAGACCGCGGTGATGCGAAAGTCGTCGCTCACGCGGTGGCGTCGACCGACGTGGGGTCGATGATGTGTGGCTCGCGACCCTCGGCGCGCGACGCGGCGGCCGTCACCAACCCGAGGAACAGCGGGTGTGGCCGGTCGGGTCGCGACTTGAACTCCGGGTGGGCCTGGGTACCCACGAAGTAGGGGTGCTCGGGCAGCTCGACGAACTCGACGAGACGTCCGTCGGGCGAGGTGCCCGAGCAGCGCATGCCCGCCGACTCGAACTGCTCGCGGTAGCGCGCGTTGAACTCGTAGCGGTGGCGGTGACGCTCCGAGACGACCGTCGTGCCGTAGAGGCCAGCGACGATCGAGCCCTCGTCGAGCATGGCCGGGCAGGCACCGAGGCGCATCGTGCCCCCGAGGTCCGTCACGTCCATCTGCTCGGCCATCAGGGCAATCACCGGCGCCGAGGTGGCGAGGGAGAACTCGGTCGAGTGCGCGTCGCTCAGCCCCAACTGGTGCCGGGCGAACTCGACGACCATGATCTGCATCCCGAGGCAGATCCCCAGGTACGGGATCTGCTGTTCGCGCGCTATCCGCGCGGCCGCGATCATTCCCTCGATGCCACGCTCGCCGAAGCCGCCGGGCACGATGATCCCGTCGAGCTGGCGCAGGCGATCCGAGTCGATCTCCGTGGGGACCCGCTCGGCCTCCAGCCACTCGATCTTGGTCGTCGCGCCGATGGCGAAACCGGCGTGGCGGATCGACTCGGCGACCGAGAGGTACGCATCGGGCATCGTGACGTACTTGCCCACGACGCCGATGCGCAGGGTCTTGGTGGTGTTGTGCACGCGATGCACGACCGCGTTCCACGGCGCGAGGTCGATCGGATGCTCCTCGAGGTCGATCCCGAGGGTCTGACAGACGATCGAGTCGAGCCCCTCGCGGTGCAGGGTGCCGGGGATGTCGTAGATGCTCGCCTCGTCCACGGCCGAGACGACCGCCTGGATCGGCACGTCACAGAGCAAGGAGATCTTGCGCTTGAGGCCGTCCGAGATCGGCTGGTCACTCCGACAGACGATGACGTCGGGCTGGATGCCGCGCGAGCGCAGCTCGGTCACCGAGTGCTGGGTCGGCTTGGTCTTCTGCTCGCCCGAGGGCGCAAGGTAGGGAACCAGCGTGAGGTGCACGTAGCAGACGTTGCCGCGCCCGGCGTCGCGTCGGTACTGGCGGATCGATTCGATGA
The DNA here is from genome assembly GCA_021818025.1 of Actinomycetes bacterium. GTDB lineage: Bacteria > Actinomycetota > Acidimicrobiia > Acidimicrobiales > RAAP-2 > RAAP-2. The sequence continues at coordinate 44 of JAKAFH010000086.1, read as the reverse complement.
AGGGCACGATCTCGATGTCGCCGACCGTGCCGCCGATCTCGACG
>JAKAFH010000085.1 GCA_021818025.1 Actinomycetes bacterium | reverse complement strand
TTCCAGCCCCACTGGAAGGCGTTCACGTCGATGGTGACGTTGGTCTTGGGGTTGGCGACCTCTTTGTTCTCCACGACCATCGTCGCGGCGAAGAGCCCGAAGACGATCAGGATCGGCACGATCGTGTAGGTCAGCTCGAGGGGGATGTGGTACTGGACCTGCTTGGGGATCGCGTCGCCGCGGCGCCGGTAGCGCAGCACGACCCAGCCGACGAGCACCACCACGAGCGTGCCGATGATCGCGGCGCCGATCGAGAAGCCCTGCCACAGGTGGAAGACCGAGCGCGAGGAGGTGGTGTCGCCCTGGGCCGCGCCGAAGGTCGGCACGGTGCACCCCGACAGGGCGAGCGCGGCGAGCGGGAGTACAGCGGCCCGACGTACTCGTCGCCACCGGCGAGAGCGGGTCGATGCACCCTGGGGGGGCAGGGCGGGTGATTCCACGCAGAAAGACTACTAACGCACTCTTCTTTGGCCTTAGGCGGAAAGTATGAAGTCCCTTAGTTTTGCCCCGGTGCGTCCGCCAGCATCGCGCTGGTCATCGGTCGCGACGCCAGGGCGTGTGCGTTAGGAGTTGGTGTCGGTCTTGTCGTCGGTGACGTCGGTGGCCTTCGCGTCGGTCGACTTTGCGGACTTGAGGCCCTTCTCGAACTCGGTCTTGGCCTGGCCGAGGTTCCGGGCCAGCTTCGGGATCGCCGATCCGCCAAAGACGAGCACCGCCACCACAATCACCACGATCAGCAGATCGGGTCCAAAGATCTCAGCGAGAAACACGATCGTCTCCTTTGACTCGCTCCCCTTTAGCGTAGTGCCCGGCGCGACGTATCGGAAAGCGACCCCGCCACCACGGCGTCAGCGCGCGAGCGCGAGCGCGGCGCAGCCCATGAAGGTGCTTCGAGGTCGATGCTCGTGCCTAGCCGGCGATGGCGACGCCGAGCACCAGGGCGAGGATCGAGCCGAGCGTGCCGAGTCCTGCCCAGAGCCCGCGCGAACGCGCCGAGGTTGCCTTGGTGTGCAGGTAGCTGCCCACACCGGCGACGACCACGCAGAGCATCTTCACCCCGAAGACCGCGTTCCAGGTCGCGCTCGCGCTCGCGTGGTCGATCGCGAGGTAGTTCCACACGCCCGTCGCGATGAGCAGCCAGTAGGCCGGCCAGCTCAGGCGTCCGAAGGCCGCGGCGACTCGCTTGGGGGCGTCGGGGGCGACGGCGCGCACCGTGCCGATCAAGCCGGCGAGCACGAGCTGGCCGCCGACCCAGACCGTCGCGGCGAGCACGTGCAGGCTGAGCCGCGTGATCGTGAGCGCGTCGGCGAGCTGGGGCTGGCTGAGCCCGAGCACGCTAGCGACCCGTCCAGACCGGCGGGCGCTTCTCGGCGAAGGCGACGGCCCCCTCGAGGGCGTCCGCACTCGCCCCGATGCCCGTGAAGGCCTCGTTGTTGACCGTCCACGCCTCGGCCTCGGTGAGGTCGAAGGCCTCGTGCATGACGCGCTTGGACGTGCGCACGGCGAGCGGGGCGTTGGCGGCGACGCGCTCGGCCAGGGCGATCGCGGTGGGCAGTAGTTCCTCGGCGGGCACGACCCGGTTCACGATCCCGAGCTCGTAGGCGCGCTGGGCGTCGATCGGGTCGGCCGTGAGGGCGAGCTCGTAGGCGACGGCGATCGGGATGCGCCGGGCGAGGCGGATGAGCCCGCCGCCGCCGGCGATGAGCCCGCGCGACGCCTCGGGGATGCCGAACTTGGCGTGCTCGGCCGCGACCACCATGTCACAGCTGATCATGATCTCAAAGCCCCCCGCGAGCGCGGCGCCGTTGGCGGCGGCGATGATCGGCTTGGTGAGGAACCGCGTGGCGATCCCGGCGAAGCCGTGGTCGGTGAAGGGGACCTCGCCCGCGGCGAAGGCCTTCAGGTCCATCCCGGCCGAGAAGGCCTTGTCGCCGGCACCGGTCAGGACGACGACCCAGACGTCGTCGTCGGCCTCGGCCTCGTTCAGCGCCGCGTCGAGCGCGAGGGCGGTCGCGCGGTTGATGGCGTTTCGCGCCTCGGGCCGGTTGATGGTGAGCAGCAGCACGTGTCCGCGTCGTTCGCGCAGGATTTCGTCGGCCATGAGTCCTCCTTGGACGTCCCGTCGGGGGTACGGCGACGACGCTACCGCGTCGCTGGGACGGCGTGAGAGACTGGGCCGGTGACCGGTCCGCGCCTGTTCGCCGCCCTCGACGGCTACGCCGTCGAGGGCGGCTACGACGGACTCACCGGTCCGACGACCTGCTACGCGCCCTCGATCACGCTCGGTCGACTCGTGGGGCCCGACGCGCTCGGCCTCTGGGACGACTACGAGGCGGTCCTCGACGCGGCGGCCGCACTGGGCCTCGACGGCGTGCGCCTCGTCGTCGAGTGGGCGAGGGTCGAGCCGCGCCGGGGCGTCGTCGACGAGTCGGCACTCGCGCGCTACGCCGCGGTGGTGGCGCACGCCCGAGACGCCGGGCTCGCCGTGACCGTCGTGCTCTTTGACGCGGTCTGGCCCCTCTGGGCCGGCCTCGAGGCGTGGCTCTTGCCCTGGGTGGCGCCGATGGCGATCGCCCACGGGCGTCGCGTGGCGCACGCGCTCGAGGCCGCGACCGGGATCATCGTCGCCACCCGCGCGGCGGACCTGGTGGACGCCGGATTCCTCACGGGTACCGCGCCGCCCTTTCGCGAGCGCGCGACCCAAGACGCCGCGAGTGCCCACGAGAGCCTCGGGCAGATCGTCGCGACCCTCGCGGCCGACGAGGCGATCGCGCCGCGCCTGGTGCGCGCCTGGCGCGAGTTGCGCCTCATCCACGGCACCGGCGCGGTGCGCACGGCGGTTTCCTCGGGCGCGAGCGAGGTGTACCTGCGCAGTCTGGTCGCGGGGACGGGCCCGACGGCCGAGTTAGCGGGGCTGCTCGCGCGCCGCGACGGCGCCTGGGCGCCGACCGAGGCGGCGGGGCTACTCGGACTGCTTCGCTGACTCGTCGGGGTGCTCGGCCTCCCAGGTCGCCTCGATGGCGAGGTCGCGCCGGCGCCGCAGCAGGTGGATGACGAGGTAGCCGCCGACGATGACGACGAGCAGGATCGCCCCGACCCAGGTCGAGTAGGTCTCGATCGTCGTGAGCGCCGAACCGGCGTAGTAGCCGAGCAGCGAGTAGGACGTGCCCCAGGCGATGCCCCCGAGGGCGTTGGCGAAAAGGAAGCGCCGGTAGCGCATCCCCGACAGGCCGGCGAGCCCGGGCATGACGGCGCGCAAGAAGGCGGTGAAGCGTCCGAGGAAGACGTAGAGCGGGCCGCGCTGGGCGAGACCCTCCAAGGCGCGGTGCAGGCTGGCCTGGCGTTTTCGCAGCATCGGCAGGCGCAGCAGTTGCTCGCCGTAGCGCTTGCCGACCTCGTAGCCGACCGAGTCGCCGATGATCGCCGCGAGCACGACGAGCCCGACGAGCACCCCAATGTTCACGTGGCCCCGGCTCGCCACCACGCCCGCGACGATGACCGAGGTCTCCCCGGGCAGCACGAAGCCGATGAAGAGGGCGGCCTCGCCAAAGACGAGCAGCGCCACGAGGCCGTAGACCAGTCCGCCCGGCAGGTGCTGGATCTTGGTGATGATGAAGCTGACGACCGTGGCGAGGACCATTGCTCCATTGTGGTCGCTCGGCGCGAGGCGCCGAGCATTCGAGGCGACGGCGCGCACGGCGGGCGCTGTGGCACCATGAGTCATGTCCGACATGCCCTCTCCGAGCCGTCGCGCGCGCGCGTCGCGGCCCCGACGTGTGCCGCTTCGCGCCGGTGCGCTCTCGGAGTGGGCGCTCGTTCCCCTGCGGCTCTTCCTCGGGGCGACCTTCGCCTACGCCGGGCTGCAGAAGTTCGCGAACCCCAACTTCTTCAACGGCGTGAGCCCGATCTCGATCCACGCCCAGCTCGTGGCGGCCGCACGGGTGAGCCCGCTGCACGCGCTTGTCGTGCACCTGGTGGGCCTCGCCACGCCCATCGGGGCGACGATCGCCATCGCTGAGCTCGCGATCGGGGCCGCCACGCTGATCGGGATCCTCCAGCGCGCGGCCGCCATCGGCGGCGCGGCGCTGTCGTTCCTGCTCTTTCTCACGGTGAGCTTCCACGCGACGCCCTACTACACGGGAGCCGACCTGGTCTTCTTTTCCGCCTGGCTACCCCTCGTACTGGCCGGGCGATCCTCGCGGCTCTCGCTCAGCGCGGTGATCGAGGCGCGCTCGGCCGCCGAGGCGCGCCGGCCCGTCCCCGAGGTCGTCGCCATCGCCTTTGACGAGGTGCGCGCGCGCTGTGGTCACTACGAGGCGCAGCGCTGCCGTGCGCTCGACGCCCCCTGTGCCTCGACCCACTGCCCGGTGCTCGCCGGGCCCGCCACCGCACGCGGCGACGAGGAGGTCGACCGGCGCGCGGTCGTGCTCGCGACCGCGAGCACGGTGCTCGTCGGCGGCGCGGTCGCCGTCGGCGCGGTGGTGACCGCGGTCGCCGGGCGCGTCGTCGGGGGCGCGGGCGCACCCATCGCGCCCAACACCCTGCACGCGCCCCCGGGCGCTGCGCGCACGGCGCTCGGGGTCGAGCTCGGGCCCGCACGCGACGTGCCGGTGGGCACGGCGGCGAACTTCACGATCCCCGTGACCGGGGACCCCGGCATCGTCGTCCAGGCGAGCAAGGGCGTCTTTGACGCCTACGACGCGGTCTGTCCCCACGCCGGGTGCACGGTCGGCTACTACGCCCAGAGCCACCTCCTCGTCTGTCCCTGCCACGGATCGCAGTTCCTGGTCGCCACGGGCGAGGTCGTCGCGGGCCCCGCACCGCACGGCCTGGCCAAGCTCACGGTGCTCGAGGGCCCGGACGGTAACCTTTACTTGAAATGACTGAAGAACGCCGTCGGGTACTCGTCGTCGAGGACGATCACAGCCTCGCCCAAGCCCTCGCGGACCTGCTCACCGACGAGGGCTTCGCCGTCACCCAGCGCCACGACGGCGAGTCGGGCTTCGCCGAGGGGCGTGACGGCGCCTACGACGTGATCATCCTGGACATCATGCTGCCCAAGCGCAACGGCTTCTCGGTGTGCCTCGACCTGCGCAGCGCCGGCGTGCACACGCCCCTGCTGATGCTCACGGCCAAGGACGGCGAGCTCGACGAGGTCGAGGGCCTCGAGGTGGGCGCGGACGACTTCTTGCGCAAGCCCTTCGAGTGGTCGATCCTGCTCGCGCGGGTGAACGCGCTGTTGCGCCGCCACGAGCGCGAGCGGCCCCAGCCACTGACCGTCGGGCCGGTCTCGCTCGACCCGGTCAGCCGCCGGGTCATCGCCCACGACCGGCCCGTGTCGCTCACCCCGCGCGAGTTCGCCCTGCTCGAGTACCTGCTCAGCCACGGCAGCGAGGCGATCAACAAGGGCGACATCCTCACGGCCGTCTGGGGCGGCGACTTCGACGGCGACCCGAACATCGTCGAGGTCTACATCGGCTACCTGCGGCGCAAGATCGACCTGCCCGACCGACCGTCGATCATCCGCACGGTCCGTGGCGTGGGGTACCGCGTTCGCGAGGACTGATGCGTCGGCGCGCGCTCTCGATCCGCGCCCGACTGACGATGTTCTTCGTCATCTCGATTGCGGTCGTGCTGGGCTTCACCGGTGTCGCGCTCGTGAATCTCGTGCACCGCTCCCTGGTGAACAGCGCGACGAACCAGGTGACCGAGGTCATGGCCCAGGTCGAGAACCGCCTGTCGAGCTCGCCGCTGCCGGCCGAGCGGCTCGTGCTGCCGATGGTGGGCGACGTCGTCGTCCAGGTGACCGACCCGAAGGGCGACGTGGTCTGGGCGGCGAGCTCGGCGATCGCCAATGAGCCGGTGCTCGCGCACGCCAGGGCCGACAACGCCTCGACGACGGGGCTGGCCGCGGTCATGGTGCGCGAGCGCAGCGCCGACCCGATCCTCGCCGCCTTGAGTCAGTCGACGGTCCAGTCGATGACGACCTCGCGCGGACCGGCCCTGATCTTCGGCTTCGTCGACGGCGCCTCGATCACCCACAGCGTCGGCGTGCTGCTCGCCAGCGTGGCGATCTCCTTTCCGCTGCTGCTCGTGCTCGCCGGCGGGCTCATCTGGCTCGGGCTCGGGCTCGCGCTCGCGCCGGTGGAGTCGATCCGCCGGCGCGTCGAGCGCATCGCCGCGCGCGACCTGTCCGAGCGGGTGCCGGTCACCGGCGGCGACGACGAGATCGCGCGTCTCGCGCGCACGGTGAACGAGATGCTCGACCGGCTCGAGGCGGCGAACCGCTTCCAGCAGGAGTTCGTCTCCAACGTCAGCCACGAGCTGCGTAGCCCGCTGACCACCCTGCTCGCGACGACCGAGCGGGCGACCAACCTCGCCGAGCGCGCCGACTGGGCGAGCGTGGCCGACACGATCACCCGCGAGGGCCGGCGCCTGGACGTGCTGATCGACGACCTCTTCTGGCTGGCGCGCAACGACGAGGGCCAGATCGAGCTGCGCAAGGTCGACGTGGACCTCGACGACCTGCTCTTCGAGGAGGCCCAGCGGGTGCGCTCGATGACCGGGCTCGTCGTGGACACCTCGGCCGTCACCCCGACGCGGGTGGTGGGCGACCCCGCGACCCTAAAGCGCATGGTGCGAAACGTGGTGGACAACGCGGCGCGCTACGCGAGCGCCCAGCTCGCGTTCTCGGCCGCCTACGACGGCGACGAGGCCGTCGTGCGGATCGCTGACGACGGCGAGGGCATCGACGTCGCCACGAGCGCGCGCTTCTTCCAGCGCTTCGTGCGCTCAGATCCGGCGCGGGCGCGTAACTCGGGGGGCACCGGGCTCGGGCTCGCGATCGTGGCCGACATCGCGGCGCGCCACGGCGGCACGGCGCGCTTCGTGCCCGTCGAGGCGGGCAGCTGTCTCGAGCTTCGCGTCGCGCGTGGTGGCGATGCCGTTTAGCATCACAGCGTGACCCCGCTCGAACTGGCCCAACGCCTCGCCCGACCGGTCGGCGCCCTCGGGGCCGGCTTCTACTTCGACCCCGGCACCGTCGAGGCCGCCGCCGCGCTCGGGATCAACGTCTACGAGTTCTACGGTCTGGGCCGAGGCGGCGTGCTCGGCGACGTCGACGTCGAGGTGGTGCGCGACGCCTTCTACTTCTTCCACCCGCGCACCATCGACCTGCTCTGGGACGCGGCGAGGGCGAAGGGCGACCCGGTCGCGGTCGCGCGCGCCCACGTGGCCGCCGCCTTCGCCTACGCGGATCGGGTCTTTGCCGAGGTGCCGCGCGACCTGCTCGAGGCGACGGCTAGCCATGCGCGCACCGTGCTCGATTCCGATCCACTCGGCGAGCACCCGCTCGCTGACGGCTACCGGCGCGTGGCGACGCCCGCGAGCCCGGTGCACGCCGCCTACCTCGGGGTGATCGGGCTGCGCGAGCTGCGCGGGGCGATCCACATCGG
>JAKAFH010000014.1 GCA_021818025.1 Actinomycetes bacterium | reverse complement strand
AGCCGCGCTGGCCGTGACCGGGACACCGGTGGCGGCTCGCGACCCCCCGGCTGCGGACTGGTCGATCGGTACTGGAGTCGTACCGGCCGGTAGTCTGACTGGGTGATACTTCCGTCGATCGAGAGTCCGGCAGACCTGAAGGGCCTCTCCTACGACCAGCTCTACGAGTTGAGCGGCGAAATCCGGAACTTCATCATCGAGACGGTGACCACCACGGGCGGGCACCTCGGATCGAACCTCGGCGTGGTGGAGCTGACTATCGCGCTGCACCGAGTCTTTGACTCGCCCAACGACATCTTGCTCTGGGACACTGGCCACCAGGCCTACGTGCACAAGCTGCTGACCGGTAGGCGCTACGGCTTCAAGCACCTGCGCCAGCGCGACGGAATCTCGGGCTACCCCAACCGCTCCGAGAGTCCCCACGACTGGATCGAATCGTCGCACGCTTCGACCGCCCTCTCCTACGCTCACGGACTGTCCGTCGCGATGGAGCAGCGCAAGGAGCTCATCGGCCACGGCGGCAAACGGCACATCGTCGCCGTCGTCGGCGACGGATCGCTCACCGGCGGCATGGCCTACGAGGCACTGAACAACCTCGGCCACTCCAACCAGCGCGTCGTCATCATCTTCAACGACAACGGACGAAGCTATGCGCCGACCATCTCCAAGCTCTCCGAGTCGCTCACGAACCTGCGCCTCAATCGGACGTACCTGACCATGCGCGACCGGCTGCGCCGGTTGGTTCCCCACCTGCCCCGAGTGGGCAAGGCGGCCTACCGAGGGATCGACGGGTTCACCTCGGTCGTCCGCGAGTTCGTGACGCCGCACACGTTCTTCGAGAACCTCGGCGTCCGCTACGTTGGGCCGATCGACGGGCACAACATCGAATCCCTCGAGACGACGATCCGCAGCGCCGCGAAGTGGGATGGGCCGATCCTGATTCACGTCATGACCCAGAAGGGTCGAGGCTATGAACCGGCGGTCACCGACGACCTACGGATGCACGACTTCAAACTGCCACCTCGACTGAACGACGAGGAGGTGCCGCCGCAGTCCTTCACCGAGGCGTTCAGTAACGCGCTCGTGACTCTCGCCGGGGTCGACGACCGCATCGTCGCCATCACCGCCGCGATGGCCGGGCCAACCGGGCTCATGCAGTTCCAGGAGCGGTTCCCCGAGCGGTTCTTCGACGTCGGGATCGCCGAGCAGCACGCGGTTACGGCCGCGGCCGGTATGGCGATGGGCGGGCTCAAGCCCGTGGTGGCGGTGTACTCCACGTTCTTCAGCCGCGCCTTCGACCAGGCACACCTCGACGTCGGCCTGCTGAACCTCCCGGTCGTCTTCGTCTTCGACCGAGCGGGGATCACCGGCGACGATGGCCCGAGTCACCACGGACTCCTCGACATCGCCCTGTGTCTCGCGATCCCCAACGTGACCATCTTCGCGCCCTCGAGCGCCGAGGAGGTTCCCGGGATGCTCGCGACCGCGCTCTCGATGTCGACGCCCACGGCCATTCGCTTCCCCAAGACGCTCCCCCAACCCTTTGACGGCGCGATCGGCAGCGGCCTCCAGGCACGAGAAGTGCTGCGCGGCGACGGGTCGCTGTGCGTGCTCGCCGTCGGCAAGATGGCACCCAGTGCCATGGCGGCGATCGCCGCCATGGGGTCAAGCCGCGGTCGCGTGACCCTCTACGACGTGCGCGTCCTGCCACCGGACCCGTCGATGATCGATGACGCGCTGGCTCACGAGCGCATCATCACCGTGGAGGACGGCACCCGCCACGGCGGCGCCGGCACGCTGATGGTCGCCGCCGTGCGTGATCGTGCCCAAGAGCTCGGGCAGTCGTTTCCCACGACGAGGATTCTTGGCGTGCCGCGCGCCTTCCTCGAGCACCACCGACCGGATCTCCTGCTCGCCGAGCTGGGTCTCGACCCGGCCGGACTGACCGAAGCCTTCACGCGAATGCTCGACGACAAGCCCGAGTTCCCCCGGCCGCTGCCCGAGGCGCCGCACTCGAAGTACTTGTAACCGCCGACGCCGTCTCCGGATACCCTGAGACCCATGTCGTATCTCGTGAACCGATCCGAGTCCGAATGGCGAGCCGTGCTCGACCCCGACCGCTACGCCGTCCTGCGTGAAGCCGCGACCGAGCCGCCCTTTTCGGGGTCGCTGCTCGACGTGGACGACGCTGGCGTCTTCACGTGCGGCGGCTGCGGGCAGCGACTCTTCACCTCGGACCAGAAGTTCGACTCGCACTGCGGCTGGCCGAGCTTTGACGCGTGTGAGCCGGGCACCATCGTGGAGCGACCGGATCACTCACTCGGTCGCGTCCGCACCGAGATCCTCTGTGCCGCCTGCGGCGGGCACCTCGGTCACGTCTTTGACGACGGCCCGACGCCGACTGGCCTTCGCTACTGCGTCAACTCGCTCGCGATCGACTTCGACCCGGACCGCGAATAGGTCCCTAGACGTCTAGGAAGCGGCGGATCGCCAGACCCGAGCCGACCGAGCCGATCACGACGCCCACGATGAGCACCACGAGGTTGGTGCCCACCAGGGCCGTAGTGTCCAACTGGAACTCGTTGTGCAGTGGGTACCAGGTATGCAGCGCGGTCACCGCGAGCACGGCCACGAGCGACCCCAGCAGGCCCTGGATGAATCCCTCGGTGATGTAGGGGATGCGGATGAACCAGTTGGTCGCCCCCACCAACTTCATCACCGAGACCTCGCGACGCCGGGCGAAGATCGCCATGCGGATCGTGTTCAAGATGAGTACCGTGGCCGAGAGCAGCAGCACGCCGGCCAGCGCCAGGAACACGATCTGCAGGATTCGAATCGCGCTGTTCATCTGTCGGATCTGCTGCTCGGGCGCGGTGACGTTGTAGACGCCGGGCTCGTTCTTGAACGTCGACATCACGACGAAGGCGTCCGAGGGCACCGTGGGCACGCAACGGAACGACGACGGCACGTTCGAGACCGACAGCACCGACCACTCGGACTGGGGCAGGATGCGCTTGGCCTCTTGGTAGTCCTGGGCCTGGGTGTTGAACGTGCAGTCCTTCACGATGGGCATCGTCGCGAGTTGGCTCCTGACGTTGGCGAGCTGACTCGCGCTCGCGTTGGGCTGCATCCAGACCGTCACCCGGGTTCCCTGCTCCCACTGTGCAGACGCCTGCGCCGCGCTCTGCTTGAGCAGCAGCGCCGCGCCCACCAGGGACAACGAGACCGCGACGGTCAACACCGCCGCGATCGTCATCATCCGGTTGCGCCAGAGGTTGGCCAGGGTCTCTTTGACCGCGTATCGAAGATAGACGCGCATCAGCGGATCTCCATCGGCTCGTCGATGCCATAGACGCCACGCACCTGGTCACGAACCATCTCGCCGTGGTCAAGCTCGATCACGCGCCGTCGCATCCGGTCCACGAGCGCCTTGTCGTGGGTCGCCATCACCACCGTGGTCCCGGTCCGATTGATCCGTTCGAGCAGCGCCATGATGGACTCCGAGTTGGTGGGGTCGAGGTTGCCCGTCGGCTCGTCTGCGAGCAGGATGAGTGGTCGGTTGACGAACGCCCGGGCCACCGCCACGCGCTGCTGCTCGCCACCCGAGAGTTCGCCCGGCAGGTTCTTCGCCTTGTCGGCCAGGCCGACGAGCTCGAGGATCTGGGGCACCTGGGATTCGATGGTCGAACGGGGCCGGCCGATCACCTCGAGGGCGAAGGCGACGTTCTCGAAGACCGACTTGTTCGGCAAGAGCCGGAAGTCCTGGAAGACGCAGCCGATGTTGCGCCGAAGGTACGGCACGCGCCACTTGGAGAGTTCGCTGATGTCGCGACCCGCTTCGAGGATCCGTCCGCGATCGGGCAGTTCCTCACGCAGCAAGAGGCGCAGGAAGGTCGTCTTGCCCGAACCCGACGCGCCGACGAGGAAGACGAATTCGCCCTTCTCGATGTCCAGCGAGATGTCCTTGAGCGCGGGCGTCCCATTCTTGTAGGTCTTCGACACGTTCTCAAAACGAATCACGGCACTGCCCCTTCGGGTTCACTTGATCGGTGGTCGGACACCCAGAATCTCTTCGAGCATTCTAGTTTCGCCCCGTCGTCGCGACGTCATCGTCACCGCCAGCCCGGTCAACGCGTTCAGCTCCTGGTGCGCTGGCGTCGCAGCTCGGCCTCCATGAAGGCGTCGATATCGCCGTCGAGTACGGCGTCGACGTTGCCGGTCTCGACATCGGTGCGGTGGTCCTTGACCAACTGGTAGGGCGCCTGAACGTAGCTGCGGATCTGCGAGCCCCAGGCGTTGTCTGACCGGTCCCCCGACAGGGCGTCCATTTCCGCGCGGCGCTGCTCGCGGGCCCGTTCGGCGAGCTTCGCCGTCAGGATCTGTAGCGCCCGGGCCCGGTTCTGGTGCTGGCTGCGCTCGTTCTGGCAGCTCACCACGATCCCCGTGGGCAGGTGCGTGATCCGAATGGCCGAATCGGTCTTGTTGACGTGCTGTCCGCCGGCGCCCGAGGAACGATAGGTGTCGATGCGCAGGTCCTTCTCGTCGATGTCCACCTCGTGCGCGTCGTCATCGAGCAGGGGCGTCACCTCGAGGCTGGCGAAACTCGTCTGGCGCCGGGCCTGTGAGTCAAAGGGGCTGATGCGAACGAGTCGGTGGACGCCACGGTCCGCTGAGAGCCACCCGTAGGCGAAGGGCCCCTTCACGATAAAGGTGGCCGACAGGAGACCCGCCTCCTGGCCCTCGGTGATCTCGTCGACCTCCACCCCGAAGCCGTGGCGCTCGGCCCAGCGCGCGTACATGCGCAGCAGCATCTCGGTCCAGTCCTGGGCGTCGGTCCCGCCGGCCCCCGCGTGGAGCTCGGCGATGGCGTCGTTGTGGTCGTAGGGGCCGCTCAGCAGGCTCTGGGTCTCGAGCGCCGTGAGGGCGTCGTCCACCGCGGCGACGTTCGCGCGCAGCTCGTCGAGCAGGGTCCAGTCCGCCTCGCCCGAACCCAGTGACTCGGTCGAGAAGTCGCTCAACACCGCGCAGTCATCGAGGCTGCGTCGCAGCTGGTCGAAGGCCTCTAGTTCGCTCGTCAATCGACCGAGCTCGGTCGTGACGGCGCGGGCGTGGTCCTGATCGTTCCACAGGTCGGGCGAGGACGCCTCCTCGTTCAACAGCGCGTGGCGAGCCCGATGCTCGTCGATCTTCAGGTAGTCGCGCGCCGAGTTCCACCGCTCCTCGAGCACGCTGAGTGACGCCTGCGCCTCGCGCAGCGCGTTCTCCGCCTTAGGGTCGGCCATGGCACTGCTTGAACTTCCGGCCCGAGCCGCACCAGCACGGCTGGTTGCGACCGAGTTTCTCGTTGGGCTTGGTCGCGGTGGCCGAGGCGGTGCCCGCGTGCGAGGGCAGTTCGACCGCGCCCGGCGCGACCTCGGCGACGTTGGTCACCGCTCGCTCGAGTCCGTCGTCCTGGAGACTCGCTTCCTCCTCGGGTGCCGTCGTCTCGACGTGGGTGACGTAGCGGACGAAGTCGGTCTCGACGGCGTCCAGGAGGTGCTCGAACATGACGTAGCCCTCCTTCTGCCACGCCGTCAGCGGATCCTGTTGGGCGACCTGACGCAGGTGGATCCCGTCACGCAAGTAGTCCATGTCCGACAGGTGGTCGCGCCACCGCTGGTCGAGGATCTGCAGCATCACGTCGCGCTCGATCTCCTTGGCCGTGTCCAGACCACCGGGGTACGCCTCGCACTTGGCCTCGTACTCGGTCAGTGCGTCGGCGACGATCGCCTCTACCGCCTCGTCGCGATCGGTGTAGGACTCGAGGTCCGACATCGTGATGGTCGTCGGGTAGTAGGTCGGCAGATCCACGAGGAGCGCATTGAGGTCCCAGGCTTCGGGGAACTCGCTCTCCAGGTACGTCTCGACCACCGCCGCGATCTGGCGCTCGATCATCTCGATGGTCGAGTCGTGAATGTCCTCGCCGTCGATCACCTGCTGGCGCCGGGCGTAGATCACCTTGCGCTGCTCGTTCATGACCTCGTCGTACTTGAGCACGTCCTTGCGGATCTCGGCGTTGCGCGCCTCCACGGTGTTCTGGGCGCGCTCGATGGCCTTGGAGACCATCTTCGCCTCGATGGCCTCGCCTTCGGGCATGGCCCGCTCCATCACCCACGACACCGCCCCCGTCGCGAAGAGGCGAAGCAGGTCGTCCTCGAGGGACAGGTAGAAACGGCTCTCACCCGGGTCGCCCTGGCGCCCGGAGCGGCCCCGCAGCTGGTTGTCGATGCGGCGCGAGTCGTGGCGTTCGGTGCCGAGCACGTAGAGGCCACCGACCGCGCGGACCTCGTCGCCTTCGGCGTCACAGACCTTGGTGAAGCGGGCGAGGGCCGCCTGGTACGCGGCGTCGTACTCCTCGGCGTCGGTCGCGATCCCCTGGGCGATGACGTCGCGGCGCGCCAGGCCCTCGGCGTTGCCGCCCAGGATCACGTCCACGCCTCGTCCCGCCATGTTCGTCGCCACCGTCACGGCGTGCTTGCGCCCCGCCTGGGCCACGATCTCGGCTTCGCGGAAGTGCTGCTTCGCGTTCAAGACCTCGTGGGCGATGCCCGCCTTGGACAGGGCTCGCGAGAGCAGCTCGGACTTCTCGACGGACGCCGTACCGAGCAGGACCGGCTGGCCGATGTCCGTTCGAGCGCGCACATCCTCGACGATCGCGTTGAACTTGTCCTGCTCGGACTTGAAGATCAGGTCGGCCTCGTCCACTCGGCGCGACGGCCGATGGGTCGGGATCGGCACGACGGCGAGGTTGTAGGTGCTGCCGAATTCGCTCGCCTCGGTCTCGGCCGTGCCGGTCATGCCCGCGAGCTTCTCGTAGAGGCGGAAGTAGTTCTGCAGGGTGACGGTCGCCCAGGTGTGGTTCTCCTCTTGGATCCGCACCCGCTCCTTGGCCTCGACCGCCTGGTGCAGCCCGTCGGACCAACGCCGTCCCTCGAGGGTCCGGCCCGTGAACTCATCGACGATCTTCACCTCGCCCGCGTCGACCAGGTAGTCCTTGTCGCGGTGGAAGAGTTCCTTGGCGCGCAGGGCCTGGCCCAACTGGTGCACGTAGTTCGTCGCGACCGCGTCGTAGAGATTGGTCACGCCGAGCTGGCGTTCCACCTTCTCGATGCCCGACTCAGTGGGCACCACGGTCTTCTTCTCCTCGTCGACCTCGTAGTCCTCGTCGCGCACCAGGGTGCGAACGATCGACGCGAACTGGTAGTACAGCTTGGTCACGTCCGACGCGGGACCCGAGATGATCAGGGGCGTTCGGGCCTCGTCGATCAGGATCGAGTCGACCTCGTCGACGATGGCGAAGTTGTGGCCGCGCTGGACCATGTGCTCGCGGCGCCGAGCCATGTTGTCGCGCAGGTAGTCAAAGCCGAACTCCGTGTTCGTCCCGTAGGTGACGTCCGACTCGTAGGCCTCGCGCTTCTGCTCAAAGTCGGGCAGGTCGGGCCCCACGCGCCCGACGCTCAGCCCGAGGAACCGGTGCAGGCGGCCCATCCAGTTCGCGTCACGGGTGGCGAGGTAGTCGTTGACGGTGACGACGTGCACGCCGTTGCCCGTCAGGGCGTTCAGATACACGGGCAGGGTCGAGACGAGGGTCTTGCCCTCACCGGTCTTCATCTCGGCGATCCACCCGAAGTGCAGCGCCATGCCGCCCATCAGCTGCACGTCGTAGTGGCGCTGGCCCAACACCCGGGTCGCGGCCTCGCGCACGACCGCGAACGCCTCGATCAAGAGGTCGTCGAGGGTCTCACCGTCGGCCAGACGGCGTCGGAACTCGTCGGTCTTGGCCCGCAGCTCGGCGTCGCTCAAGGCCGCCATCTCGTCCGATAACTCGTTGATCGGCCCAACCAGCTCAGCGAGTTGACGCACGCGCTTGCCCTCACCGGCCCTCAAAATCTTGCTGAACACACTCATGTCGTGTTTCACCCTACCGGTAGACGGACGATCCTTACGGGGCTACGGGTGTCTGACCTGGTCTTTGACCCCACACCTGCCTGCGGCGGTGTCCACACGCGCCGCCGGCAGCCAAAGCTCTCCGACGTCGTTCTCGTGCACTTCACCGGCTCCCCGCGCGGCCACGGTGACCGCGAAGGGGCAGGACTGACTTCTAAACCGCGCCATGCTCGGCGTCAACAAGACGCCTTACGTGGGTCGTTTCGCCCGCGGCTGGCCTCGACTTTCAACCACAGAACCACCCGTAGCCCCGGACCAGTCTACGGCCGCGCCCGTCGCGTCCACGAGTCGAGCGCCAGCATCGCCGCGAGCCGCGCCCCGAGCACCAGGCTCGCCACCGGGGCCAGCAGTCGGCGCCAGCCCCGGGCGGTCTGCCATTCGAATCGCAGGGCGCTCTGGTGGTGCGCGACGATCATGGCCCGCGAGGCGCGCTGGCGTGACAGCCCCTCGACGTGGGTCACGACCGCGTCGGGCACCGCGGCGACCGTCCACCCGGCGCCCCACACCCGCCAGCACAGCGCCATGTCCTCGGCGAACATGAAGTACCGCTCGTCAAAGCCCCCGACGGCCTCGAGCACCGAGCGCCGGATCAGGAAGCAGGCTCCCGACACCCAGTCCACCGTCCCGTCGGGCCTCGGCGCGCGGTACCGCGCCGTCGCGGGGTTGCCCGGCCACCAGGGCGCGAGGACCGCGTGCGCACCAGCGAGCCACACGTTGGGAAAGACTCGCAGCGACGGGTAGCGCGACCCGTCGGGCCGCTCGATGGTCGGCCCGACCACGCCGACTTCGGCGTGCTCGTCGAGGTAGGCGACCATCGACGCGACGGCGCCCTCGTGCACGATGAGGTCGGGGTTGGCGACCAACAAGTAAGGGTTCGTCGCCTCGGCGGCGACGCCTCGGTTGACGCCTCGGCCGTAGCCCAGATTGAGCCCGGGTTCGACCAGGGTCACCGCGTCGAGGTCGACGTACGCGCTGGTCGAGCCCGGACGGCCGTTCTCGACCACGACGATCCGATCGACGTCGTTGGCCTGTAGGGACCGAACACAGCCGACGAGTGCCTCATCGGCGTGGAAGTCGACGACGACCGCGGTGACAGGCAGGGTCACGATGCCGCCCGGTCGCGCAAGAGCCGTGCAACGCCTTCGTGCCAGTCCGGCAACGCCGCCCAGCGCGAACGCCACTTGGCCGTGACCAGGTCACTACGCCGGGGGCGCGTCGCGAGCGGCGCCGGCGACAGTTCGGCGGTCGTGATCGGCGTCGCGAACTCATCACCGCGCCCGAGCTCGCGTCCGACGAAGCGGGCCAGGTCGAACCAGGTCGTCGTTCCCTCGTTGGCGACGTGCCACACGCCGCCGGGACGCTCACGCACCACCGTCACGAGTGCCCGCGCGAGGTCAGCCGCGCAGGTCACCGTGCCAGTCTGGTCGTCCACGAAACGCACCGTCGACCCGCTTTCCGCGCGGTTGGCGATGACGTGCACGACGCTCTTGCCACGCACGCCCATGACCCACGACGTTCGAACGATGGTGTCTTGTACACGGCAGCGCTGCTCGCCGGCCCACTTAGACGCCCCGTAGACGCCCTGGGGGTTCGGGACATCGTCTTCCCGGTAGCCCGACCCCTTCTCCCCGTCAAAGACGTAGTCGGTGGAGATCGTCACGAAGTGCGCCCCGAGCGCGGCGCACGCCTCCGAGAGCAAACCCGTCGCGGTCGCGTTGACGGCGTAGCACGCCTCAACATCACGTTCTGCCTGGTCAACCGCCGTATACGCGGCGAGGTTGACGACGACGTCGGGCTTGGTGAGTCCGAGCACGCGCGTGATCGCGTCGCGATCGGCGAGGTCGAGCTCGTGACGCGTCACGCCGAGCACGTCGAACTCATCGCTCCCTACCGCGAGGCCATCCGGCTGCCAACGTGCGTCGGCGCCCGGGGGAACCTCGCCACGCAAGGTCGAGACCAGGTCGACCCCGACTTGGCCCGCCGCACCGGTGACGAGCACCCGCACCGTACTCATGCGCCACCTACCGCTGATTGGGGACGCAGGTGCACCACGTCGGCGGCGCGGAACGCCCGACGATCGCCGTCGACGTCGACGACCAGCGCGCCATCGTCGTCGACGTCGACGGCGTCACCGACCACGGTGCGCTCGAGCAGCGTGACGCGAACAGATCGACCCAGTGTCGCCGACGCGCCGCGATACTCGTCGCGAAGCGCCGCCAGTCCCCGCTCGTCGTCAAGGAGCCGACGACGAAACTCGACCTCCTCGAACACGATGTCCGCGAGTGCGCGCGGCCACAGTGTCACGCCCGAGCGGCGTCGCACACTCGTCGCGGCGAGGTCCGGTGGGTACGCCGTCAAGTTCACTCCCAGTCCGACGACGACCGCCGGCGGGTCGTCGGTGGCGAGCTCGGCTAGTAGGCCGCCGAGCTTCTCGTCGTCCACCACGAGGTCGTTGGGCCACTTGAGTTGCGGGCGCACCCCACTAAGGCGAACGAGCGCCGCACGTGCGGCGAGGGCCACCGCTGAGGCGGCCCACGACGCGCCGCGAAGCGCCGCGGGGCGAAGCAGCAGTGAGAGCAGGAGGGCGCTGTCCGCCGGTGCCTCCCACGTGCGGTCGAGGCGACCCCGTCCGGCCCGCTGGAAACCCGCGAGGATGGCGCGTCCCTCGGGTGCGCCGCTACGGGCTTGCTCC
The DNA here is from genome assembly GCA_021818025.1 of Actinomycetes bacterium. Taxonomy (GTDB): domain Bacteria; phylum Actinomycetota; class Acidimicrobiia; order Acidimicrobiales; family RAAP-2; genus RAAP-2. The sequence goes on along the minus strand of JAKAFH010000014.1, from coordinate 26,352 downwards.
ACTAACCAGGAATTGGTCGAATCGATTGACGTGACCTCGTCGACTCGCCAGACGATCGAATCCATTGGCTACCAGGGGCGTGATCCGACCAGCGAATCCGAAACCCCGTTCCCCTTTCATCTCGAGCGCGCGATGCACGCGTCCGCGCAACGCACCGTCCAACATAGTGACGCCACCCTGGGTGCGGCTGACGCCTGTCTCGCGACCCCGGCGCGGCGTGCGGGCACAGACCCGAGCCAGCACACGCCGTCGGCTCGCGCCGAGCCCGCGCTGATGCTCAGAGCTCGGTCATCGGATTTGCGTGACGTCGGACCGGGATCACGTTGCGCAACTTCGCGGCTCGGCGCCGACCGCTGCGCTCGCCGGAGCGACGACCGCGTGCTCGAGCCACGGCACGCGGTCGTGCCCGTGCGATGATTACTCATCAGACTGCACGAACTTGCAGAATGTCGCCCGCTCGAGATTGGGTGCGCAGAAGCCGAGTGGTAGAAAAGGACAGTGCTGAGACGGAGGAACGCGTGCTACAGAAGGTCCTAATCGCCAACCGTGGCGAAATCGCCGTGCGGGTCATGCGCACGTGCCGTGAGCTCGGCATCGCGACCGTGGCCGTCTACTCCGAGCTCGACCGCCACGCCTTGCACGTTCGTCTCGCTGACGAGGCCTACGCCTTGGGTGGGTCGACCGCCGCCGAGAGCTACCTCAACACCGAGGCGATCCTGGCGATCATCGAGCGCTCGGGCGCCGACGCGGTGCACCCCGGCTACGGCTTCTTCTCGGAGAACACCGACTTCGCCCGGGCGATCACCTCGCGCGGGGTCACCTTCATCGGGCCACCGCCCGAGGCCATCGAGGTGATGGGCGACAAGATCTCGTCGCGACTCGCCGCCGAGCGCGCTGGCGTCGCGGGCGTGCCCGGGCGCAACGAGACACTCCAGCACCCTGACGAGGTCGTCGACTTCGGCCGCGAGTTCGGCTGGCCGGTCGCCATCAAGGCGGCCTACGGCGGCGGCGGACGCGGCATGAAGGTCGTGTCGGGCCCCGATGAGGCCACGGCCGCCTTCGAGAGCGCCCAGCGCGAGGCGCTCAGTTACTTCGGTCGCTCCGAGTGCTACGTGGAGCGGTACCTGACCTGGCCCCGACACATCGAGATGCAGGTCCTCGCCGACACCCACGGCAATACCCTCTGGCTCGGCGAACGCGACTGCTCGGCTCAGCGCCGCCACCAGAAGCTCGTCGAGGAGTCGCCGGCCGCCAACTTCCCTGACGACGTCCGCGTAGCGATGGGTGAAGCGGCCGTCAAGGTCTCGCGCGCCTGCGGTTACGTCAACGCCGGCACGGTCGAGTTCCTCTACCAGGACGGCGAGTTCTACTTCCTCGAGATGAACACCCGACTCCAGGTCGAACACCCCGTCACCGAGCTGGTGACGGGCCTGGACCTCGTGGAGTGGCAGTTGCGCGTCGCCGCCGGCGAGGCGCTTCCCTTCGGACAGGATGACGTGCGCCGTGACGGACACGCCATTGAGATTCGGATCAACGCCGAGGACCCCGCCGGTGGACGCTTCGCGCCCTCACCGGGCACCATCACCTCGCTGCGGCCGCCCGCAGGACCCGGGGTTCGCCTCGACGCCGGCTACGAGTCCGGCGACGCCATCTCGCAGTACTACGACAACCTGATCGGCAAGCTCATCGTGTGGGCGCCCGACCGAGACCGCGCCCGTCGCCGGATGCTGCGTGCGATCGAAGAGACCGTCATCGAGGGCGTGGCGACGACGTTGCCGGCTGACACGGTGATCCTGTCGAGCGACGACTTCGTGAACGGGACGCACTCCACCAAGTGGGTGGAAGAGACACTCGACTTCTCGGGAATCACGAGTCCCGGGATCGGTGGCGGCGAATCGGACGAGCTCGTGCGTCGCGACGTCGTCGCGGAGGTCGACGGGCGCCGGGTGTCAGTCGCGCTCTGGCTCGCCGGTGGCGACGATGGGCTAGCCCGGCCGACGAGCACGGCCGCCAAGCCGCGTCGCCAGCACCACGCGGGCGTGGTCGGCAGTGGCTCGGGCACCGTCTCGGTGCCCATGCAGGGAACCATCGTGAAGGTCTCGGTCGAGGTCGGCCAGTCGGTGAGTGCGGGTGAGACCCTGGTCATCCTCGAGGCGATGAAGATGGAGAACGCCGTCGGCGCGGAGAAGTCGGGCGTAGTCACCGCGATCAAGGTCAAGCCGGGCGACGCCGTCAGCGCCGGCGACGTGGTCGCCGTCGTCGAATGACCCCGCGCGATCGGGCCACGGCGGCCATTGCGGCGGCCCGGCCGGCACTGCTCGAGGTCAGCCACTACATCCACGCGAACCCCGAGCTCGGCTACGAGGAGTTCGTGAGCGCCGAAGCAGTCGCCCGGGCGGCGCAGTCCCACGGATTCGACGTCGAGCGCGGCGCCGCTGGCCTGGCGACCGCGTTCCGCGCCACCGCGGGGAGCGGGTCACTGCACGTCGCGCTGTGCGCCGAGTACGACGCGCTGCCCGACGTGGGCCACGCCTGCGGGCACAACATCATCGCCGCGGCCTCACTCGGGGCGGCCATCGGCCTGGCGGCCGTGGCCGACGAACTCGATCTCACGGTCGTACTACTCGGCACCCCTTCCGAGGAGGGAGGCGGCGGCAAGATCGACCTCATCAACGCGGGCTACTTCGACGACGTCCACGTCGCCATGATGGTGCACCCGTGGCCGAGCGATCGACTTGACGCGGCGTGTCTGGCCGTCGATCACTTCGAGGTCCGCTACGACGGCCGTGACGCTCACGCCTCGGCGGCGCCGTGGGAGGGCGTCAACGCCCTCGACGCCCTGACCATCGCCCAGGTGTCACTCGGCCTGCTGCGCCAACAACTTCGGCCGGGCGACCAGTTCCACGGGATCGTCGTCGAAGGCGGTGCGGCCGCCAACATCATCCCGTCGCGAGTCGTCGGCCGCTACATGTGCCGCGCGACCACGAGCTCGCGCCTGGCCGAACTGCGCGAACGCACGACCCGCTGCTTCCAGGCCGGTGCGCTCGCAACCGGCGCCTCGCTCACGATTACCGAGTTGGGCAACCCCTTCTCGCACATGGAGTCGGACCCCGACGTCCTGAGCCACTACCGCAGCGCGGCGGAGTCGTTGGGCCGCACCTTCGAGCTCGACGATCGCGGCGAGCCCGCCCCGACGCTCTCGACGGACATGGCGAACGTCTCGCTCGTCGTTCCCTCGATCCACCCGCTGCTCGGCATCCCGACCAACGGCGCCGTGAACCATCAGCCGGAATTCACCGCCGCGTGCGTCGGCGAAGCCGCCGACGCGGCTGTCGTCGACGGTGCCGTGGCCCTGGCGCACACGGCGATCCTCGTCGCCGAGGACGTGCCGCTTCGCCATCGACTCCAAGAGGACCGATGATCAACGAGCACGCCATCGTCCACGTCGACCCGCACCGGACCGACGACTTCGAGGCCGCGATGCTCGCGGCGTTCGCGATCATCGAGTCCGCACCCGGCTGTCACGGCGCGGAGATTCGGCGCCAACACGAGGACCCGTCCGTGTACCTGCTCACCGTTCGGTGGTCCAGCGTCGCCGCCCACCTGGACTTTCGCGCCTCGGGCGCTTTCGAGCAGTGGCGCACCGCCACCCACCCGTTCTACGTGACCCCGCCCGAAGTCACCCACTTCCTCGAGCCAATCAGCCGCTAGTTGGGTTGGTACACCCCGAAGGCACCGCGCAGGGTGTCGGCCACCTCACCGAGGGTCGCCATGGCCGCGAGCGCGCGCTTCATCGGGTACAGCACGTTGCTCGAGCCGCGAGCGGCGCGGTCGAGGTCTTCGAGCGCGACCCGGACGGCGTCGGCGTCGCGTTCGCGCTTCAGGCGCCGCACCCGCTCGGTCTGGCTGCGCTGCTGGGCCTCGTCGATGGGGAATACGTCGTTGGCCGCTTCCTCACGATCGGCGAAGCGGTTCACCCCGACGACGACCTTCTCACCGCGATCCACGCGGCGTGCGAAGTCGTAGGCGGCGGCCTCGATCTCTTCTTGCATGTAGCGCGCCTCGATGGCCGCCACTGCGCCACCCATCTCGTCGATGGTCGCGATGTACTCGCGTGCGAGGCGCTCGACTTCGTTGGTCATCGACTCGACGAAGTACGAACCGGCGAGCGGGTCGACGGTGTCGGCGATCCCGGACTCGTAGCCAACGATCTGCTGGGTGCGTAGCGCCAGCTTGGCCGCGCGCTCCGTTGGCAGTCCCAGGGCTTCGTCGAACCCGTTGGTGTGCAGGCTCTGGGTGCCACCGAGGGCCGCCGCGAGCGCCTGGAGCGTCACGCGCACGATGTTGTTCTCGGGCTGCTGGGCGGTCAGGGTCGAGCCGCCGGTCTGGGTGTGGAAGCGCAGCATCAGCGACTTGGGGTCGCGCGCGCCGAAGCGATCGCGCATGACCGACGACCAGATGCGTCGGGCCGCGCGGTACTTGGCCACTTCCTCGAAGAGGTTGTTGTGAGCGTTGAAGAAGAAGCTCAGCCGCGGCGCGAAGTCATCCAGCGCCAGGCCCGCGGCCAGGGCGGCCTCGACGTAGGCGATCCCGTTGGCGAGCGTGAAGGCGACCTCTTGGACGGCCGTGGATCCGGCCTCGCGGATGTGGTAGCCCGAGATCGAGATGGTGTTCCAATTGGGCATCTCGCGCGCGCAGTAGGAGAAGGTGTCGACGATCAGGCGCATCGACTGCCGCGGCGGGTAGATGTACGTCCCGCGCGCAACGTACTCCTTCAAGATGTCGTTCTGGATCGTGCCGCGCAGCTGGTCGCCGCGCACGCCCTGCTCCTCGCCGACCAGCTGGTAGAGCAGCAGGAGCGTCGAGGCGGTGGAGTTGATCGTCATCGACGTCGTGACCTGATCGAGGGGCAGGTCGGCCAGCAGCAGCCGCATGTCCTCGAGCGACGAGATGGCGACGCCGACCTTGCCGACCTCGCCTTCGGCGCGCGCGTGATCGGCGTCAAAGCCCATCTGGGTCGGCAGGTCGAAGGCGCACGAGAGTCCCGTCTGTCCAGCGCCCAGGAGGAACTTGAAGCGCTCGTTGGTCGCCTCAGCCGTGCCGAATCCGGCGTACTGGCGCATCGTCCACAGCCGTCCGCGGTACATCGTCGGGTGAACCCCGCGGGTGTAGGGGAACCCACCCGGTTCGCCCAGCTCGCTCGCCGGATCGAACGCCGCCACGTCATCAGCGCCGTACACGGGCCGCACCTCTATGCCCGAATCGGTCATTCGAAGGTCATCACTCACGACTCGTAGATTAGACCGCCGGTTTCGCGGGTCCCATCGATGGCGCCACCTCACGCCATCGGCAACAATGGTCCGATGTACTGCCCCAGCTGTGGAAGCGAATCGAGCGGGGCCTTTTGTACCGTGTGCGGCACCGCGCTCGAAGGGCGGCGCACCGGCTCGCCCCAAAACCTCAGCGGCTGGTGGCGTCGCGTCGGCGCGACGCTCACCGATAACGCCGTCTTGATCGTGCCGAGTTCGGTGGTGCTCTGGTTGGTGAGCCTCGTCGCGGGCTCGTTGGTCGGCGTGCTCGCCGGCTTCGCCGTGCAGGGCTTCTACCAAGTCTTCATGCTCGCCTCGCCGCGCGGTCAGACCTTGGGCAATCGGCTGGTCGCGACGCGGGTGTGCGACCAGTCCACGGGTGGGACCATCACCCGTCGCCAAGCCGTGTGGCGGTGGGGATTCGTCGCCGCCTACAGCGCGATCGCCCTCGCCAACAATCCGATCGCGTCATCGATCGTGATGATGATCGTCGTCGTGGACGTGCTGTTCCCCCTCGCCAATCCGCTCAAGCAGACGTTGCACGACCGGGTAGCCGGGACCCTGGTCGTGATGCGTCACGGTTGAGCCGTGCCACATCCCAACTCGGCGATCACCGACTAGGCAGCGCCGACCGTGGCGTGGGGCATGCAGAGGTCGTCGTACTCGGCGATGACGATCGGACCCGCGTCCTCCCCGCACGCCGGGCACGAGGGGTCGCGGCGAACCTTGAAGGTTCGGAAGCTCTGGTCCATCGAGTCATAGGTCAGCAGACGTCCGACGAGTGGGTCACCAAGCTCGAGCAGCAACTTGATCGTCTCGATCGCCTGGATCGAACCAACGATGCCCGGCAGCACGCCCAAGACGCCGGCCTCGGCGCAACTGGGTGCGAGCTCCGGCGGCGGCGGCTCGGGGATCATGCAGCGGTAGCACGGTCCGACGTAGGGGTTGAAGATGGTCACTTGGCCCTCGAAGCGGAAGATCGAGCCGTGCACCACCGGGATCCCCTTGAGCAGCGCCGCGTCGTTCACGAGGTAGCGCGTGGGGAAGTTGTCGGTGCCGTCGACGATCACGTCGTAGCCATCGATGATGTCGAGCACGTTGTCCGCGCCCAGTCGCACGTCGTAGGTCCGAACGTGCAGGTCCGGGTTGATCGCCTGCAAGGTCTGCTTGGCGCTGTCGACCTTGCGCATGCCGATGCGGTCCATGTTGTGCAGCACCTGACGCTGCAGGTTCGACGCGTCCACCACGTCCATGTCGATGATGCCGATCGTGCCGACGCCGGCCGCGGCGAGGTAGAGCGCGGCGGGCGAGCCGAGGCCCCCGGCGCCGAGCAGCAAGACCTTGGAGTCGAGCAGTCGCATCTGGCCCGCTTCGCCCACCTCGGGCAGCAGCAGGTGGCGCTGGTAGCGGTTGCGCTGGTCGGCGTTGAGCGCGCGCGGCGTCGTCCAGGTGAGACCCTCGTCCTTCCACTTGTTGAACCCACCGATGACCGATACGACGTCGGTGTAGCCCAGTTCCTGGAGGGTCTTGGCCGCGAACGCCGAGCGGACGCCGCCGGCGCAGTACACCGCGATCGGTGCGTGCTTGTCCGTGAGGCGCGACTCGACCGCAAATTCAAGGGTCCCGCGAGGGATGTGCACGGCGCCGGGCACCGCCCCCTGCTCGTACTCGTCGGGCTCGCGGACGTCCAAGGTCCGATAGTGGTCGAGGCGGGCGGCAACCTCGCTCGGTTCAACCTCACGAACGGCCTGCTTCGCCGCATTGAGTAGATCGCGTGGTGTAGGCACGGGTCGCTCCTTCGTTTGGCGAAATCCTACTGGCCTGGTCGAGATTCACGTCATCACGCGTGCTAGACCTCCGACCATGGACCTGGCAACACTCTTGGCTCGACGGCGGATGGTCCGCTCCTTTGACGCCACCCCCGTCGATCCGCGCTGGCTGGACGACGCCTGCGCGGCCGCCCTGTGGGCACCGACGGCGGGCAACAGCGCCGGTGTGCGCATGCACACCATCAGCGCAGACCTGGTGAGCGAGTACTTCGAGCGAGCCACCGACCCGCAGTGGCGGCAAGAGTCCCCGCGCGCAGCGGGCCTGTCGCGCGCGGGCGCCGTCGTCTTGGTCACGTCGCGACCCCAGGACTACCTCGATCGGTACGCCGAAGAGGACAAACGGGCCTCGGGCCTGTCGGCGATCACGGCCTGGCCCGTCCCGTACTGGCACACCGATGCCGCCATGGCGACCATGGCGCTACTGCTCCTGCTCGAAGAGGGCGGATGGTCGGCGGCGCTGTGGGGCAACTTCCGGCACGACCGCGAGGTCCTCGAGTGGGTCGGGGCACCCGAGGAGTCGCTCTTCGCATCGGTCTTGGTCGGGCGCCCCGACGGACTCGACCACCGATCGCCCTCACTCGACCGTTCGGTGCCGACGCGCCACGCTCGCGTTCGACGACTCGAGGTCAGTCCCGAGCGAGGCCCGTGACGTAGTCGACGATCGTACGCAGCCCGAAGGCCGTACCGCCCACGTTGACGTAGCCGCCTGCCGCGTCCGAGCGACCAGGTCCGGCGATGTCGAAGTGGACCCACGGCCGCCCGTCGGTGAAGCGACGCAGGAAGAGCGCCGCGACGACCGAGCCGGCAACGCCGACCTTGCCAATGTTCTTCATGTCGGCCACGTCCGAGTCCAGCTGGGATTCGTACGAATCGGTGAGCGGCATCCGCCACAGCTGCTCGCCACTGCGCGCACCCGACGCCAACACCGCAGCCGCGAGGTCGTCGTCCGAGGCGTAGACGGCCGCGACTTCGTCACCGAGCGCGACGCGCTGGGCGCCGGTCAGGGTCGCGATGTCGATGATCACGTCGGGTGCCACTTCGGCCGCCAAACTCAGCGCGTCGGCGAGGATCAGACGCCCCTCGGCGTCGGTGTTGAGCACCTCTACGGTGCGACCGTTTCGAATGGTGAGCACGTCCCCGGGCTTGGTCGCCTTATCCCCCGTGAGGTTCTCGGTCATCGGGGCGAACGCGGTGGCGCGGACTCGCACGCCCAGCTCGTGCAACGCCGAGATCGCGCCGAGGACGATCGCCGCGCCAGACATGTCCGTCTTCTGGCCGATCATCGACGCCGCCGGCTTGAGCGATAGGCCCCCGGAGTCGAACGTGACGCCCTTACCGACCAGGGCAACGTGCGGCAGGGCCGCACCGGGTTCGGGATCGTAGGTGGCCCGTACGAGTCGCGTCGGCTCGGCCGACCCGCGACCGACCCCGAGCAAGCCGCCGAGACCCTCGGCGCGGATCCGCGACTCGGTCCATGCCTCGACCGCGACTCGCGGATGCCGGTCGAGGCGCTCGATCACGCGACTCGCGAGCTCGCGAGGCGGCAGATCGCCCGCCGGAGTGTTAATGAGCCGCCTCGCCCAGTTGACGGACTCGGCGACGATCGACCCGTCACGAGCGCCCGCCACGATCGCGTCGTGTGCGGCGACGGTGGGCAGCGGCGACGCCAGCGCCGCGAGGTCGAAGGGTCGCTCCGCGTCGTCCTTGTAGTCGAACGAACCAAGGATCGCCCCCTCCGCAACCGCCTGGGCGACGAGCCGGGCGTCGGCAACGCCGTCGACGGCGAGCAGGAAGCCGACCGCATCCTCACCGGCCAACCGGACCCCGGTGGCGGCGGCAACCCGGTAGCCCTCGGGCTCAGCGCTGCCGACCGACACCAGGACGACGGTCGTCGGGCCAAAGCCCCGCAGGACGACACTGCTTCCGGCCTGGCTCGTTAGGCCGTGGCGGTGGCACCATGACTCGTCGAGTCGAGGCGCGAGTTCGACCGTGCCGATGGCCGAGGGCAGGGCACCGTCGAGCACGACGGCGCCGTCGCGCACGACGACGGGCACGAGCACGGTCTCACGGGCCAATGCGTCGGCCTTCGAGACGACGTGGACACTACGGGACATAAATCCTCCTCACTGCGAGCGAGCCGTACGGTGACTCGGTCCCTCCGCCCAGCGGGCCATGGTCCACACGAGATCACTCAGCCGGTTCAGGTACGCCACGACGTGGCTATCGGCCAGTTGGTAGCCCACGGCGGTTCGCTCGGCCCGACGCACGACCGTTCGCGCGACGTCCAGTGCGGCCGATACCCGGTTCTCACCAGGAACCACGAACTCGCGGGGCATTGGCGTCGCCGCGCTGAGCTCGTCGATCTCGCGTTCCAGTCGCGTCACCATGGCCGGCGTGACCAACGACTTCTCCGCGATGAGCTTGTGTCGGTTTTCGGGCATCGTCGCGACCTCGGCCATGAGCACCCACAGGTCGCGCTCGAGCGAGACCAGCAGCTCGTTCAATCGACCATCGGGCTCGCTGAGCGATCGCGCCCAGCCGAGCGCGGCCTGGGCCTCGTCGACTGCACCGTTCACCTCGATCTGGTGCGAACTCTTGGCGGCGCGCCCGCCGAAGTAGAGACCGGTCGTGCCGTCGTCGCCACCGCGGGTGTAAATCTTCACGAATTCAGCGTAGTGAACGAAGGCGCCACCGGTAGCCTGGCCACTGCATGGACCTGATCATCCCCTACGCCAAACCCGGTGCGGACAACGCGTACCTGGCCGCTCTCGCCGATCGGGTCCTCGTGTACGACGGGGCGACGGGAACCAACCTCCAACTACAGAACCTGACGGCCGACGACTTCGGCGGCGAGGCCCTCGAGGGTTGCAACGAGATTCTCACGATCACCAAGCCCGAGGCCATCGAGCGGCTCCACCGGTCGTTCCTGGACGTCGGCGTCGACGTGATTGAAACCGACTCGTTCGGGTCGTTCTCCACCGTGCTCGCCGAGTACGGCATCCCCGAGCGAGCCCACGAGCTGGCCGTCGCCTCGGCCACGATCGCCCGGCGCACCGCCGACAGCTACGCCAGCCCCGGTTCCCCGCGCTTCGTCGCCGGCTCGATCGGACCGGGCACCAAGTTCCCCACCCTGGGTCAGATCAGGTATGACGAGCTGGTTACGAGCTACGAGGAACTCGCCTACGGCCTGCTCGAAGGTGGCGTCGACCTCCTGCTCGTCGAGACGATGTTCGACCTGCTCGCCGGCAAGGCGGCGATCGCCGCGTGCCATCGCGCCATGGTGCGTCACGGGCGAATCGTGCCGATCCAGGCCCAGGTCACCATCGAGTTGACCGGGCGCATGCTCCCGGGCACCGAGATCGGCGCGGCGATCACCGCCCTGGCGCCGCTCGGCATCGACGTGATCGGCATCAACTGCGCGACCGGTCCCGTCGAGATGTACGAGCCGCTGCGCCAGCTCGCCGAGACCGCGCCGATGCCGGTCTCCTGCCTGCCCAACGCCGGACTACCCAGCGTGCTCGACGGCGCGATGCACTACGACCTCTCGCCCGAGGCGCTCGCCGAGCACCACGCACGCTTCGTCACCGAGTACGGGATCAACGTCGTGGGCGGTTGCTGTGGCACCACGCCCGAGCACCTCGCCCACGTCGTGGAGGCAGTCCGCCCCCTCGAACGGCGCCGGCGCGAGCCGGTGCTCGAACCGGGTGTCGCCTCGATCTACTCAACCACCCCGTACCAGCAGGACCGCTCGGTGCTGCTGGTCGGCGAGCGCACGAACGCCAACGGCTCCAAGAAGTTCCGCGACGCGATGCTCGCGGGCGATTGGGAGACGTGCGTGACGATCGGACGCGATCAGATCCGCGAAGGCGCCCACGTGCTGGACGTCTGCGTCGATTACACCGGCGCCGATGGCGTGACCGACATGTCCGAGGTGATGAGCCGGTTCGCCACCCAGTCGTCGGTGCCCATCATGGTCGACACGACCGAGACGGCGGTGGCGCGCGAAGCCCTGACCTGGCTGGGCGGCAAGGCGATCTTGAATTCGGTCAACCTCGAGGAGGGCGACGGGCCCGGCACGCGACTGGACGGCTTTCTCAGCCTCGCCGCCGAGTTCGGCGCGGCCGTCGTGGCGACCTGCATCGATCAAGAGGGCCAAGCGCGCACCGCCGAGTGGAAGGTGCGCGCCGCCCGAGCCATCACCGATCTGGCGGTGACGCGCTACGGGCTCGACGCGAACGACATCTTCATCGATCCCCTCGCCCTGCCGTTGTCCACCGGCATGGCCGAGTCGCGCCGTGACGGCATCGAGACCATCGAGGCGATCCGGCGAATCAAGAACGAGTTGCCGGGCGTGCGAACGATCCTGGGCCTCTCGAACATCTCGTTCGGGCTCAATCCCGCCGCCCGCCAGGTGCTCAACAGCGTGTTCCTCCACGAGTGCGCCCAGGCCGGCCTCGACGCCGCGATCGTGCACGCCTCCAAGATCCTGCCGCTCGCACGGATCGACGACGCAGCGCGCCAGATCTGCCTCGACCTCATCTACGACCGGCGCCGAGATGACTATGACCCACTGACCGCGCTGCTCGCGGTCTTTGACGGCTCGAAGGCGACCGAGGTCGCCAAGAGCCCGCTCGACGACCTCGACCTGGACGAACGGCTCCGCCGACGCATCGTCGACGGGGCACGCACCGGACTCGAAGCCGACCTCGATCAGGCGCTCGCCGAAGGTCAGTCGCCCCTCGCGATCGTCAACGAGATACTGCTCGACGGCATGCGCGAAGTCGGCGAGCTCTTCGCCACCGGCGAGATGCAGTTGCCCTTCGTCCTGCAGAGTGCCGAGACCATGAAGGCGGCCGTGTCGCACCTCGAGCCCCACATGGAAAAGAGCGACCAGGGTGGCCGCGGCCGCGTCGTGCTCGCCACGGTGAAGGGCGACGTCCACGACATCGGCAAGAACCTCGTCGACATCATCTTGACCAACAATGGCTACGAGGTGATCAATTTGGGCATCAAGGTCGGCATCAACGAGATGCTCCAGGCGGTCGACGAGCACCACGCCGATGCGCTCGGCATGAGCGGGCTGCTCGTCAAGTCGACACTCATCATGCGCGAGAACCTCGAGCTGATGAACGAGCGCGGGATGGCGGACGTGCCGGTCTTGCTCGGCGGCGCCGCGCTGACGCGCACCTACGTCGAGCGCGACCTGCGCGGGGTCTACCAGGGCCGCGTCTTCTACGGCAAGGACGCCTTCGAGGGCCTGCGCGTGCTCGACCGGCTCGGTGAGATCCGCAAGAACAACGAGGACGACGCCGACTTCGGGCGCGAGTTGTCCACGCGCAAGGTCAACCGTCGCCTGCCCACCGACGCGGCGACTGCCCCGACGGACCTGCCCGTGCGCAGCCCGGCAGTCGCACTCGACAACCCGCTCTTCGTCCCGCCGTTCCTCGGTTCGCGCGTCGCCAAGGGGATCGCCATCGACGAGATCAGCGAGTACCTCAACCTCACCGCGCTGTTTCGCAACCAGTGGGGCTTTCGCCCCGAGAACGACGAGGGGGACCCCGCCTTCAAGGAGCGGGTCCGCGCGACCCTGCGCGAGCAGCTGGCGATCGTCAAGCGCGACGACCTGCTCGTCCCCCAAGTGGTCTGGGGACATTTCGCGGCCGCCGCCGACGGCAACGACCTGGTGATCTTCACCGACGACACCCGAACCACCGAGGCGACGCGTTTCGCCTTCCCACGCCAAGACCACGACCCCTATCTGTGCATCGCCGACTTCTTTCGCCCGGTGGACAGCCCCGACCGCGACTACGCGAGCTTCATGCTGGTCACCATGGGTCCGCGGGTCTCGGCGCGCACCCAAGAGCTGTTCAGCGAGAACCGCTACACCGAGTACCTGCTCTTGCACGGCCTCGGCGTGGAAATGGCCGAGGCACTCGCCGAACTCTGGCACCGGCGCATCCGCGAGGAACTGGGCTTTGCCAACGAGGACGGACCCAGCCTGGCGGGCCTGTTCCGCCAGCAGTACCGCGGCGGGCGCTACTCGTGGGGCTACCCGGCGTGCCCGGACCTCACCGAGAATGCGAAGGTCGCCCGGCTGCTCGGCGCCGAGCGCATCGGCGTTGAGGTGTCCGAGGGATACCAGCTGCACCCCGAGCAGACGACTGACGCGATCATCTGCCATCACCCCTCGGCCAAGTACTTCATCGCCTGACCGGGCGACGGGGATGCGCGAGGCGTCCGACCTAGACTTTTGGGGTGACGCACGGTCCCTCCCGGCGTGACGTCCTGCGCGGCATCGGTGTGCTCGCTGGCACGATCGCGACCGCAACCTCACTCGACGCTTCCGTCAGCGCCGCGTCGAGCACCGCCACCGCCCAGTGGGTGCGTCGCGAGAACGTTCGGCCCGGCGATGGCACGTGGCTGCGCGGCGTCGCGGCGCCCGCCGGCGACCTGGAGGGCTACGCCAGCGCGACGAGCGTCGACCTCGGCCAGCCCATCACCTTCTTCGTGAGCACCACCTCGCCGACCTATTCGATCAAGGTCTACCGGATGGGCTACTACCAGGGACTCGGCGCGCGGCTCATCGAGTCGCGCGTCGGCCTCACCGGCGCCGCCCGGCCGATGCCCCCGCCCGACCAGTACGGGACCGTGGACTGTCAGTGGCCGGCGTCGTTCCGGGTCATCACCGACGCGCGCTACCTCCCGGGCCAGTACCTCGTGCGCCTCGAGAACGCCGAGCACCAGTTCCGATTCATCCCGTTCCTCGTGCGCGACGACTCCTCGACGGCGGCCTTCGTCTACATGAGCTCGGTCACCACCTGGCAGGCCTACAACACCTGGGGCGGGTTCAGTCTCTATCGCCAGGCGACGCCGGTGGGCAGCATCACCATCAGTGACGCGAACCGCGCCGTGCGGGTGTCCTTCAATCGACCCTACGACCGGGCCTTCGCCAACGGCGCGGCGGACTTCGTCGGCAACGAGTTCCCGCTGCTGTTCCTGGCCGAGCAGATGGGACTCGACCTCACCTACTGGACCGACATCGACCTCCACGAGCGCGGCACGACCCTGACCCGTCACCGCGCGCTGCTGTCGCTCGGTCACGACGAGTACTACTCCCCCGCCATGCGAGCGAACGTCGTCAACGCGGTCACCCACGGGGTCAACGTGGCGTTCTTCGGAGCGAACTTCTGCTACCGCAAGATCCGCTTCGAACCGGGCGTGAACGGCCCTGATCGGCTGATGATCAACTACCGCTCGACGGCCGACCCCATCACCGCGACCAACCCCTCACTGGCCACGGTCAACTGGAGCCAGTACCCGTCGGACACACCCGAGAGCACTTTCACCGGCTCAATCTACGGCGGCGTGGACGGCACCGGGTCACTGAGCGTCGTCGACGCCACGTCGTGGCTCTGGCGCGGCTGCGGGGTCCGAGACGGGTCGGTGCTTGCCGGCGCCCTCGGCGGCGAGTTCAATCACTACAACCCCGCCGTCACGAACCCACCGAACGTGCAGATCCTCGCCCACTCCGCCGTGGGCGGTGGGACGAGCGACGTCACCTACGTCGCCGAGCCCGGGCAGGGCGGGGTCTTTGCCAGCGGCACCGGCCACTGGGTCTTTGACCTCTCGAACGCACCCAAACTCGGCAACTTCTGGGTGCCGGCCGCCATCCCCGGGGTGACCAACGTGATCCGCCGGGCGACGATGAACATCTTCGCGTCCTTTGGCGCCGGTCCCGCGGGCAACGCCACGCCGTCAGTCGCCAACACCAGTCAGTACTAGCGCCCTCGCGGACGGGCGAACGTTGACGGGCCTAACGACGCGCGGGCAACGGCAGCGGCGTGGCCTCGCGCAACGCCTCGCCCGCGTGATAGCTCGAGCGCGTCAGCGGTGACGACTGCACGTGGCCCAGTCCCACGCGACGGCCACGCTCGGCGAGGTCCTCGAACTCGGCGGGCTCCCACCACCGAGCGACCGGCACGTGCTCGGCCGTTGGGCGCACGTACTGGCCGATCGTCGCGATCGACACGCCGACCGCGGCCAGGTCCGCGAGGGTCTCTTCGACCTCGTCGGCGGTCTCCCCAAGACCGACCATGATTCCCGACTTAGTGGTCAGGCCCTGCGCGCCGGCGCGCGCGAGCACGGTCAACGACCGCAGGTAGCCCGCGCTGGGGCGCACGGCGCGCTGCAGGCGCGCCACCGTCTCGACGTTGTGGTTGACCACGTCGGGTCGAACGTCGAGGATGAGCTGGAGGCTCTCGACGTCGCCCTTCAGGTCGCTGATCAGCACCTCGACCGTCGTCTGGGGCGAGCGCTCGCGGATTGCCGTGACCGTGGCCGCGATTGCGCCGGCGCCGCCGTCGGCGAGGTCGTCGCGGGCGACGCACGTGATGACCGCGTGGCTCAGCCCGAGTCGCACCACCGCCTCGGCGACCCGATCGGGCTCGGTCGGGTCCAGGGGCAGGGGCTTGCGCGTGTCGATCAGGCAGAACCCGCAGGCGCGCGTGCACCGCTCGCCGTTGACCATGAAGGTGGCCGTCCCCGACGCCCAGCACTCGTAGATGTTCGGGCAGCCGGCCTCCTCACAGACCGTGACGAGGCGAAGTCCGTCGGTCAGCTTGCGCAGCGACTGGTACTCCGGGCCCATGTGCGCCTCGATGCGCAGCCACGACGGTTTGCGCGAGCGCAGCTCGACGCCGGCGTCAGGGTCGACCCCTGCTTTGCGCAGGCGGCGCAGCAGTGGCCGCTCCGACGTGGTCGTCGCCCCGCTGCGGTCGACGGCTGCGATCGAGCCCGCGCCGCCGAGCACCGTGTCGAGGGTCGAACCGAGGAACTCCTCGACCTCGCTGAAGGACGCGTCCAGACCGAGGGAGCGCATCGAGCCGACGGGCTTGTCGGGGATCCCGCACGGCACGATCGCATCAAAGGCCCGCAGATCGAGGTCGACGTTGAGTGCGACACCGTGCAGCGTGCGCCGATAGCCAGCGCGGTTGCGCTCGGTGCGTACGCCCACGGCTGCGATCTTGATCGGTCGCTCGTCGAGCCGGGCCCAGACGCCGGGGTAGCCCTCGAGTCGCCCGACCCGGCCGAGTCGGCTCTCGGGATCGAAGTGGCGGACCGTGGCGATGACGGCGTCCTCGAGACGACCCACGTGCTCGCGTCCCGCCGCCGGACCGTCGTCCACGGTCACGATGGCCCACGCCACGACCTGGCCGGGACCGTGGTACGTGACGTCCCCGCCGCGGTCGGCCTCGACGACGTCGGCGTCGAGGCTCGACACCGGGACGAGGAAGTGCTCGGGAACCGCGCGGATGCCCAGCGTGTAGGTGGGCGGGTGCTCCATGACGAGCACGTAGTCGTCGGCCGCCTCCATCCACGCGCGCTGCAGGTCGTTCGCCTCGCGGAAGCTGACCCGCCCGACGTGGCGTCGACGCAGCATCTAGTGCTCGCTCTCCAGATCGAGTCCCGCGAGCAACTCGGCCACCCGCTCGAGGTAGGCCGTCGCGGTGAAGGGTTCGCAGACGCGGTGGTCGAAGGAGAGTCCGATGACCACGCGACGCCCCACACCGACGCTCACGCCGTCCTCGAGAACCACGGGAACCCGGCGCACTGCCCCCATCGAGAGCACGGCCACCTCGGGCTGGATGATGATCGGACTCGTCCACAGCGAGTTCGGCCCCGTCGGGCCGACCAGGGTGAAGGTGCCACCCATGAGGTCGTCGGTCGTGAGCTGGCGCGTCGAGACGCGTTCGAAGAGCTCGTGGACGCGGCGCGCCAGGGCGCGAAGCGTCAGACCAGCAGCCGCGTGCACGACCGGCACGAGCATGCCGTCACGCAGTACCTCGCGCATGAATCCCAAGTTGACGGTGCGGTGCACGACGAGCTCGTCGCCCGCGAACGTGGCGTTCAGGAACTCGAATTCACCCAGGGCGCGAACCGCGGCGAGACCCATCACCATCTGGTCCGAGATCTCGACGCCGTCGCGCGTGCGCCGGCCGAGCGAATCCAACTGGTCGAAGATCGACGCGTCGACCTCGATCGCGACGAAGCCGTGCGGCGTGCTCTGGGCGGACAAGGTCATGTGCTGGCCCATCCGGCGAAGGCCGTTGGACAGGGGCACGACTTCCTCGTCCGTGGGCCCGTTGGCGACGGCCCGCTCGGCGTCTCGCCGCGTGATCGCGCCGCCCGGCCCCGACCCGTGTACCTTCGCTGGCTCGACCCCGCCATCGGCGAGGATTCGCCGCACGACCGGCGACATCACGACCCCAGCGGTTCGCGACTCGCCCGGCGTCGTGGTGGGCGCCTCGCTCGTAAGGGGTGCGGGGGTGCTCGGCGCGGGGGCGCTCGGCGCGGGGGCGCTCGGCGCGCTCGGCGCTGCCGGCGCCACCGATCCGGCGACCGCGTTCTCGTCGATGACAGCGACGCGCGAGCCCGTCTCGACGGTGTCACCTTCGCCGGCCAATATCTCGGTCAACACGCCCGCTGCGGGCGAGGGCATCTCGGAGTCGACCTTGTCGGTCGAGACCTCAAAGAGCGGCTCGTCGCGGGCGACCGAGTCGCCGACCTTCTTGAACCACCGAGTGATGATCCCCTCGGTTACCGATTCGCCCAGTGACGGCAGCGTGACGTCAGCCAACGTGGAGCCCCCTCCCAGCTAGGGCCAACAGCGTCTCGCCGAAGGTCTCCGACAGCGACGGGTGCGGCTGGATGAGCGCGGCGGCCTCCTCGGCCGTCGCCTCCCAGTTGACGGCGTAGTAGCCGGCCCCCAGTTGCTCGGTCACCCATGGACCGGCCATGTGCACACCAAGGATCTGGCCCGCGGTGCCGTCGGCGCGCTTCTCGGCGATGATCTTGACGACGCCTTCGGTCTCGCCGATGATCTGGGCGCGGCTGTTGCCACCGAAGGGGTCCTTCTTCACGACGACCTCGTAGCCCCGCTCCTTCGCGGCGGCTTCGGTCAGTCCCACGAAAGCGACCTCGGGATTCGAGTAGATCGCCCACGGCACACGGTCGTAGTCGACGGGCACCACGGGCTCGCCCAGGATGGTCTTGATCGCCACGATCGCCTCGGCGAAGCCGACGTGGGCGAGTTGGGGGGTGTTGGCGACGATGTCGCCGATAGCGTAGACGTTGGGGTTCGCGGTGCGCATCGAGGAGTTCGCGACGACGAAGCCGCGCTCGTTGACCTCGACGCCGGTCCCGTCACCGAGCAAACCCTCGCTGCGCGGGCGTCGTCCGACGGCGAGCACGACGACCTCGACCACGACGTCGTCACCGCCTTCGACGTGCACGGCCGTCTTGCCCTTCGCGGGCGTGTGTCCGGTCACGTTCACCCCGGCACGGACCTCGATTCCGCGCTTCTTGAACGAGCGTCCCACGACGCTCACCACTTCGCTGTCGCAGCCCGCGAGGATCGTCGGCAAACCCTCGAGCACGGTCACGGCAGTGCCCATGTCCGACAGCATCGACGCGAACTCACAGCCGATCGCCCCGCCGCCGATCACTGCGGCGCTCGCGGGCAAGGTGTCCAGGTCCAAGAACTCGTCCGAGGTCAGGACGATCTGGCCGTCGACGTCAAAGCCCGGCAGCGTCCGCGGGACCGAGCCAGCGGCCAGGATGACGTTGGTCCCCTTCGCCTCGACGCCGGCGTCGGCCCCGTCGAGGATCCGTACGACCTGGTCCGCGTCGAGTCGCGCCGTGCCCTCGTAGATGGTGACCTTGCGACCCTTGAGCAGGCCCGACAGGCCCTTGTGCAGCTTGTCGACGACCTCGTTCTTGCGGGCCTGGCTCACCGAGAAGTCCACTGACACCGCGCCGGTGCCGATGCCGAACGTGCTCGCGTGCTCGATGGTCCGGCGCACGTGGGCCGTCTCGAGGAACTCCTTGGCCGGTACGCAGCCACGGTGCAGGCACGTCCCACCCACCTTGTCCCGCTCGATCAGCGCGACGTTGAGACCGGCCGAGGCCCCGTAGAGCGCAGCGGCGTAGCCGCCGGGGCCACCTCCGATGATCACAACGTCAAACAGCTGGACCTCGTTCGTCACGGCGGATTCCCTTCGTAGATTTCGTCACTGAGACCTACGAAATCCTAATGTTTCTGACGCCGCCGCGGTCACGGCCGCGCGCTAGCGCCGTTGACCCTGTTGACGGTCGGCCGCGGCCGTGGCCAGCTCGTCAACGAACTCGTTCATCGGGTCGCCCGCGTGACCCCGCACCCAGGAGAAGGTGACGGTTCGCTCACCGCGCAGCGTGAGGTCGAACAGGGGCTCCCACAGGTCACGGTTCGCCACGGGTTGGCCCTGGGAGTTCTTCCAGCCACGGCGAAGCCAGCCGACGTACCAGTGGTCGTTGAAGCACTTCACCACGTAGGTCGAATCGCTCACGATCTCGACGTCGTCATCGGGATTGTCCCGCAGGGCCTCGAGGACCGCGCGCAGCTCCATGCGCTGGTTGGTCGTCTGGGGCTCGGCGCCGCTCGCGTAACCGTCGGTGCCGCGCGCCCACGCCCAGCCGCCCGGACCGGGATTGCCCCGGCAGGCGCCGTCGGTGTGAATTCGGATCACAGCTGGCGCGTGATCCACGCGTCCTCGTCGGCGGTGAAGCGGGTCACCGCGGCCGGGAGATCGCCACGCAGGACCTGGCCGAGGGTCACGTGCTCGAGCACCTCGCGCAACGCCGCGCGCACCGCGACCCAGACGTCACGCAGGTGTTCGGCGTCGCCGCCGTAGTTCAGCGTCTCGGGGCGCATCCCGCGCACGCCGGCCATTGGGCCACTCACGACGCGCAAGATGTCGGCGATCATGATCTCGTCGGGGTCGTGGGCCAGCCGGAACCCACCCTCGGGGCCTCGCTGGCTGGTGACCAGTCCGCCGCGTCGAAGGTCCGACAGGATCGCTCCCAGGAACTTCGCGGGCAGCTGCTGTTCGGCGGCCAGGTGTTCGGCGCTCACGGACGTCTTGCTCGCCGCCAGGGTGAGTAACGCCCGAATGGCGTACTCGGCCTTCGCGGGAATCTGCATGGGTCCATTCTGCCCGAGTCGGCGGACCCGCCGGGTAATGGACGACGGCGAGCGGTCCGCGAGACCCGTAGCACCGATCCGACGGCGCGCCACGTCGGTTTTAGAGTGGGCGGGTGCATGATCTCACTTCACGGCGCCTCTACCTCTGCGTGGGTCACCGGGACGACATCGCCGACTTCCTCCCCGCAGTGTTGCGCGGTGGCGTCGACGTGGTCCAACTACGCGAGAAAGATCTCGACGACGACCAGCGCCGAGTCTCGGGCCGAGTGATGGCGGCGATCTGCCGGGACTTCGGCGTGCCATTCATCATGAACGATTCGCCCTACCTCGCGGCCGAGGTGGGGGCCGACGGCGTCCACGTAGGCCAGGAGGACCTGAGCGTGGCCGTGTGTCGTGAGCTGCTCGGTCCTGACGCGATCGTCGGGCTGTCGACCCACGACCCCGACGAGTTCGAGCGTGCGCTCGCTCAGCCGACGACCTATCGCAGCGCCGGTCCGATCGTGGCCACACCGACCAAGCCCGGCCGCACGGGCACCGGAATCCAGTACGCGCTCGACTGCACCCTTCGAAGCGATCAGCCAGTCTTCGTGACCGGCGCCGTGGACGCCGACAACGTGGCCTCACTGGTTCGCGCGGGGCTCGGCCACTTCGTGGTGGTCCGCGCCCTCACGAATGCGCCTGACCCCTTCCACGCGGCGGCATCGATCCGCCGCGCCTTGGACGAGGCCATCGACGCCGCGAACTAGCGGTGCCGGTCGAGCCAGCCGAGCAGGGTGGCCACCATCCGGGGATCTGCCCGCAGCTGGTGGCCGGCACCTTGAATCAGGCGAAGCTCGCCGCGGCCGTCGGCCGCGCTGAGTAGGTCCCGGGCGTCGCTCGCGGGCACCTCCAGGTCGTCCGTGCCGTGACCGACCAGCAAGCGGCGGGGCGGGACCTTCGCCACGGCGCCGAGCGGGTCCACGGCCAGCACGTCGGCGCGCAGGTCGTTTGCGGCGAGCAGGTCCTTCTCGTCCCCGACGACGCCCGCGCCGATGATCCACTGGCGAAACGGAGCGGCCGCGCCGCACCAGGTCTCCAGGTGCGCGGGCGCGGCGAACGTGGCGACGCCGCGCACGCGTTCGTCGTCGGCGGTCACCGCGAGTGCGAGCGCACCACCAAAGCCGAAACCCGCCAGCGAGATCCGTCCACCGTCCTGGTCGATTCGCCCGATGATCGCGCCCAGGTCGCGACGCCACTGACTGGCCGAGAAGGTCCCTGTACTCCCGCCAACGCCCGACAGCGTTCCGGTAGCGACCGTCCAACCCGACTCGCTGGCGAGGTGCTCGGCGAGCTCGGGCAGCAAGCCGGCCGCTTGGCGGCCCATACCCGTCGCGCGCGGCAGGCCGTGCACGAGCACGAGCACGTGGCCGACGGCCGGTCGGGCACTGGACGACGCGATGCGCAGGTCGAGCAGCGACGCGTCGCTGGCCAGCTGTTCGTGAACGAGCACGAGGCCTTAGATGCCGAGCTGGTTGGCGAGCAGTTCGCGGTGGTACGCCGGATCACCGAGGAAGAGCTCGGAGCTCTTGGCCCGCTTGAAGTACAGGTGCGCGTGGTGCTCCCAGGTGAAGCCAATGCCACCGTGAATCTGGATGTTCTCAGCGGCGCAGTGGAAGTAGGCCTCCGAGCAGAACGACTTGGCGAGGCTCGCCGCGATTGGTAGCTCGTCGTTGCGCTCCTGGGCCGCCCAGGCCGCGTAGTAGGCGGCCGACTTCGCCGACTCCACGTCGAGCAGCATGTCCGCGCACTTGTGCTTGATCGATTGGAACGACCCGATGGGGCGCCCGAACTGGACGCGATTCTTCGCGTACTCGACGGCGTTGCTCAGCACGCGTTGGGCGCCGCCGACCTGCTCGGCGGCCAGGGCCGCCACGGCGATCTGCAGTGTGGTCTCGAGCCCGGCGAGCGCGCCGCCGTTAACCCCGACCAGACGGGCTGGCACGTCGTGATACGTGAGCCGGCTCTGCTTGCGCGTCTGGTCCATCGTGGGCAGCGCTTCGCGCTCGAGCCCCGTAGCGCCGGCGTCGACGGCGAACAGCGACAGGCCCGCCTCGGTCATGGCCGGCACGAAGATCACCGACGCGCTCTGGCCGTCGGTGACGAAGCTGTTCACGCCGTTCAACGCCCAGGTACCGCCTGCGTTCGTGGCGGTGGCGGACGTCGCGGCGAGGTCCCACTGGCCGGCGTCATCGGTCAGGGCCACGGTGGCGATCGTGTCGCCCGAGGCGATCCCGGGAAGGTAGGTCGCGCGGTCCTCGTCGGTGCCCACTAGCAGCACGGCGTTGGCCGCGAGTGCCACCGTCGAGAAGTATGGTGCGCACAGCAGGGCGGCGCCCATCTCCTCGAACACGATGTACAGCTCGACCGGGCCGTAGCCCTGTCCCCCGAACTGCTCGGGAATGCCTAGTCCCTGCAGCGCGAGCTCCTCGGCCATCTGGCGCCACACGGCGGGGTCGTAGCCTTCGGGCGTCGCCATGAGTCGGCGGACTTCGGTCTCGGGTGACTTCTCGTCCAAGAACCGCTTGACCATCTTGCGCAGTTCGTCTTGCTCCTCGGTGAATCCAAAGTTCATCGCCACCCTCGATCTCCGCTTACTGGTGAGTTACCGCACTTGCGAGACTAGCGAACTCCCCTCCGCGACGTCGCGTGGCATCCTGATGGGGTGCACGAGTCGAGCGTGATCTGGGGCAGCGCGGCGCTAGACGTCCACCGGGTCGTGGTCGGACCGCTCGCCAACAACGTCTACGTCCTTCGGTGCCGCCGCACCGCCACGGCCGTGCTGATCGACGCCGCCGACGAGACCGAGCGACTCCTCGCCCTGGCTGACGACCTCGGGGTCACCGACGTGCTCGAGACCCACGGTCACCACGACCACGTCGGAGCCATTCCCGGCCTGCGCGATTCGGGGCGCACCGTTTGGGGACACCCCGACGACGAAGCACTCTTTCCCGCCCTTGACCGGCGTCTCGTCCACGACCAGATTCTCGAGGTTGGCGAGCTGCGCGTGCGGGTCATCCACACGCCCGGTCACACACCCGGCTCGACCTGCTTTGCCGTCGAGGGCAGTCCAATCTTGTTCAGCGGCGACACCCTCTTCCCGGGCGGTCCGGGCGCCACGACCTTCGAGGGCGGCGACTTCGCCACGATCATCGCCTCCATCGACCAACGGCTCTTGGGTCGCTTCGGGGACGAGGTGCTCGTCCTGCCCGGACACGGCGCACCCACGACCGTTGGCGTCGAGCGACCACACCTCGCCGAGTGGGTCGCGCGCGGCTGGTGACCGGCCGAAAATATCGCCGTGAACGATAGGCTCGACTTGTGTCTGCCCCGTTGCTCGAACTTCGAAACGTCCACGCCGTAGCCGAAGACACCGTCATTTTGCGCGGTGTGGACCTGACCATCAATCCCGGCGAGGTCCACGCGCTCATGGGACCCAATGGCGCGGGCAAGTCCACCCTGGCCAACGTGGTGATGGGACACCCCGGCTACCGCGTGACCGACGGGCAGATCCTGCTCAATGGTGAGGACATCGCCACCTGGTCCCCCGACCAGCGGGCCCGCGCGGGCATCTTCCTCGCCTTCCAGTACCCCGAGGCGATCAGCGGCGTCTCGGTGATCCAGTTCCTGCGCCAGGCCATCGTCGCGCGCAAGGGGCTGAGCGAGCTCTCGGTGCTCGAGGTTCGACTCGATCTCGCCGAATGGATGGACCGACTGGGCATGGACCCCGCCTTCGCGGAGCGGCACCTCAACGACGGCTTCTCGGGCGGCGAGCGCAAGCGCAACGAGGTATTGCAGATGGCCCTGCTCGAACCAGTCGTCGCCCTGCTCGACGAGACCGACTCGGGGCTCGACATCGACGCCCTGCGCATCGTGGCCCGTGGCGTACGCACGGTGCGCGGTGAGAACCCGGCGATGGGCGTGGTGGTGGTGACCCACTACGTCAAGTTGCTCGAAGAGATCGAGCCCGATCGCGTCCACATCCTCGTGGACGGCCAGATCGTGCACAGCGGCGGCGTCGAACTGGCCGCGGCCATCGAGCACGACGGCTACGACGCGTGGCGAGGGGCACTGCGATGAGCTCCTACAGTGCCCGCCGCGTGCGTGGCGACACACCGCTGCTGGGCCGCGTGATCAACGGCCGGCCGATCACCTACCTCGACTCGGCGTCCTCGACGCTCCCGCCGCGTCCCGTCATCGAGGCGATGACTCGGTACTACGAGCTGCGCCACGCCAATGTGCATCGCGGCGTGTACCAGACCGCCGTCGAGGCGACCGACGTCTACGAGGGCGCGCGGGCGGCCACGGCACGGTTCATCAACGCCCCCCAGGGCCTCGACGAGATCGTGTTCACCAAGAACACGACCGAGTCATTCAACCTGTTGGCCAAGTCGTGGGGCGCGGCCAACCTCACGGCCGGTGACGTGGTCCTGGTCACCGAGATGGAGCACCACGCCAACATCGTGCCGTGGTTCCAGCTGCGCGAGCAGACGGGCATCGAGGTTCGCTTCGTGCCCGTGACCGACGACTTCCGCCTCGACCTGAGCGATCTTGACCGCCTGCTCGATGGCGTCAAGCTGTTCTCCTTCACCGCCGCCTCCAACGTGCTCGGCACCCGCAATCCGGTCAAGGAGCTGACCCGGATCGCCCACGACCACGGAGCCCTGGTCGCGGTCGACGCCGCCCAGTCCGTCGGCCACCAGCCGACCGACGTCGTGGACCTCGACGTCGACTTCTTCTGCTTCTCCGCGCACAAGATGCTCGGACCGACCGGCCTGGGCGTCCTGTGGACCCGCGCGGCGATTCTCGAGTCCATGCCCCCGTTCCTTGGCGGTGGCGGCATGATCGCCGACGTGCGCGTGGACGGCTACGTGCCCGCGAGCGGGCCGACCCGCTTCGAGGCGGGGACCCCGCCGATCGCCGAGACGGCCGGGCTCAGCGCCGCCATCGTGTATCTCGAGGGTCTCGGCCTGGCGAACGTGGCGCGCCACGAGGACGAGTTGACGAGCGACGCGCTCAAGCGCCTAGCCAACGAGTTCGACGGACGGGTACGGGTCATCGGCCCCGCCGAGAACGTCGACCGCGGCGGCGTGCTCAGCCTCGACGTCGACGGGGTCCACCCCCACGACGTGGCCCAGGTGCTCGACCAGTTCGGCGTGTGCGTGCGCCCCGGACACCACTGCGCCAAGCCCCTCATGCGCCGCTTCAAGCTCGCGGCCACGGCCCGCGCCTCCTTCGGCCCGTACTCGCTCACCACGGACACCGACGTCCTGCTCGAGGCGCTGGGCAGCGCCGTGACGATGTTCGGTTAGACCATGGCGAACCTCGACGACCTCTACCGCGAGATCATCCTCGACCACTACCGCACGCCGCGCAACCGCGGCGAGCTCACGTCGCCGTCGGCCATCCGGACCGAGGGCTTCAACCCGCTCTGCGGCGACGAGCTCGTCGTCTACCTCGACGTCCAAGACGGCGTGATCGTGGACATCAAGCTGACCGGCCACGGCTGTTCGATCTCCCAGGCGTCGTCATCGATGATGAGCGCCGCGGTCAAGGGCAAGACGGTGGCCGAGGCGCGTGCCACGATCGACCGATTCAAGCAGTTGATGACCGTGCACGAGTCGTCCCTCGACGGCCAGGGCGAGGCGCCCGTGGCCGACATCCGCACGATGGGCGAGCTCGCCGCACTGCAGGGCGTCGTGAAGTTCCCCGTGCGCATCAAGTGCGCGACCCTGGCCTGGAACACGCTCAGCCAGGGGCTCGACGAGGCCTGACGCCTAGGGCGTGCAGGGGACCGGGTCGAAATAAGGCACGACCGCCGTCGGGTTCGTGACGGTCTTGGTACCGGTCGAGGCCTTGGTCGTCGAGGTGGCCGGTCGCGACGTCGACGGCGAGACCACCGTCGTCGTGGTGGTCGTGGTCGCCACCACCGGCGGCAGCGGCGTCTGCAGCTGCGCGTTGGGCGGCGGGTTGGTCGGCGTGAGCAGCGACGAGCCAAAGATGTTCACGAGCAGCTGCTGGGCCTCGGGCTCTTGGGTGAACAGCACGTCGCCCACCGGTGCGACCGTCGCCGCCACCGTGGGCAGGGTGTAGGTCAGCATGTTCGCCGGGTTGAAGCTGTGGAACTTGACCGCGAAGGCGATCAGCTCGTTCAGAGATC
>JAKAFH010000013.1 GCA_021818025.1 Actinomycetes bacterium | reverse complement strand
CGACAGTTCTCGTCGAGTGCCTCGAGCTGGCGCCGAGAGATCGGATCCGCCACGGGCGTTGCGAGTGGGTCGGTGGGCACGTTGTGGTCGGCGGTGGCGAGGGTGCGGTCGGGTCGGCGCACACCGCGCTGGTTCAGCCGCAAGCCGTCAAAGGCCTGGGGACTCGTGACCTCGTGGATCAGGTGCAGGTCGATGTACAGAATGGTCGGCTCGCCATCGGGACTGGCGACGACGTGCTCGTTCCAGATCTTCTCGAAGAGGGTCTGTCCGGCCACGTCAGCGCAGCCCCGTGATCCGCACGCGAAGCACGCCCGACGGCGCCTCGTAGTCGACCTCGTCGCCCAGGGCGTGCCCGAGCAGGGCCGAGCCGAGCGGCGAGGTGGGCGAGGCGACGAGGACCCCCTCGGGCTTCTCCTCGATGGAGCCGATGAAGAACTCCTGGGCGTCGGCGTCGCCGTCACCGTCGTAGACGACGCTGACGATCGAGGCGTGCTGGACGATGCCGGCGCTCACGTCGCGCTCGACCAGCTCGTGGTTCCTGATCACCGTGTCGATCTGGCGGATCCGGGCTTCCATCTTGCCCTGCTCGTCCTTGGCGGCGTGGTAGTCGCCGTTCTCCGAGAGGTCGCCCAGCAGGCGGGCGGCCTCGATCACTCGGGCGATCTCGGTGCGCCCGACCGTGGTCAGGTGGTGATATTCAGCACGGAGCTTGTCCAGTGTCTCTTTGGTTATCCGGTGGATCTCGCCAGCCATGAGGTGTCATCTCCTGGGTAGGACACTGACTCTAGTGGTCGGCTTCTGAAGTATCGGACCGGGTTTGCTCCTCTCGGGCCGGGCCAAGCAGACTGGGGGGAATCAGGGAGGTGGGCGTGGCAACGAGCAAGCCGTATCGGGTGGCGGTCATCGGCGGCGACGGGATCGGTCCCGAGGTGACGCGCGCCGCCCTGGCGGTGGTCGAGGCGGCGGGCGTGGAGTTGGCGACCACGCACTTCGACCTGGGTGCGGCGCGCTACTTGCGCGACGGCTTCGTCTTGGACGACGAGACCCTCGAGGCGCTGCGGGGTCACGACGCGATCCTGCTCGGCGCGGTCGGTCCGGCGATCGGGGACACGCGCATCCCCGGCGGTGTGCTGGAGCGTGGCCTGTTGCTGCGGATGCGCTTCGGCCTGGACCTGTACGTGAACTACCGGCCCTTCCACGGCGTGCCCGGCTCCATCGCCGACGGTCTGGACTTCGCGATCGTGCGCGAGAACACCGAAGGGCCCTACGCCGGCGAGGGTGGGGTCCTTCGTTACGGCACCGCCCACGAGGTGGCGACCCAGGGATCGGTGAACACCCGCTTCGGGGTCGAGCGCTGCGTGCGCTACGCCTTCGAACGGGCGGCCCAGCTGGAGCGGCCGCGGCTGACCCTCGTGCACAAGACCAACGTGCTCACCTTCGCGGGGAACCTCTGGTCCAGGGTCGTGGACGAGGTGAAGTCCGAGTACCCCACCGTCGCCGTCGACTACAACCACGTCGACGCCGCCTGCATCTACCTGGTGGAGAACCCCGCGCGCTACGGCGTCATCGTCACCGACAACCTGTTCGGCGACATCCTCTCGGACCTGGCGGGGGCGGTGAGCGGGGGGATCGGCTTCGCCGCGAGCGCGAACCTCAACCCGGCGCGCACCGGCGCGTCGCTCTTTGAGCCCGTGCACGGCGCCGCGCACGACATCGTCGGCACCGAAACGGCGAATCCCTTGGCGGCGGTGTCCTCGGCGGTCTTGATGCTCGAACACCTCGGGGAGTTCGACGCGGCGCGGCGCATCGCCGCGGCAGTGGCAGACTTTGAGCGCGACGGTGTCACCGGAGGAACGGCGGCCGTCACGCAACGATTGATAGAGAGGTTGTGATGCCCATAACGCCGACGGAGAAAATTTGGATGGACGGCGCGCTCGTCGACTGGAACGACGCGACGACCCACGTCCTCAGCCACGGCCTGCACTACGGCACCGGTGCGTTCGAGGGAATCCGGGCCTACAAGACGCCACGCGGCGTCGCCGTCTTCCGGTTGCGCGAGCACATGGCGCGACTGCTTCGCAGTTGCAAGATCCTCATGATGGAGGTGCCGTTCACCCTCGACGAACTCTGTGACGCCGTCGTGGAGACCGTTCGGGTGAACGACCTGCCCAACGGGTGCTACATCCGGCCCCTCGTGTACCTCGGTTACGGCGAGATGGGCGTGAACCCCCTGCCCGCGCCCGTGAACGTCGCGATCGCCGCCTGGCCGTGGGGCGCCTACCTCGGTGATGAGGGACTCGCCCACGGCGTGCGCATGAAGATCTCGTCGTGGCAGCGCCACAACCCCAACGCGATGCCCACCGCCGCCAAGGGAACGGGGATGTACCTCAACTCCGGGCTCGCCAAGGTCGAGGCCATCAAGGCCGGCTACGACGAGGCCATCATGCTCGGACCCGACGGGCGGATCTCGGAGTGCACGGGCGAGAACCTCTTCGTCGTGCGCGACGGGGTCGTGCTGACCCCGCCGCCGAGCGAAGCGGGCGCACTGCCGGGCATCACCCAAGAGACGGTCGTTCGCATCGCCACCGACCTCGGCATCACCGTTCGCTTCGAGACGCTGATCCGTACCGACCTCTACCTCGCTGACGAGGCGTTCCTCACTGGAACGGCCGCCGAGGTCGTGCCGATCGCCTCGGTCGACGACCGCGTCGTGGGCACGGGCAAGCCGGGTCCGGTCACGACCACCCTGCAGTCGACCTACTTCCAAGCCGTGCGCGGCGAACTGGACCGCTACAACGGGTGGCTCACCGAGGTGTAGTCACGTTCAGCGGTAGTGTCGTGAGGTGACTCAACCGACGTTTCTTCCAGTCCCCGCTGCCGGCGAGGTGCGTCCGACGATGCCCACGCCGACCCCCGAATTCGCGCGCAAGCCCAAGGCTGGCCTCGTGCGCAGCGTGCACCCGCTGACCACGAGCGGCGCGGGCACGCCGGCGCCCGGCGGCGGGTACGCGCTCACCATCGCCGAGCGCGAGGTCGCCAAACTGGCCTTTGACCACGAGCACGACCGCCACGACGTCGTCGTCGGTGTCGCCGTAGTCGCGGCCAAGCGCGCGAGCGCGATCGGCCGCGGTCCGACGCTCAGCGACGTGCGGATCGCCCTCGATCACTTCAGGCTGCTCGACGCCACCTCGGTCGATCACCACCTTGCGAGCCCCTTCGCCGGTCTCGCTCACAGCTACGTCGCCCAGCGGGCCTTCGCGGACGCCGTGGACACCGACGAATTGGTCAACGCGGACCTTCGCTGACGGTTGAGAGGACCACAATGAGTTTCACCCTTACTGAAGAGCAACGGGCGTTTCGTGACGTCATGCACGGCTTCGTGGACGAGCGCATCGCGCCCTTCGCCGCTGAGTACGACCGCGACCAGGTATTCCCCCAGAAGAGCTTCGACGCCTGCGTCGAGATGGATCTGCCCTCGCTCGGCGTTCCGGCCGCCTACGGCGGGGCCGGCGCGGACATGGTGACCCAGGCGATCATGGCCGAGGAGATCGCTCGGGCCTGCGCGTCGACGTCGGTGACGATGCTGATCTCCAAGCTGGGCATGCTGCCGGTCATCAACTTCGCCTCCGAGGAGGTCAAGCAGGCCTACCTGCCCCGGATCGCCACCGGCGAGATCCAGGCGAGCTACTGCCTCTCCGAGGCCGACGCGGGCTCGGACGTGGCCGCGATGCGCACGCGCGCCGTGCGCGACGGGGACGACTACATCATCAACGGCTCGAAGTACTGGATCACCAACGCCGGCGTCTCGGACACCTACACGGTCTTCGCGAGCACCGACCCCGACGCGAGGGGACGCGGCATCAGCTGCTTCCTCGTCGAGAAGGGCTGGGGCGTGGAGTTCCCCAAGCACGAGGACAAGATGGGTCTACGCGCGTCGCCCACCGGCGAGGTCGTCTTCAACGACGTGCGCGTGCCGGCCTCGCACCGCATCGGGGAAGAGGGTGACGGCTTCAAGATCGCCATGCACACGCTGGACCGCTCGCGCCCGACCATCGGCGCCCAGGCGGTGGGCATCGCCCAGGGGGCGATCGACTACGCGGCGCAGTACATGACCCAACGCCGCGCGTTCGGCGCGCCGATCAGCGATCTGCAGGGTCTGCGGTTCATGCTGGCCGACATGGCGATTCGCACCGAGGCGGCGCGCGCGATGGTGTACCACGCCTGCAGCGCGATCGACGAGGGCGACCCCGACCACAACCTCAGCTACCTGACGGCGGCGGCGAAGTCGTTCGCCTCGGACACGGCGATGAGCGTCGCGACCGACGCCGTGCAGCTGCTCGGCGGCTACGGCTTCACCAAAGACTTCCCCGTCGAGCGGTTCATGCGCGACGCGAAGATCACCCAGATCTACGAGGGCACGAACCAGGTCCAGCGCGTCGTGGTCGCCAAGCACCTGCTGAAGTAGCAGCTCCATCCCCCGGGGGGGCCTCGGGCCAGCCGACGTCGCTGGGTCGTCGGGTCGCAGCGACGGCGACGTTGGGTCACCGAGGGGCGCGGAACGCTACTGAACTCGATTGGCCGCGGTCCGCCCACGCGGCGCCTCAGCGGATGGTCCCTCGAGCGTTGGCAGTTCGCGCAACGCGCCGGACCCGGTGACGATCGCCACGCTACCGGTGGCAGCGAACAGGGTGGGCGACTCATCGACGTCGCGGGTTGCGGCCAGTCGAGCCAGGGCCCGGAGGCTGTGACAGTGCGCGACGACGAGGACGGCGACGCCGTTGACGAGGAGCGGGTCGATCGTGTCGAGCCAACAGGCTCGGATGCGGCGCTCGTGGTCGGCCTTCGACTCGGCGCCCGGCAGCTCCGCTGGTGCCACGCCGGCGTAGCGCGGGTCGTAGCGGGGGTGACGCGCGTCGTCCTTGGGGATGGCCGGGGGAACCGCGTCGCGGTCACGTCGCCACTGGCGGACCGACGCCTTGCCGTAGCGGTCGATGGCGGCAGAGCGATCGAGACCTTGCAAGAGACCGAAGTGTCGTTCGTTGAGTCGCCAGTCACGACGCCGGTCCGGCGCGGACGTGACGGGCATGGCGAAGGTAGCGGTCTGCAACGCGCGAGAGGCGAAACTCGCTATCACCACGGATACGCGGACGCCACATGACGCGATGACTTCGCCGGCCCACGCCGCTTCACGAGTGCCGAGCTCGCTGAGCGAGGGATCGGCCCAGCCAGTGAACCGCGATTCGTCGTTCCACTGGGTTCGCCCATGGCGCAACAACACCAGCGTGCCGCGATCGGTCGTGGCTCGCGCGCCACTCGTCGGAAGATCGCCGTGCGTCTCGTCCGTTTCCACGCCGGGCAGCTGGTGGTGCGTCACGTCGAATGCGCGGGGATTCGAGTGACCAATTCAGCCACCAGCCGCGCACTGGTGCGCGCCCCGTCGAGGTCGATCGTGACGTCGCGGCGCGGTGCGGCGAGTAGCGAGGTCACCTCGTCGGCCAGGCGCTGGGGCGAGAGCTGTGCGGAACGCACAATTCGCAGCACGCCGAGGTCGGCGAGCCTGGTCGCCCGTGCGGCCTGCTCGGTCTCGCGCCCCTCGTCGTGGGGCACGACGATTGACGGCACACCGGAGCGAACGATGTCGAGTGCCGTGTTGTAGCCGCACTGACTGATCGACGCGGTCGCCGCCGCCATCGCGGTGGCGAGGTCGGGGATGAATCGCTCCACCGACAGCCCGGGGCACTCGGCTGACAGTGCCGTCAGCGCAGTCACGTCCTCGTCGGCGAGGAAGGGCCCGGTCACCAGGCGGGTGCGCAGTCCCCGAGGTGCGAAGTGATCGCGATGAGCGTCGGCGGCGCAGCGCAGGAGCTCGGCACCGACTTTGCCGCCACCCGCGGATACCAGGATCTCCGGTGGCTGGTGCGGCAGGTGGCGAAGTCGCTCGCGTCGGGGCACCACGTAGCCGGTGTAGTGGATCGGGACGCGCAGTGTCACCGCGGGTCTAAAGGTGTCCTCAAGACGCGCAACCGATGGATCGCCGTGTACCAGGAGCGCATCGAAGTGGCGATTGAGCCGTTCGGCCGCATCGTCGTCCTTGGCCTGCTGGTCCGGGCCCCCGGCGACCAGGATGTCACGCACGCTGCAGACGATCGCCGGTGGCTCGTCGAGCGACCTGGCGTGTTCGAGGAGCGGGATGATCTCACGGGCGAACTTGCGACGTCCCAGGGGGAAGAGCTCCACGACCAGTGCCGCGGGGCCCAACGCGGTGAGCAGGTTGAGCAGCGTGTCCAGTCGTCGATTCCACGCCTGCTCGAGCGTCAGCTCGCGGTCGAGACTCGCGAGCGTGGCGTCGGCCCCGCCCCGTGCGCCGATGGGGTCCAAGGCGACGAGTTCGACGCTCGGGGGAACGATTAGGCCTGGCGGGACTGGACCACCGCTGACGAGCACGACTCGGAAGAGCCCCGCGAGTGCCTCGGCCACCGAGAGTGAGCGAACGAGGTGTCCGAGACCGACCGAGTGCTGCGAATAGAAGAGCAGGGCGGGACGCCCCGTGACGTCAACGCTCACGGGCTGCGATCGTGCTCGGCTGGCCGGCGTCCAGCATCCATTCGAGTGGTCGCCACAGGACGGGGGCGAAGCTCGTGGCGAGCCCGCGGCCGACCCCGTAGACGTCAAAGCCCACGTCGTGCAACGGTTCGATTGCGGTGACGCCGACCGCATCCACGATCACGTGTCCCACCATCACCGCGCGCAACTTCGTCGGGTCCAAGTCGTGATACTCGGGCCAACCCGTGGCGACGATGAGCGCGTCCGATCCCTGCGCGGCGTCGTAGGGTGTGTCGAGCTGGCACACCGCGGGATCGGACACCGTGGCGATGGGGTCGTGCACGCGCACCCGCGCCCCGCGTAGCGCCAGACCGCGAACGAGGGCGAGTGCCGGCGAGAAGCGGGTGTCGTCGGTACCCGCTTTGAAGGCGAGTCCGAGCACGGTGACCGTGCGCCCCGGCAGCGACCCGAGGGCGGACTCGACCTTGGCGATGACACTGACCTGCGCGGCGTCGTTGGCGCGCTGGGCCGCGCGAGCGACTTCGGCCGGACGCCCGGCGGACTCGGCGACGGCGATGAAGCCCGACAGGTCCTTGGGCAGGCACGAGCCGCCAAATCCGGGACCCGGGGCAAGGAATGCCTGGCCGATGCGCGCGTCGAGTCCCACGCCGCCCAGGACCTTGTCGGTCTCGGCGCCGAGCGCCTCGCACAGGGCAGCGACTTCGTTGGCGAAGGAGATCTTTACGGCGAGGAAGGTGTTGGACGCGTACTTCACCAGTTCGGCGCTACGACGACTGCACTCGATGAGGGGCCAGTCCGAGGGGTAGAGGTCAGCGACCAATTGGCCGAGATTGGGGTCGTCCGCGCCGACGACGACTCGGTCGGGGTTGAAGAAGTCCCACACCGCCCGACCCTCGCGAAGGAACTCGGGGTTGGACACCACGCGAACCCGGACCCCCTCACGAGCCTGGCCGCCCACGAAGAGCTCGAGCGCCTCGCACGTGCCCGGGGGCACGGTGCTCTTCACGACGAGCGCCACGTTGGTCGTCGCGCAGGCGGCGACCTCGGTCGCCGCCCGGCCTAGCTGGCGCAGGTCTGGTTCGCCGTCGGAGCGCGGTGGCGTTCCGACGCACAGCATGGCCACCGCCACGCCGTCCATGGCGACGGCGGTGTCGGCGGTGAAGGTGAGTCGGCCCGAGCCCGTGTGGCGCGCGACCAATTCCTCGATGCCGGGCTCGTAGATCGGGATCTCGCCGCGCGTGAGCGCGGCCAGGCGCAGCGGGTCCGACTCGACACAGCGAACCTCGTGGCCGAGCTCGGCGAGGCAGGCGGCCGCGGTGAGCCCGACGTAGCCGGCGCCGATGACACAGACCGTCGTGGCCGCGACGGGGTTGGTGGCCGGTCCTCGTGTCTGGTCTCTCATGCCTCTCCTTTGACGAGTTGGTGGGCGTGTGCTGTCTCGCGCGGTACGGCGGGGCTGGCGAGCTCGTCGGCCTGCAGCCGGCGAAGGCGCCAGTACAGGCGTCGTTGGTTCATCAGCTGGGCGTGCGTGCCAGACTCGTCGATGCGTCCGTCGCTCACGACGGCGATGTGGTCGACGGCGCCGAGGCGCGACAACTGGTGGCTCACGATGATGCTCGTTCGGCCGGCGGCGACCAGGTCAATCGCGCCGAGCACGGTCGACTCGAGTTCCGCGTCGAGGCCTGTCATGGGCTCGTCGAGCAACAGGATGGGCGCGTTTCGCGCCATGGCGCGCGCGATCGCGATGCACTGGCGCTGCCCGCCCGAGAGGGACTGCCCGCGCTCGCTCGCGAGCGTGTCGTAGCCCTGGGGAAAGGACTCGATCAGTTCGTGCAGGCCAGCACGTCGTGCGGCCCCGATGGCGCCCGTCCGGCCGAGTTCGACGGACCCGTAGACGATGTTCTCCCAGACCGGCGCGCGGAACAGGTACGGCTCCTGGGGCACGTAGGCGATTTGACGGCGAAGGTCGGCGAGCGCCAGATCGGTGAGTTTCACGCCGTCGAGGTACACCGCGCCAGAAGTCGGGTCGAGGAACCGTGGCAGGAGGCGCACGAGGGTGCTCTTGCCCGAGCCGGTGGTTCCCACGAGGGCGAGGCGCGTTCCCGGGTCGAGGTGCAGCGAGACGCCACTGATTACGGGGGTGCCGCCCGGGTAGGCCACCGACACGTCGGCCAGGACGATCTCGCCGCGGACGCGGGCGAGATGGCGTGGTTCGGGGACTTCGGGAACCTCTTCGTGCGTGTCGAGCAGCTCGACGACACGCTCCGCGGCCGCGTGGGCGCGCCCGACGACGCCGGCCAACTTCGAGAGCTGGCGCACGGGGCTGTACATGCCGCGCAGGTAGGCCGTGAACACCAGC
This sequence comes from Actinomycetes bacterium, assembly GCA_021818025.1. Lineage (GTDB taxonomy): Bacteria > Actinomycetota > Acidimicrobiia > Acidimicrobiales > RAAP-2 > RAAP-2. Next base: position 28,562 of record JAKAFH010000013.1, on the reverse strand, counting down.
AGGTCGCCCGCCGTGAGACTGCCGGCGATCACGTCACGGGCGCCGAAGTACAACACCATCGCAGTGGACAGCGACATCGCCAGGGTCATCAACGGCGTGAACTGCGACTGGGCGACGATGGCGCGGCGATTCTGCTCGAGTCCTCGCTCCGTCGCCTCGCCGTAGCGGGCGGCCTCGACGGCCTCGGCGCCAAAGGCCTGCACCACGGTCATCGCGTTCAGCACTTCCTGGGCCACCGCGTTGGCGTCGCCGTCGGAGCGCCGCGCCAGGCGCTGGTAGGCCTTGATTCGAGCGAGGTAGTGATGCGTCGCCCACAAGAGCAGTGGCACCAAGGTCATGGCGAGCAGCGCGAAGCGCCAGTCGACGATCAGCATGATCGCGATCATTCCGGTGAGGGTGAGGACGTTTCGTACGAGGGTCGGCACGGCGTTGATCACCGCGCTCTGGATCGCCTGCACGTCACCGCCCAGTCGGGCGAGGAGGTCGCCGGTGCGCCGGCTCTGATGGAACTGGGGGGACTGAGCCTCGAGGTGGTCGAACAGCTCCCGGCGAATGTTGAGCACGACGCGCTGGCCGGCCGTGGCCATGAGCCGCGTCGAGAAGTAGTCCGAGACCGCGAGCGCGGCCGCGATTGCAATCATCGCGAGCATCATCGCAACGAGCAGTCCCGAGCGCTGATGGGGCATCCAGTGCAGCCACGACGGGAGCGTGCGGTGGCCCAGGACGCTGTCGAAGATGAACTTGAGCGGCCAGGGGATGAGCCACTGCATGACGGCGGCGAGCACGCTGGCGGCGAGCCCCGCCCCGAGCATCGCGCGAACCGGTCGGATGTGCGAGCGAAAACGTCCGATCACGAGCGGGCGCCTCCGCGCACGGGTGCGGCGACCGACCGAGTGGCGTCAAAGAGGGGGGCGATCGCCGAGGCGCAGGCTCGGCGATCGAACGACTCGACCATGTGGCGCCGCGCCGCCTGACCCAACCCTTCCCGGAGCCCTTCTTCGTCCTGCAGTCGCGCCAGTGCGCGAGCGAGCGCCTCGGCGTCCCCGGGTGCGACCAGGAGACCGGCGTCGGCGGTGACGACTTCGGGGATCCCGGCCACGTTGCTCGCGACGACCGCGAGGCCGCTCGCCATCGCCTCGAGTAGCGAGTTGGGAATGCCGTCTCGATCGCCGTTGGCCATGACCACGCTGGCCTGGACGAAGACGTCGGCCCCGTGATACGAGGCGGCAACGCCGGTGGCCGATAGGGCGCCGAGGAAGTGCACGCGATCGCCGATGCCGAGACTCGCCACCAGCGCGGCCAACTCGTCACGCTCGGGCCCGGCGCCCACGATCGAGCAGTCGACGTCGCGACCCTCGTTCACGAGGACACCGATGGCGCCGAGCAGAACGGGGTAGCCCTTCTTGGGGACGAGTCGACCGACCGCCAGGATCCGCATCGGTCCGTTGTGTGCCGGTGCGGTCGCTTCGGAGGGTGCGAACCGCTCAGTGTTGACGCCGTGGTGGGCGAGGAGGACCTTGGCCGCATCGGCGTCAGCGACACCCACCATGGCGTCGTGGGCCGAGCGCGAGCACGTGAGCACGAAGCTGGCGTCTTGGATCTTGCGCGCCAGCAGGTCCGGGGAGGAGACGTAGATGTCCTTGGCGTGCGCGGAGAAGCTGAAGGGCAAGTCGCTGAGTAAGTGCACGAAGTGCGCGACGGAGGCGGGGCCGTGGGCGAAGGCGGCGTGCACGTGGCGCGCCCCCTCGGCCTCGATCAGGACAGTCAGTCGGCCCGCCTGGGCGAAGTTGACGAGTGTCGAGACGTGTCGGCGTTCTCGAGCAATGTAGACGAGCAGACCGAGGTAGCGGCGTGGTCTTCGACGTAGGAGTCGCGCGTGTGCGCGCAGGGTCGCGAACGCGACGCGCACGCGCTCGCGCGACCCGCCCTCGGCCCGCAGGTAGGTCACGGGACTCGTCACGCGCGCGACGTCGGGCTGGACGAGGTCCTCGTGAGGATCCGCGATGGCGTAGAGCCGTAGCGGCACGCCCGCCTGTTCGAGTCCGATGATCTCGTCGAGGATGAACGTCTCGGAGAGTCGGGGGAACCGCTTGGTGAGATAGGTCACCGTCGTGCTCACGCCGGCGTCCCCACTGAGTTCACGCTGGTGTGCGCCGCGGCGTCACGCGTTCGGCCCAGGCGCGCCTCGGCGTCGAGCGCCCGCTCGATCTCGGCCAGGCCGCCGAGGTCGATGGGACTGGGGCCGGTGCGAGGTCCCTGATCGATGGCCCCGCGCAGGGCTTGATAGATGCGCCGAGCCAGATCGGCTCCCGGTGAGACGACGGCGACCGCACCGCGGGCCGCGAAGAGTTCGGCCCGGATGGCCTGTTCGCGGCGCGGGTAGATCCGTGGAACCACGACGGTGGGCGTGGCGCTCGCAACGAGCTCGCAGAGTGAGTTGTAACCACCCATGGTCACCGCGGCGCGGGCGCGGGCCATGGTGGCGTCGGCGTCGGGTAGGAATTCGGTGACCGAGGCCCGCGGGTCCACACTCGCCTCGCGGATCAGCCTCGCTCGGTCGGTGGCGCTCATGAGCGGCCCGGTCACGATTCGACAGGCCACGCCGAGCGCCGCGCACGCCGCGAGCGTCGCCGACAGCGCCTCGACGCCGTCGCCGCCACCGCCCGCGGTGCCGAGAACGAAATCTTCCCGCATCGGCGCCGCGCCGCCGGGGAGCTGGCGGCTCACGTAGCCGCAGTAGGTGAGCTTGGACGCGACACTGGTGGACAGGCCGTAGGAGGACACGACGTCAAAGAGGTCGTGGTTCCCGTAGACGAGAATCCGGTCGAACACGTCCTCGAGCGCGTCGTAGGCGCGCTGGGTTTGCCAGAGCTGGCGCACGGTCTCGGGGTCGTCGAGGACGTCGCGGAGTCCGAGCACGATTCGCGTGCTCGGCGAGTGGGTTTTCAGCGCGTCATAGACCGGAACGAGCTCGCCCTTCATGCCGATGGGGGCGTGGTCCACCAGCAGGACATTGGGGCGAAACCGCAGCGCGGTGTCGACCATGATCGCGCTGCGGGTACGCCTCACGAGATCGATGTCCCATCGATCATCGTGTGATCGGTACTCTTCGACGCCAACTTTGACCACCGGTGGCAGCTGGACCAGCGTCAGTCGCTCGGGGATGGCGAAGTGTCCAGCCACGGGAGAGCCAGTCATCAAGACAACCTGGAGTCCCGGGTGTGTTGCCAACAGGTGCGCGGCGATCGCCAGGTTGCGTCGCAAGTGGCCGAGGCCGTAGGTGTCGTGGGCGTAGAGCAGGACACGGCGCAGCGCTTCGGTCTGGCTCATCACGCGCTCCGCAGCGTCACGAGGCTTCGCTCGCGGAGCCAGTCAACCTCCGCGGCGTAGCCGTCGGCGAAGTCCGTGCGCGCGGCAAACTCGAGCCGTTCGCGCGCGAGGGTGAGGTCGGCGCCGGTGTGGCGCGCGTCGCCCCGGGCGAAGGGCTCGCGCTGCAACGACACCGGGCCACCGGTTAGCTCGCCGAGCAGCTCGAACACCTCGTTGAGCGTGATCCTGGATCCACCGCCCACGTTGACCGCGAGTCCGGCGACGTCGGCGTCCGCGGCTTGGCGGGTGGCGCGCACGATGTCGTCGACGTAGGTGAAGTCCCGGCTCTGCGTGCCGTCGCCGAAGAGGCGAATCGGGCGACCGTCGAGGGCGGCCTCGGCGAAGCGACGAAGCCCCATATCGGGGCGCTGACCAGGACCGTAGACCGTGAAGTAGCGCAACGCGGTCGTCTCGAGGTCTGTGCCGTTGGCCTCGAGGCACAGGCGTTCCGACTCGAGCTTGGTCTGGCCGTACGGCGACAGGGGCGCCGTCGGACCATTCTCGGTGAAGGGGAGTGGCGCGTTCCCATAGACCGAGGACGATGAGGCGTAGACCAGGCGGCGCACCGACGCCGATCGACGAGCGGCCGCAACGAGGTACGTGGTGGCGACCACGTTGTCGTGGTGGTACTTCACGGGAATGTCGAAGCTGTCGCGCACGCCGGGCCGTCCCGCCAGGTGGAACACGACCTCGGCGCCGTCCACGATGGCGCCGAGGTCGCACTCGGCGACGTCAGCCGTGACGTGACGGTAGTGAGGATGCGTGCGCAGTGCCTCCGCGCGCGCGAGCTTCTCAGTCGGATCGTAGGAATCGGTGAACGCGTCGACGCCTACGACGTCCCAGCCTTCGACCAGCAGCAATCGTGTCAGTCGCGATCCGATGAAGCCCGCGGCTCCGGTAACAACGCACCTTCCGTTCATGCCTGTTCTCCTTCGCGACAGTCACCGTGTCGGCTTGTCCGACGAGCGCTCGCGTAGCCACCTCATGAGACACGACGGGCGTGGCACCGCGGTGTGGGTGGTGTGGAGGTTGTGTGGAATTTTGGGTGCGGGAACTCAGGCTCGAGGCAGGCGCACCGTAAAGGTGCTTCCAGAGCCCGGTGAACTCTCGATCGAGATCGTTCCCTGGTGCGCGTGGACGAGCGATGACGCCACCGCGAGCCCGATACCGCTACCTGGCGTGTCCCGAGCGCTCGCGCCCCTGAAGAATCGGTCGAAGACGAGACGCTGCTCGTCCTCGGGAATCCCTCGCCCGGTGTCGGTGACCGTTAGAACTCCCTCGTGATCATCGCCCCAGACACGGACCCAGACCGTGCCACCGGGAGGCGTGAACTTCACGGCGTTTGACAGGAGGTTGACGGCAATCTGTTCGAGGCGGTTGGGGTCGCCCTTGACCGCGGCGGGGCTGAACTGCACTTCGAGGTTCACGCCCTTGGCGATGTAGCGCGGCGCGAGGCGAGCCGCGGCGTTGGACGTGACGCGCGCGAGGTCGACTGTCTCAAAGTTGAGGGCCAGTCCAGCGGCCTCGGCCGATGAGAGAACGCTCAAGTCCTCGACGAGCCGATTGACGTGCTCGACTTCCTCGCCGAGCGCGGTGACCGCGTGCTGGTCGAGCTCGATCACGCCGAGCGAAATGCCCTCGATCTGCGCCTTCAGTACTGACAGCGGTGTCCGCAATTCGTGCGCGAGGTCCGCGACCAGTGTTCGACGAAGGTGGTCTTCGTGCTCGAGCTTCTCCGCGAGCCCGTTGAATGCCATGGCGAGCTCAGCCACTTCGCCGGTCCCTCGAATGTTGGTGGCGCGACTGGAGTGATCACCGCTCGCCAGCCGGCGTGTCGCCAAGGTCAGTGAGCGCAGGGGACGCACGAGCCACCGAGAGCCGAAGATAGCGGTCGCGAGTGCGATGATCAGGGCGAGTCCCGAAGCGATCGCCAGCGACTGCTCGATTGAGTGACGGAACCGCACCTCCTCGGGCAGCAGGCCCGAAGCGGGGAAGGAGATGGTGGCGGTTGCGATCGTCTGGCCATTGACCTTGACTGGCACGCTTCGGGTCGGACCTCCACCCGATGGTGGTGCCAGCGACACGTAGGTGCTGCCGTGCACCCGCACCGTCAGTCCCAGTCCCATTGCCTGGGCGAGTTCCGTCGAGGCCGACAAGTCCGATGGTTTCCAGTCGTGATCGCGCGCGTAGGCGGTCCGAATGGACGAGACGAGTGCGGTGGTACTCGTACGCTCGTTGTCATTGCCCGCACTGGTGATGTCGCTGTCAGTCAGCCAGACCGTGGCCACGGCGAGGGCGACGACCGACGTCATCGCGATGAGCATCGAGCCAATGGCGAGCCTGCGTCCGACCGGTCCCAGCCACTCGGAGCGTCGATCCACCGGCGACGTGGTCACGAGCCGTCTCGGCGGGGCATGAGGCGATACCCGATGCCGAGCACCGTCTCGATGATCTGGGGGTGCGCAGAGTCCTCACCGAGTTTGCGTCGCAGGTTCTTGACGTGTGAGTCGATCACCCGTTCATAGCCTCCCCATTCGTAGCCGCGCACGGCGTTCACCAGTTCGTAGCGCGAGTAGACGCGTCCGGGCGTCCTCGCGAGTTCGTTCAACAGCCCCCACTCCGTGCGCGACAGGCTGATCGGGACGCCGCGCACCCGGACCTCGTGCTGATCGTCGTCGATCTCGAGTAGTCCGTTGCCGAACGAGCGCTGGTGGGATCCTTCGTCAGGGCCCCGACCACGACGCAACATCGCCTGGACCCGCAGCGTGAGTTCACGTGGACTGAATGGCTTGGTGACGTAGTCATCCGCGCCCAGCTCGAGCCCCCTGATCCGGTCCTCCTCACTCGACATGGCGGTCAGAATCAGCACCCGCACGTCTGAGCCTCGACGGAGCTCGGTGACCAAGTCCAGACCCGATATGTCAGGCAGCCCCAGATCCAGCACGACGAGGTCGGGCTCCGAGTGCGACGCGAGCGCCAGGGCCTCGGCGCCGGTCGCGGCCGATAGTACCGTGATGCCTTCGCGCTCGAGGAACGAGCGAATGAGATCGCGAAGCTTGGTTTCGTCCTCGACGATCAGGACCGTTGGTGGCACGCGTGGCTCCGGGGAGAGTCGGACTGGCCCCGTCGCGCACGGGGACGCCATCGCTCGAATTTCGACCGCATCCCCTGACCATACAGGTGCGCAATTCACCTTCTACGCGACCCAAGGCCGTCGAGGGGTTCGAGCGACGCATTGGCGACGATGGCCTTGCTAAATGCCTCGCCGATCGAGCATCGGTGTTGGGCCGTCGTCGATGCACGTGAAGCTGATTGGCGAGCGCGCGGCAATGGGCGCGTCGAACGTCGTGAGTTCCCACGCCGCACTGACTAACGCAGTGAGGCGTCGCGCCGTGCGATGCGCCTCGAGCAACAAGACTCGATGGTCGAGGATGCGGATCGCGGTGAGGTACTCGGTCGCCCGATCCCTGGAATGTTCGCGCCAAACGTCGCTCAGGCCGCCACGGATCGGCGCGGTGACCTCTGGTGGCAGTAGATCGAGTGGCTCTACGGTCGTGGTGGGCGACGAGTGCGTTCTCTCTCGCACTGATGACCCATCAAACTGCCACGCCGACCGTTCGAGGCCGTCCACGGCGCCGAACTGGTACAGCGTTCCGCTCACCGTCCACGGCCCGCTGGGCGAGTACGACCGCCCGTCGCGATGCGCCATCGGGCGACGAACCGTGTCGAGTACTGCTCCCAAGTCGTCTCCCCACCACGCCTCACACGACTGATAGAGGGCACCGTCGGGTCGACGACGAACGACCAGATCGTGGGCGCTCGCACTGATGGCCCTCGTGCCAATCGTCCTCGTAGCGAAGAGTTCGTTGCGAACGACGCTCGGCACGATGTCAAAGCCCACGGCCTGCGCCGGCGCGAAGTTAACCATCGCGGGGCCGCGTGTTGCCAGTTGGCCATTGCGCACCGCTTCGAGGTCGTCACGCGCACCCATCCCTACCTCTTGCGTCGTCGTTTCTTCGTCGACGCCCCCGTGGCCGCCATGCCGGCGAGGAACGCGAGGCTGCGTCGCAGGACCACCGGGGTGCCGTACCGCAGCTCTCGACCGAGGAGCGACGTTCCAGTTCGCGTCGGGCCGAGCTCTTGGGCAGCGATGAATTCCGATAGCCGATTCGCGTTCCACGTCTCGACGTGGTTCGCCGTGGCCACATCGACGGCGGTCTTCGTAAAGCCGCTTGTTGATACGACGATGGCGTGTTGGGCGTCGTAGTGGGAGCGACTCGCGATCGTCTCTTTGATGACGGCGGGATCAACTGCGGCGTACCATCGCCGCGCCTGGACGACGGTACGACTACCCGGGAGGTCCAACACGAGGTCGACGTCATCGTCCTCTCGTCCCCGCCGCTGATAGACGGTATAGCCAACGTGACGAAAGGCGGAGACGAGCCGCTGCTCAAATTCGGCGTCCGAGGCGTCGCCAAGGTTGCCGATGCTGGCGCGCTCGTTCGTCTCGCGTCTGGCGGCCGCATCGCGACCGGCGATGCCGAGGAGGCCGACGACCGCTAACGCGAAGCCGACGAGCAGCGAGCTGGGAGCGGCCGAGCCCAAATGAGTGCCGAACACGACGAGCGCGACACCCGCGCCGAACGTGGCAATCGAGGGATTGGCAGAGGCCATACGAAGAATTGTTCCGCTGGCGATGTGCGACCATGACGGGCCAGTCCCGTGCTGTCCCTCCCCGGTGTCGGACGCCGGCGGTGCGCTGGGCGGAGGACCCGGGGCCGGACCACCCGATGCGCCACCGGTCGCCGAGTCGCTCCTCGTCCCCGGTTCTGACGTCGCGCTCGCGCCGTTGCCGTCGGTCGGCCCATCCGTGCGCCGCCAACCTGGTGCGGCCGCGTCCGTTGGAGGCGCGTCGGCGTCAAGGAAGCCGTTCCGGTCGTATCGTGCTCGTCGTCCTGGATCGCTCAGGGTCTCGTACGCCGCATTGACGGATCGGAAGAGCGCCTCATTGCCGCCCGAGTCGGGGTGCACTCGTTTCACGAGTTCGAGGTAGGCCGCACGAATCTCCTCGGGCGTCGCTCCGGGCGTGACACCCAAGATCTCGTAGTAATTGGCATCCGCCACCGCGTTCAGCCTTGCAGCAGAGTGTCGCCAAGTAAAGAGTCCCCAACACGCCCCTGACCGCTCGAATCGTCGTGTGTGACCAACGACGTCGTGAGCGACCATCAATCGAATCGGCGCCCCGCCGTAGAGTGGTGGTCCATGACCGAACTTCTCCGGGACCGATCTCCGCGCGTGGCACAAGAGTCGCCACACGTCGCCGCACCACTTTTTGCCCCCGTAGCCGCGAGCACGCTCGCCACCCACAAGGACCCGTCGCCGCGGAGAGACGGAGGTCGGTCATGACGGCCAACGCTCTGACACCGGCCGATGCGCTGCGCCGAGGACTCGCACGCCTCGACGAGGCAGTGGTGCTTGAGGTCGCCGCCGCCCTCGACCTTCGCCCGAGCACGAAGATCTCGCCGGCCGTCGGCATGCCGCTGCGCGGGCTCCAGCAGCGCCGCGACGTCGCGTCATTTGTTGCCAGCGCTCCGCTCGTCGCGGTGCGCGCCCTGCTGGAATTGCTCGTCGCGCGCAGCCTCGATCGAATCATCGAACTGCTCGGCGAGCACTCGGAGCGGCCGACGTATGACGAGATGGCCGTCGCGGTTGACGCGATGCGAGCCGAAGGCGTGTCCGATGGCGACCTCGCGGCATTGCTGGCCTTCGCGATCGGCGAGCAGTTTCCCGCAGCGGAGCACTGTCGGCGTCTGATCGAGGAGCGCGAGGAGTTCGCGCTGCCCGAGGTCGCCGTCGTCGAACCGACTGGTTCGCTGCTCACCCCCAAGGACGTCAATCCCGCGGTGCGCGAGGCCCGGCGTCAACGGCGCGAGGCGGCCAAGAACAAGAAGAAGCCAGCGTCGCCACCACCGCCACGTCCCACCAAGGCCCGAGCAGCAGCTGGCCCCGATACCCCGAAGCCGCCCGAAAGCCCCGCCATGTCCTCCGTGGTCGTCGTGCGTCGCCGGGTCACGCTCACGCCCGCCGAGGCCCGGCTCGTCGACGTTGACCACGTGAAGGCGGGGACCGTGGTGAGCGTCGAGATCCCCTTCGACTCCATCGATCCGGCCATGCCCGACGTTCGCGCGAAGCAGCGGCCGGCGGTCGTAGTGGCCGCATCTGATTCGACTCTGCTGGTGCGCGGGATCTATTCGAACCAGTTCGCCAACCGCCAGCTCTTCGGACCGTGGCGTCGGCTGGGCCTGGACCACGTCTCGTACGTCAGTGACGAGCGTCAGGTGATCGACGTGACGGCGACGCCGGCGACAGAACTGGCGAGGTTGACCGACGAGGAGTGGAACTCGCTCTGGTAGCCGATCGGGCGCGCGTTGCGCCCGGCGTACGATCGAAACCATGGAGCACACCTTTTCAACGATCATCGAGCCCTTCCGTATCCACTCGGTTGAGCCACTGCGCATGACCTCGGCGGCCGAGCGGGCCGTGGCCATCCGCGACGCCGGGTACAACCTGTTCAACCTGCGCGCCGAGGACGTGCTGATCGACCTCCTGACCGACTCGGGCACCGGGGCGATGTCGCGTGACCAGTGGGCGGCGATCCAGCACGGTGACGAGAGCTACGCCGGCTCGCCGTCGTGGTTCCGCTTCGAAGCCGCCGTGAAGGAGCTTTTCCCGTTCCGTCACGTCATCCCGACCCACCAGGGCCGTGCGGCCGAGAAGATCCTGTTCAGCGCGCTCGGCGGTGCGGGCAAGGTCGTGCCCAACAACACCCACTTCGACACCACGCGGGCCAACGTCGAGGCAACGGGCGCCGAGGCGCTCGACCTGGTGATCGCCGAAGGGCACGACGCGTCCCTGGTCCACCCCTTCAAGGGCAACATGGACGTCGAGGCCCTCGAGGCCGTGCTTCGCGAACGGAGCGATGACGTGCCCGTGGTCATGGTGACGATCACCAACAACTCGGGCGGAGGGCAGCCCGTGTCGCTCGCGAACCTTCGCGCCGTGAGCGAGGTCTGTCGTCGCTACGACGTGCCATTCTTCCTCGACGCCTGCCGCTTCGCGGAGAACGCGTGGTTCATCCACGAGCGCGAGGCCGGGCAGGGTGACCGCGAGGTCGCAGACATCGTGCGCGAGATGGCCTCACTGGCCGACGGCATGACCATGTCCGCCAAGAAGGACCCATTCGGCAACATCGGCGGGTGGTTGGCGCTCAATGACGACTCGCTCGCCGAGCGGTGCCGGAACCTGCTGATCCTCACCGAGGGGTTCCCCACCTACGGTGGCTTGGCCGGACGTGACCTCGAGGCGCTGGCCCAGGGCCTGAAGGAGGCAGTCCACCCGGACTACCTGCGCTACCGGATCCGCTCGACGGCCTACCTCGGCGACGCGCTGGATCGGGCCGGGGTTCCCGTGGTCAAGCCGATCGGCGGTCACGCGGTCTACATCGACGCGAAGTCGCTGCTCGCGCACATCGACCCACTGCACTATCCCGGCCAGGCGTTGTCGGTCGCGATGTACGAGGTTGGCGGCATTCGTTCGGTCGAGATCGGCACGGTCATGTTCGGACGCCAACCCGACGGCAGTGAGCGACCGGCCGCCATGGAGCTCGTGCGTCTCGCCATCCCGCGGCGCACCTACACCCAGAGCCACATCGACTACGTCATCGAAGTCGTGTCCGCGGTCGCCAAGGAGGCGTCGTCGCTACCGGGTTACCGCATGGTCTACGAGCCCGCCGCGCTGCGTCACTTCACCGCCCGGTTCGAACCGATCGGCTGACCGGCGGCGCCGCGCCGATCGGCGCGCAGTTGACGGACGATGAGCACGGCGCCGATCGCGGCGAGCGCGACGGCTGCCAGCTGCACGCCGATGGATCCGCTGTGCGACTGCTGGCCGAGCAGGAGTCGCTCGTCCAGGGCACGCACGAGACCCCACACCACCATGGCGATCCCCGCGAGCACACCGGCGACGCGCCCGACGCCGCGGCGCTGGGCCCACAACAGCGCGAGCCACAGCAAGCCATCCTCCAGTGCCTGGATGATCGGCACGGGGACGCGTTTGCCCACCTGGCCGACGTAGTGCATGCCGAACCACTGGTGAGTCAGGTGGCCTCCGCCTTGGACCATGAACTGGGGACCGAGCAGTCGGCCGAGGGCCCAGCCAGCCACGAGCGCCGGCACGACGGCGTCGGCGAAGCGGGCGAGCGACGTGCCCGGCCACCAGCGTCGTCGCAGCACCAGGGCCACGGGCACGGCCGTGGCGATGCCGCCAAAGCTCGCCAGGCCGCCGTGCCAGAGCGCGATCCATCGACCCGGGTGCCCGGCGTAGTAGGCCCAGTTCGTCGCGATGTGCGCGGCACGGGCGCCGATCAGGGCCGCGACGACCAGTACCCCGGCGAAGGCGCCGTAGTGGCGAACGTCAAAGCCGGCGCGCTCGAGGCGCTTGCGGCTATAGAGAAACGCGACGTAGGCCGCGATCGCCAGGCCGAACCCGTAGACGTGAAAGGTGAGGGGACCGACGTGGAAGGACGTCGGGAAGGCGCTCACGCCCTAGGCGCGCGGCCGACCGAGACCGGCGAAGCCGTAGCCGAGGCGAACCGGGGTGATGTGCACCGTGTAACCCGCCGACGGCGCCTCGATCATCTCACCGTGGCCGATGTACATGGCCACGTGCTGGTCGCCGTTGTAGCCGTAGAACAACAGGTCGCCGGGCTGGATGTCGATGAGCGGGACGCGCATCGTGTCGGCGAACTGAGCGCCGGAGTAGTGGGGCAGGAAGATGCCCGCGGCCGCGTAGGCGAGCATGACCAGGCCCGAGCAGTCGACGCCGTAGCGAGACGCACCGCCCCAGACGTAGGGCACGCCGAGGAACGACATCGCGGCCCGGATCGCGATGTTGGCGCGCGAGTCGGGTGGCGGGGCGGGGAAGTTGGCCTGAGGCTGGGCGTTACGCAGCGCGCTGGCTGACTGGGCGGCCGCGGCCGCCTCCTGCTGGCTGATGAAGTAGGCGATCTGGCCCTTGACCTTGCTCAAGGTGTTCTGCAGGGTGGCCTGGAGGATCTTGGACTCGTGGAAGGCGCGCGCGGCCGTGCGCGCGGCGTTGGCGGCCTTGCGGTCCTCACTGGCGAGGATCGAGCGTTCCTGGGTCAACTTGATGCGATAGCTCTTGAGGTTCGCGAGGGTCGTGGAGACGTTGCCGGCGGCGAGTTGGTTGTAGACGTTGGTGGCGCCGATGTTCGAGGCGTTCTTCGAGAAGAGCGGGTTGTTGCTGGCGGCGGACCCGTTGGTCACGTAGGCGAAGATCGCGTCGGCCTGCAGCTGGCTGTTGCCCTTGGCGAGGTCGCGCTGGATCTGGGCGACGATCGACTTGGTGTTGGCGATGACGTTGGTGATGTGATGCAGCGTGATCAACGTCATGTCGTACTTCTGGCCGAGGTAGCCGACGCGATTGTCAATCGTCTGAATCTGCCGGTAGAGCGTGGCGGCCTCGGAGCGGGCGTTGGTCAGTCCCGAGGCACTCGCGGTGAGCGGTACCGCCGTCGTCGCGACCATCGCCGCGGCGAGAATGAGTCCCCGCATCGGTAGTCGCTTAAGCCCTCGTGTCGGCCGTAGCGTCGAGTGGCGCGCGAGGCGCTCGACGTCAGTCACGCGCACCACGCTACCGGCTCGAGGAGGTCGTTGGCCCGGTCATTGCGAAAATAAGATTGAAAGTACCTGATCAGTAGTGTCCTCTGCGCCTCGATGGGGGCGTGGTCGCGGCTCGTTGCGGCACAGAAATAGGCTCTCTGCCATGTCCCAACGCTCACGCAACCTTCCGCGGCGCTCGTGCCTGTCCACCCCCGGCTCCTCGGACCGATTCCTCGCCAAGGCGCCGACCGCGGTCGCCGACATGACCTTCCTTGATCTGGAGGACTCGGTCGCGCCCAATGAGAAGGTCGCCGCGCGCGCCAAGGTCGTCGCGGCCATCCGCGACCAGGACTGGGGCGAGCGGGTGCTGTGCGTGCGCGTCAACGCGTGGGACACGCCCTGGACCTACGGCGACGTGATCGAGGTGGTCGGCAACGCCGGCGATCGACTCGACGAGATCATGCTGCCCAAGGTGCAGACGGCGGCTGAGGTCGTCGCCATGGACCTCCTCTTGACCCAGGTCGAGCGAAACGCCGGACTGCCCGTCGGCCACATCGGCATCGAGGCCCAGATCGAGACGGCGCGGGGCTTGATCAACGTCGACGAGATCTGTGCGGCATCCCCGCGGCTCGAGACGATCATCTTCGGCCCCGCCGACTTCGCGGCTTCGATCGAGATGCCGGTGCTGACCGGCGGTGTCGCCATTCCCGAATACCCTGGCGACCACTTCAACTACGTGTTCTCGCGGATCCTGATGGCCGGCCGGGCGAATGGCCTCCAGGTGATCGACGGCCCCTTCCTCAAGATTCGCGAGCTCGATTCGCTGCGCGAGTTCGCCCAGCGCACTCGGGTGCTCGGGTACGACGGCAAGTGGGCGCTGACACCGGACCAGGCGCTCGTGCTGAACGAGGTCTATTCGCCCACCCAGGAGCAGTTCGACAAGGCCTGGGACATCCTCGAGGCGTACCGCGTGGCGACCGATGAGAACAACACCGGGGCCGTCATGTTCGGGGACGAGATGATCGACGAGGCGAGTCGCAAGATGGCTACGAAATTCCTGACCAGAGGGGAACGAGCGGGGCTGAAGCGTTCCTCAAAGTAAGCGGTCTTATTAGGAGGTCTTCCTACTAAGGTGACGGCGTGTCGACCGCGCCCACCATTGAAGGCACTCGTCTGGGGCGAGTGCGCGCGTCGTTCTCGCCACTCGAGCGCCGTCGCATGGCGTCGATGTTCGGCGTCGTCGCGCTCTTGCACGTCGTGGGCTTCGCGCTGTTGCTGGTGGCCGCGACGCGGCACTTCGGGATCGACTCGGGCAAGACACTCGGCGTCGGCACGGGCGTCCTCGCCTACACCCTGGGTATGCGTCACGCCTTTGACGCGGACCATATCGCCGCCATCGACAACACGACGCGCAAGTTCATGGCCGACGGCAAGCGACCACTCTCGGTTGGTTTCTTCTTCTCCCTCGGCCATTCGTCGGTGGTCTTCGCACTCACAGTGCTGCTTGGCTTGGGCGCGCGCGCGCTGGGCTCGCAGGTCCGCAACACCCACTCGCCGTTGCACCACTACGGCGGACTGATCGGCACGGTCGTCTCGGGCAGCTTCTTGTACCTCATCGCGATCTTGAACCTCATCATCCTCGTGAGCATCGTTCGGCTCTTCATCGCGATGCGCCAGGGCCGGTTCGACGACTCCGAGCTGGAGAAGCACCTCAACGCGCGGGGCTTCATGATGCGCTTCTTCGGCCCGCTCGCGCGGTCCATCGACGCGCCGTGGAAGATGTACCCGCTCGGCGTGCTCTTCGGCCTGGGCTTTGACACGGCCACCGAAGTGGCGTTCCTCGTCCTCGCGGGAACCTCGGTCGCCGCGGGGCTGCCGCTGTGGGCGATCCTGTCACTGCCCATCCTCTTCGCCGCCGGCATGAGCCTGCTCGACACGATCGACGGCTCGTTCATGAACTTCGCGTACGGCTGGGCGTTCTCCAAGCCGGTGCGCAAGGTGTACTACAACATCACGATCACGGGACTCAGCGTGTTCGTGGCGCTCTACATCGGCACCCTGGAGTTAGCCCAGGTCTTGGTGGGTGAGTTGAAGCTCACCGGTGGTTTCTGGTCCT
Source organism: Actinomycetes bacterium (assembly GCA_021818025.1). GTDB lineage: Bacteria > Actinomycetota > Acidimicrobiia > Acidimicrobiales > RAAP-2 > RAAP-2. Next base: position 13,397 of record JAKAFH010000013.1, on the reverse strand, counting down.
TCGCCGCGTCCTTCAACATCAACCAGGCCGGCTTCACGATCGTCGGCCTCTTCGTCGTCATTTGGCTCGGCGCCCTCGGGTTCTGGCGCTACGGGCGCGTCGAGGAGCGCTGGGAGCGAGCGGCCATGCACGCCCAGCGCGCACGCGGCGAGAAGGTCAACCTGCACTCGGCGGGCATCACGCTCGGGGCCGTGCACCAGCCCTTCACGATCGACGACTAGGTCAGTCCCGGTCGAGCAATCGTCGCGCGACGACCTTGAGACAGAGCGTCTCGTCGGCTCCCTCGAAGATTGACAGGACCCGCGCGTCGACGAAGTAGCGGCTGACCGGGTACTCCTCGGCGTAGCCCATCCCGCCGTGGATCTGCAGGGCCTCGCGCGTAACCCACTCGGCTGCCCGACAGACGTACGCCTTGGCCATTGAGGCTTCCATCGAGCCGCCGCCGTCGCCCATCTGGCGGGCGACCGCGAGGGCGAATTGGCGGGCGCTCTGGATGATCGTGGCCATCGTGCCGAGCTTGGCCCGGGTGAGCTCGTACTCGATGATGGGTGCGCCAAAGACGCGCCGTTCGCGGGCGTAGGCCAACGCGGCCTCGTAGGCCGCCTGCATGACGCCCACGGCGCGCGCGGCCGTCTGGATCCGGCCGTTCTCGAAACCCGCCATCTGGTAGTAGAAGCCGCGGCCGAGCCCGGCTTCGCCACCGACGAGGTTCGCCTCGGGCACGAACCAGCCCGAGAAGCTGACCTCGTAGGAGTGCATGCCCCGATAGCCGAGGGTGTCGATCGGTCGACCTTCCAGGCGGCCGCCGCTGTCCTGGGTAAGCACGAAACCGTGGCTGTCACCGCGTTGCTTCTCGACGAGGAAGAGCGAGAGGCCCCGGTGCGCCTTGGATCGGTCGGGGTCGGTTCGCGCGAGCAGCACGAGCACGTCGGCGCGCGCGGCGAAGGTGCACCAGGTCTTGGTGCCGTTGATGAGCCACCCGCCATCGGTCTTGGTGGCGGTCGTGGTGATGTTGGCCACGTCACTGCCGTAGTCGGGTTCGGTCACCGCGATCGCGGCGAGCACCGAGGCGTTGGCCACGTGCGGTAGCCAGCGCTGCTTCTGTTCCTCGGTGCCGCCGGCGAGCAGGGCCCGCGTCAGGATCTCGGGACGGGTGATCAGCGAGCCGCCGACGCCAAGGCTCGCTCGCGAGAGCTCCTCGGTGGCGACCACCATCGCGACGTACTCCGAGGCGCCGCCGCTCGCGTCGCCGCCGTAAGCGGTCGGGATCGAGAGACCGAAGCCCCCGAGGTCGCGAAGTCCCTCGATGATCGACTCGGGGATGTCGCTGTTGGTGCGGTGGATGTGCTCGGCGTGGGGACGAATCTGGTCGTCGGCGAAGCGCCGGAAGTAGTCGCGAACCATCTCGAAGTCCTCGCCGAGGTGACTGTCACCGGGGGTCTCGGCGAGCGCGGCGAGACGACTGGGCTCGCGTTGCTCGGCGACGAAGGAGCCGAAGGGCTCGAACCAGTCACCAGCGACCCCCCAGCGGTCCTCGCGTCCCAGCACGCGCTGGGCGAGGTCGTTGAGGGCGAGACCGAGAAAGGCGGTGGCGAGTCGTGACTCGGTCTCCCCGTAGGCCGCGTACTCGAGGTTGGCTCGCGCGGTCGCGATGGCGCTCGCCGCGTGCGCGAGGTCGTAGGCGAGCGACTGCTCACGGTCGGGACCGCCGAGGTCGCGCAGTCGCGTCGTCGCGCCGTCGACGACGGCCTGTGCGCTTGCCACCAGGTCGGCGAGCTGGTCCAGGTTGGGGGGCGTTGACATACATGCAAACTACCGGGTGGAAAAGGTCGGGTCGAGTGGCGACGTTAGGCTGGGCCGATGGACGTAACGATGCTCTTGGCGGACTCGGCCCAGGTGGCCGACGGGAAGTTGTACATCCTCGGCGGCGGCTGGTCGGTGACCGGACCCGACCCCGTTCCCTCGGCGGTCGCGGTCAAGGTCAGCGTCGACGCGCACGAGTTCGACCTCAGCCACCACTGGGAGCTGTTCCTCGAGGACGCCGACGGCCGGCTCGTCCAGTTCGAGACCCCCGAGGGCATGCAGGGCATCGAGGTTCGCGGCGACTTCTCAGCGAGCGAGCCCGTCGGCGTGCCCCACGGCACGCCCGTGGACGTGCCGATCGCGGTGAACTTCGGGCCCATCCCGCTCGCACCGGGCCAGCGATTCACCTGGCGCATGGTGATCGACGGCGAGAGTCTGCCCGGGGCGACTGCGTCGTTCACCACTCGGCCCCAGCCGAGTGAGTAGTCGTTCCCACGAGCCAAGGAGATAGGTGCCATGACCACGTTTGATCGACCCTTTGGCCGCTACCTCGAGGACTTCACGCCTGGTGACGTGCTGCGCCACTGGCCGGGCAAGACGATCACCGAGGCCGACGACCACTTGTTCTGCATGATGACGATGAACCACCACCCGCTGCACACCAACGCGTGGTTCGCCGAGCACGAGAGCGTCCAGGGTCGCAACGTTGTGGTGGGCAATCTGGTCTATTCGCTGGTGCTCGGCATGAGCGTGCCCGACGTGTCCGGTTCGGCCATCGCCAACCTCGAGGTCGAGAGCCTCATCCACCGGTTCCCGACGTTCCACGGCGACACGATCTACGCCGAGACCCGGGTGCTGGACGTCACCGAATCGACCTCCAAGCCCGACCGGGGAATCGTGCGCGTCGAGACCAAGGGCTTCAATCAGGACGGCCGCGAGGTCTGCTACTTCCGACGCAAGGTCATGGTCTGGAAGCGGGACTTCGCGCCCGTGCGACAGCGCCCCTACGGCGAGTCGGTCTGGGACTGACGGCGCACCCCTTTACGCGCTCGCTACGGGCGTGCGCGCCGTCGATCGCCCGCGACCTGCCCTGGATCGGCTGTGGCGATCCGTGGGCCGTGCTCGTGAGCGAGGTCATGCTCCAGCAGACCCAGGCCGGGCGCGTCGTCGAACCCTGGCGCCGATTCCTCGAGACCCTGCCCACGCCTGACGCGTGCGCGAAGGTGCCGCGGTCGACGGTCATCGAGTTGTGGGCTGGGCTCGGGTACAACCGGCGTGCGGGGTACCTCCAGGACGCGGCGCGCGCCATCGTGGACGAGTTCGACGGGCTCGTGCCGCGCGAGCCCGCGGCGTTGCGCCAGCTTCCTGGGGTCGGGCACTACAGCGCGAACGCCGTCGCGTCGTTCGCCTTCGGTGCGCCGGTGGGCGTGCTCGACACCAACGTCGGGCGGATCCTTGCGCGCGCGATCGCCAATCGCCCGCTCGGGCGCGCCGAAGCCCAAGGGTTGGCCGACGATCTCGCGCGCGGCACCAACAGCGCCGCGCACAACCAGGCGATGCTCGACCTCGGCGCCCAGTTCTGCACGGCTACGCCACGCTGCGAGACGTGCCCGGTGGCCCGACGATGCCGCTGGCGAACCGAGGGCGGCGTGGATCCCGCCTCGCGCAGCGCTGCCGTCTCGGTGCGACAGAGCGCATTTGCGGGCTCGGATCGCCAGGTGCGCGGTCGCATCGTCGCCGCGTTGCGCCAAGGGCCGGCCCCTCTCGAGGCCGTGGTGGCTCGGTTGTCAGAGACCCCCGAGCGCGTCGAACGGTTGGTTGCGTCCCTGGTCGTCGACGGACTGGTCGAGCATCGCGGCGACGCCGTTCGACTGGTCGGCGACCCGAGGGTACGGATCGGGTGAACGGCCCCGGTAGTGTCCCGATGTGACCACTCCCTCGATCAGCGACTTCAAGGAGGCGGTGGGCCGTTTTGCCACCGGTGTCGTCGTCGTGACCGCCCAGACGCCCGAGGGACCGGCCGGCTTCACCTGCCAGACCTTCGGCTCGCTCTCACTCGAGCCCCAGCTCGTGACCTTCGCCGCGGCCGTCGACGGCCGGTCGTGGCCGCTGGTGCGCGCGCACGGCATCGTGGGCATCAACATCCTGGCTGAGGGCCAGATCGAGGCGGCCCGTCGTTTCGCCACGAGGGGTGCGGACCGATTCGCCACGGGCGAGTGGACGACGGGACCGGCCGGCTCGCCGCTGCTCGTTGGCGCGATCGCGCACGTCGAAGGGCCGATCGTCGCGGTGCGCGCCCACGGCGATCACGAGGTGGCGATCGTGCGGGCCGACTACGTGGCGGCCCACGATGGCGAGCCCCTGGTCTTCTACCGCGCCGGCTTCAGCGCTCTCGCCTAGGGACGTCCAGTCACTACGCTTTTTCGTGGTGGGCCACCGTGGCCGGCCGCGACGCTGAAGCGGAGTGCGATGACCGTGGCGATTGCAGTGGTGGTGGCGCTCGTCGCCGTCAGCCTGATCGCGGTGGGCGCGTTGCGCTGGCGCAAGTACCGTCGCGACGAGCGTCGGCTCAGTTCCTCGGGCACCCTGCTCGGCCCGCCCCCGTCGCCCTACCAGCCCGCGAAGCGGTTCCGACTCCTTGACGGCGAGACGCCGACACCGCACCACGAGCCGGCCCCACTGCGCCTCGAGGCGTCCCACGAGTACGTGTTTGGCGAGGCGGAGCTGTCCAGTCCCGAGGAGCCCGCGTCGATCGGACCCCACCGCCACGACGTGCAGTGGGCGTTGAACCGTTCGGCCCATCGCAGCCCCTTCGCGTACCGTCGTCGTCTGATCGTGGTGGCACTGGTCGTCGTCGCGCTGATCGTCGGCGCGCTGCTGGTGGTGCGTCACCCGTGGTCAAAGACGCCGTCGCAGTCGGGCGCGCCGGTGACCCACGCGGCACTGGCCAGCCCGCCGTGGTCGATCACGCCGGGCTCGCTCACGGTGACGCGCTTGGACCGCGGGTGACTCAAGCGTCGATCTCGCTGATGACGAAGGCGAGGATCTGGGCCTCGTCGTGCCAGGAGTCGTAGCGGCCGGACGGTCCACCGTGGCCCGCGCCCAGCTCGGTCTTGAGATAGGCGACGTTGTCGGGGTTGGCGTCACGCAGCCGCAACACCCACTTCGCCGGCTCCCAGAACCCGACCCGCGAGTCGTTGAGTCCGCCGGCCGCGAAGAGGTGGGGGTAGACCCTCGCGCTCCCATCGTCATTGGTCGCCCGGACGTTGTCGTAGGGCGAGTATGACTTCATGGTCCGGTACGTCGTCGCGCTCGCGTCGGGATCGCCCCACTCCTCCCACTCGCCGACCGTGAGCGGGAGCGACGCGTCGAGCATCGTGGTCAACGCGTCCACGAAGGGCACTTCGGCCACGACGCATCGGAACAACTCGGGCGCGAGGTTCATCACCGCCCCCATGAGCAGGCCCCCGGCGGAGCCGCCACGGATCGCGAGGCGCCGTGGCTCGGTCCAGCCGCCGGCGACCAGGTCGCGCGCCACGGCGACGAAGTCGCTGAAGGTGGTCGGCTTCTGGGCCAGTTTACCCATCTCGTACCACGAGCGGCCCATCTCCCCGCCACCGCGCACGTGGGCGATGGCGAAGATGACGCCGCGCTCGAGCAGCGAGAGCCGGATGGACGAGAAGCCCGGGTCGATGGAGATCTCGTAGCTGCCGTACCCGTAGAGCAGCATGGGCGCCGGACCGACCGGGCTGATGGAGCCATCGTCGTGCTGGCGCACGACGTCGCGGCGCGCGACGATCGAGACGGGGATGCGCTGGCCGTCGCTGGCCTCGACCCAGTGGCGGCCGGTGACGTAGGCGTCGCGGTCGTAGCCGCCCCGGACGATTTGGCGCTTGCGCACGAGCAACTCGTGGGTGGCGAGGTCGACGTCGGCGACGAAGACGGGCGTGACCATCGAGGTGATCGCCACGCGCAGCGAGTCCGAGTCGTACGTCGGGTTGACCCCGAGCGAGACCGTGCTCGGCCGATCGACCCCGTCGACCAGCCAGGATCGTTCGATGAGCCCCTCGCTGAGCGAGTCAGCGCCGTCGAGGGGGACGATGCGCACCGTCGCGCAGCCATCCTCGCGCTCGCTGATGGCCAGGCACCTGGTAAAGGCGTCGACGCCGTCGATCCGAATACCGGGTCGGTGCGCGATTAGCTCGCGCCACGCGGCGTCGGCGACGGGTCGTCCCAGCAGGCGGAAGTCGGTCGCGTCCTCGTTGGTGATCTTCAGCCACCAGTGCGTGCCGTCGGCGGCCACGAGGTGCTCGACGCCGTACTCGATGCCCGTCCGTCGCTCCTCGAGGACGAGCAGGGGGTCGGTCGGGCGGTCGGCCGCGAGGTAGCGGACCTCGGTCGTCGTGGAGGATGCGATCGAGAGCACGATCACCTCGTCGTCGCGCGAGCGACCGACCGAGACCGTGAACTGCGCGTCGTCCTCTTGGTAGATGAGCGAGTCCTCGACCGCATCAGTGCCGAGCCGGTGGCGCCAGACCTGCCACGGTCGCATGGCGTCGTCGACGCGGGTGTAGAAGAAGTAGTCGCTGGTACTCGACCAGGCGAAGCCGTAATAGACGTCCTCGAGGGAGTCGGCGAGGGGGGCGGCGCCGGTGAGTGGGCGAACCGTGACGTGGTGTCGCTCGTTGCCCTCGAAGTCCACGCCGACCGCGACCCACGCGTCGTCGGGGCTCACGTCGAGCACCCCGACCGACAAGAAGTCGTGGCCCTGGGCCTCGTCGTTCTCGTCGAGGATCACCTGCTCGCCGGCGAACGTGGTGAGCGGGTCGACCACGGGCGGCGTGGGATCGTTGGCGTCGACCGGGACGCGACAGCTGATGGGGTAGTTCAGGCCCTCACGGGTTCGCTCGAAGTACCACCAGGCGCCGCGGCGAACCGGCACCGAGATGTCGGTCTCCTCGATACGCCGCTTGATCTCGTCAAAGAGCGTGGCCTCGAGCGGGGCGAGGTGCTCGAAGGACGAGGCGAGGTAGTCATTCTCCGCTCGCAGGTGCGCAATGACCTCGGGGTTGTCGCGATCCATGAGCCAGTAGTACGGGTCCTCGCGGGTGTCGCCGTGGCGGGTGATGGCAAAGGGTCGCTGGGGAACCGAAGGGGTGATTGGCACCGTCCCACTCTGCCAGTATTTTCTGACAGGGCGGGGACGGTAGTTAGTACTATGGGCATAGGGATAATGCCCAGAGGAGCGACATGACGATCGACAACTTGGATTTCAGTCGGTACCAGTTGGGATGGTCCGACGAGCAGATCCCCGTCTTCAAGCCCAAGAAGGGCATCAACGAAGCGATCGTGCGCGAGATGTCAGGGATCAAGAGCGAAGAGCCGTGGATGCGCGACTTCCGACTGGCCGCGCTCAAGCGCTTCGAGAAGAAGCCCATGCTGCCGTGGTTCGCCGACCGCATGCCCGACCTTGACTTCAACGACATCTACTACTACATCAAGCCGACCGAGGGCCGGGTCGACCGCTGGGAAGACCTGCCCGACGCCATCAAGACCACCTACGAGCGCCTCGGCATCCCCGAGGCCGAGCGCAAGTACCTCGCGGGCGTCACGGCGCAGTACGAGTCCGAGGTGGTCTTTCACCGCAATCGCGAGGACCTCGAGCGCCTCGGCGTGCTGTTCTGTGACATGGACACCGCGGTGCGCGAGTACCCCGACATCGTGCGCAAGTACTTCGGCACCGTCATCCCGCCCAACGACAACAAGTTCGCCGCGCTCAACTCGGCGGTCTGGAGTGGCGGGTCGTTCATCTACGTGCCCCCGGGCGTGAAAGTCGACCAGCCGTTGCAGGCCTACTTCCGCATCAACACCGAGAACATGGGCCAGTTCGAGCGCACGCTGATCATCGCCGACGAGGGGTCACAGGTCCACTACGTGGAGGGCTGTTCGGCGCCGGTGTACTCCACGGACTCGCTGCACTCGGCCGTCGTCGAACTCGTCGCGCTGCCGGGCTCGCGCATCACCTACACGACGATCCAGAACTGGTCGAACAACGTCTACAACCTGGTCACCAAGCGCGCGCGCGCCGAGGCCGAGGCCCACGTCGAGTGGATCGACGGCAACATCGGCTCGCGGCTCACGATGAAGTACCCGTCGGTGTACTTGATGGGCCCCAAGGCCTCGGGCGAGGTGCTGTCGGTCGCCTACGCGGGTCCGGGCCAGGTCCAAGACGCCGGGGCGAAGATGGTGCACGCCGCACCCGAGACGACCTCGACGATCGTGTCCAAGTCGATCTCCAAGGACGGCGGGCTCACGACGTACCGCGGACTGGTGAAGGTCGACGAGGGCGCGACCGGCGCGAAGAGCTTCGTGCGCTGTGACGCGCTGATCCTCGACGAGCTCTCGACGTCTGAGACCAAGCCCTACATGGAGGTCGGCGAGCAGGACGCCTCGATCGGTCACGAGGCGACCGTCTCGAAGATCGGTGACGACCAGCTGTTCTATCTCATGAGCCGCGGCCTGACCGAGAGCCAGGCCATGGGCATGATCGTTAACGGGTTCATCGAGCCAGTGACGCGTACGCTGCCCATGGAGTACGCGGTCGAGTGGTCGCGCTTGATCGAGCTACAGATGGAAGGTTCGGTCGGCTAGTCGCCGGCTCGCGACGGCCGTGGAAGGATGATCCGGTGGGGATGCGCGAGGAGTGCAAGCACTTTCAGAGCCGTACGTACCGCTCCGGCGAGGTCGCGCGGTTCTGCGTGCTCGGCAACGCGCCCGATCAGCCGTGGTCGTGCCCCGAGGGGTGCGTGACCTTCGAGCGGCGGTTCGCTGACGTCGGGTGGGCGCACGGTTCACTCGTTGACCGCCCCGTCGAGGCGCCGCCGGAGACCGAGGTGCCCATCGATGACCGGCGCGCGCTACTGGATCGAGCGAGCGAGATCGTCAACGCCGTCGCGCCCGAGCTCGTGAACGAGCGGCGCCGCCAGCTCGACGAGGCGGAGCGGCGCAACCGGCGCAACTGGCGGTTCTGGCGCCGCTAGCTGCCCGTGAACGTGGGCGGGCGCCGTTCGATGAAGGCGGTCATCGCCTCGGTGAGGTCGTCGCTGCGCAGGTAGAGCGTGTTCCAGGTGGCGACGAACTCGAGCCCCTCGGCGACGGTGCGGCCATCGTTGGCGGCGAGGACGGCCTTGGTGCCCTGTACCGCGAGCGGCGAGTTCGCCGCGATCTGCTCGGCGAGTTCGTAGGCGGCGGCGAGCACGTCGTCGGCGACGCGGTTGACGAGGCCGATCGCCGCCGCTCGCTCCGCGTCGATGTCCATGCCGGTGTAGGCGAGCTCGGCCACGTGACCGGCCCCGATGATCCGCGGCAGCCGCTGGAGGGTGCCGAGGTCGGCGACGATGGCGACCTTGGTCTCGCGCACCGAGAACGTCGCCGATGGCGCGGCGAGCCGGATGTCACAGGCGGTGGTGAGGTCGACCCCGCCACCGATGCAGTACCCATGGACCGCGGCAATCACCGGGATCGGCAGGTCGGCGATTGAGTTGACGGCGTCTTGCATGGTGCGCACCGCCTCGTAGCGCGCGGCGTTTCGCGAAGCGGGTGACGCCGCGTCGCCGTTGCCCATGAGGCCCCCAGCCATCTCCTTCAGGTCGAGTCCCACCGTGAAGTGCGGCCCCTTGGCGGCAATGACTAGCACGCGAAGGTCTCGCTCGGCGCGCACCGCGGCGGCGGCGTGCGGCAGGTCCTCCCAGAACGCTCGACCCATCGCGTTGCGCTGCTCGGGCCGGTCCAGCCACAGGGTGGCGACCGCACCGTGGCGCTCGAGGGTCAGCACCGATGAAGTGAATGCCATGTCGTCTCCTCGCTCGATCGAAGACTAGACGGGGGTCGACCCGGCGACCGGCCCATTACACTGCTAACGCTCGTTCCTATGACATCCTTCGCCGAATCCGCAACCTCATTCATCAGTACTCGCCCGGATTCGGAGCTTCGCGGTCGGGCCTGGTCGAACTTCGAATCCGTGGGACTACCCACCACCAGCGACGAAGTCTGGCGCTACGCGCCACTGTCGGAACTGGACCTCGAGCACTTCGCCGTACCGGCGACGCCGACGCTCGTGCCGCCGTCGGAGTTCGCCACGGCCCTCGGCGCGCTCGCCGCGAGCGTCGTTCGCGTCGTCGACGGCTTCCTCGTCGACATCGGTGAACCGATCGACGGCGTCACGGTCGACCTGAACCCGACGATGACGACGATCGGCGGCGACGACCCGGTCGAGCGCTACGCCAGTGACGCCTTCGCCCTGGCCAACGCCGCCCTGTGCCCGGCCACGGTCGTGGTGACGGTAGCGGCGGGCACGGTCGTCGACGACCCGATCGTCATCATCCACTCGGCGAATGCCTCGGCGTCGTTCCCGCGCACGCACCTCGTGCTCGAGCGCGGCGCGAACGCGACCGTCGTGGAGTACTACGAGGGTGGCGCTGACGCACTGGTGGTTCCCGTGAGCGAGTACCGCGTCGAGGACAACGCGTCGCTGCGGCTCGTGACGTACCAGCGACTGGACGCCACCGCGTGGCACGTGGCCCGCACGACGGGCCTGCTCGAGCGCGACGGCCGACTCAGTCAGGCGGTACTCGGCATGGGCGCCCACTACGACCGGTCGCGCAACGACGCGGACCTGCGCGCGACGGGCGCGCAGAACGAGCTGCGCACGACGTTCTTCGGTTCGGGCTCCCAGGTGCACGACTTTCGCACCCACCAGTTCCACCGGGCGCCGCGGTCGCGCTCGACGCTGCTCTCCAAGGGCGCGGTCGCGGACACCTCGCGCTCGGTCTACACCGGGCTCATCGAGATCGAGAAGGGCGCCAAGCGAACCGACGCGCGCCAGACCAACCACAACCTGCTGCTCTCGCCCAACGCGCATGCCGACAGCGTGCCCAACCTCGACATCCGTGAGAACGACGTCGTGTGCGCGCACGCCTCGAGCGTGGGTCCGCTCAATGCCCTCCAGCGGTGGTACCTCGAGTCCCGTGGCGTGACGCGCAGCGACGCCGAGCGGCTGATGATCCAGGGGTTCTTCCTCGAGATGCTCGACGCCCTGCCCCCGGCGCTCGCCCGCCTGGTCGAGGGCGACGTCGCGCTGGCGCTGCAGTCCGTTCCGGTGATTGCGTGAGCGCCCAGGATGTCGGGGCCGCCGACGAGTTCGCGAGCGGCGAGGCCCGCCAGGTCCGGATCGGGGCCCGCACGTTGGTCATCGTTCGCATCGAGGACGACTTCTACGTGCTCGACGACCGGTGCAGCCACGAGGACTACAGCCTCGCCCAGGGCGAGGTCGACTGCGAGGACCGGACGATCGAGTGCGCCCGACACGGTGCGATGTTCGACCTCACCGATGGGACACCCCAATCGTTCCCCGCGACCCGGCCGGTCGCTCGCTACGACGTGGTGGTGCGCGACGGACGGCTGGAGGTGACCTTACCGTGACGACTTTGACGATCTCGGGCCTGCGCGTGGCGGTTGGTGGCAAGGAGGTCCTGCGGGGCTTCGACCTGACCATGCACTCGGGCGAGGTGCACGTGATCATGGGCCCCAACGGCTCGGGCAAGTCCACGCTCGCCCACGCGCTCTCGGGCCACCCCGCCTACGAGATCCTTGGCGGATCGGCCACGATCGACGGCGTCGAACTGCTCTCGCTCTCGGCCACCGATCGCGAGCGCGCCGGGCTGTTCCTCGCGATGCAGCAGCCGATGGAGGTGCCGGGCGTGCGTCTCATCGACGTACTCGAAGCCGCCGGCGCCGATCCCGCGGGACTGCACGAGCGCATGGCCGACGAGTCGCGGCGGGTCGACTTGCGCCCCGAACTGCTCGAGCGATTCGTCAACGTGGACCTGTCTGGGGGCGAGCGCAAGCGTGCCGAGATGGTCCAATTCGGCATCTTGCAGCCGCGCTTCGCGATCCTGGACGAGATCGACTCGGGCCTCGACGTCGACGCGCTCGGCGCGGTCGCGCGCCGCCTGGCCGCCTCGACCAGCGAGTGGGGGTGCGGCGTGCTCGCGATCACGCACTTCCGGCGCCTGCTGCACGAGCTGACGCCCAACGTGATCCACGTCGTGAGTGGTGGCCGCGTCGTGGCCACGGGCGGGCCCGAGCTCGCCGAGGTGCTCGAGCGCGACGGCTACGAGCCGTTCCGCGAGTCGGCGCCGCTGTAACGGGGTCGCGGAGTACAGTTGACCGATGGCTGACGGACGTCACAGCGCCTCGCGAGGCCGCGAGAACCGACGATCCGAGGCGACCAAGGGCTCGCTCGCGAACGAAGAGCGCCTTCGCGCCCTCGGACAGGCGGTCGAGCAGCGTGCCAACCCGGGTCGATCAGTGCGCGCCGCCAAGCCGCGCCGCCGCCACCGTGGCCGGCGGATCGCGATCATCTCGAGCGTCGTCGTCCTCGCCCTGCTCCTCGCGCTGGTCGGCGGCGGCTACCTGTACGCCCAGTGGCGCTTCGGCCAGATCCCCAAGGTCAACGTCGTGGGCGAGCTACCTCAACTCTCGGGGAGGCCCTTCAACATCCTCGAGATCGGCTCGGACTCCCGCGCGGGACTGACCGGCCAGGTGGCCCGTCAGACGGGCGCATCGACCAACTCGGTGGCCGGCCAGCGCAGTGACGTGGTCAAGATCATGCACGTCGATCCGGCCGCCGACAAGATCACGATCCTCTCGATTCCGCGCGACACGATGGTCACGCTGCTCGCCAACCAGGCCCTGTTCGGCAAGTTCAACCGCATCAACGTGAACTACGGCAACGGCCCGTCACTGCTCGCCCAGACGATCACGGCGAACTTCGGCATCCCGATCAACCACGTGATCCAGGTGAGTTTCGCTGGCCTGATCAACGCGGCCGACGCCATCGGTGGGGTCTACCTCGACTTCCCCTACCCGGCCAAGGACGCCTACTCCGGGCTTAACATCGCGCACCCGGGCTGTCAGCTCATCACGGGCTTCCAGGCGCTGGCGGTCGCGCGCAGCCGCCACTACCAGTGGTTCCAGAACGGCGTTTGGAACTACGACGGCACGAGCGACTTCGGCCGCATCGATCGTCAGAACGCCTTCTTGCGCGCCATGATCAGTCGGGCCAAGAGTCTCTACAACCCCTTGACGATCAACTCGTTCCTCGCCAAGATCCCTCAGGGCATCACCCTCGACAGTGGGTTCACGCTGAACGAGCTGATCGCCTTCGCGGTCAAGTTCCACAACTTCAACCCGGCGAACATGCTGACCTACACCCTGCCCACGGTGGCGGCGACCGTCGCACCGGTGGGCGACGTGCTGTTCACCCAAGAGCCCGAGGCCCAGCAGTTGCTCGTGAGCATCTTTGGCTCGTCGCTGCTCACGCCGACCAACCCGCCGCCCAACGCGCAGCTGCAGACGCCGCTGCCGCCGGTGGTGGCGACGACGACCACGACGACGACGGTGGTCTCGCCGTCGACGACGCGACCGGCCACCTCGACGACCAAGGCCTCGACCGGTACCAAGACCGTCACGAACCCGACGGCGGTCGTGCCTTATTTCGACCCGGTCCCCTGCACGCCCTAGGCGTCAGGCCT
>JAKAFH010000012.1 GCA_021818025.1 Actinomycetes bacterium | reverse complement strand
CGCTAGTAGATACCGCCACTGGGGGTCATGGTGGTGGTCTCCTTGATTTCTTGGTGGAAGCCACAGCGTGCACCACCAAACCCTCCTTCAGGTCCAGTGTGCAGCCTCAACGGTGGGTCAGGAATTCCTATCCCAGAACGGTGATGGTGAGCGCTCACGAGATTGGGCGTCGCCGAGGCCGGCCAGTGCAGCAGCAATAGTTCCAGATCGCCGCCCCTCGCTAATTCGAGGATCGCGCGTCCATGATCCGGATAACCAACAACTTTCCGCCGCCTCGAACGTGACACCGTAGCGGGCCTTGACCACCCACCGCGTCGAGAAACCCTAACGAGCTTTCGCCGTCAACAACGGGCAATTGGACAAAACGGCCCGTAAGCACTACCAAGAGCGTCCACGTACCTACGGCGATGAACTCCTCATGTTCATCTTCGACATCGAAAATCTCAATCGACGCCGACGCGCGACCCCGCCGACACATGACATTGACATCGCGAACCGCTCCGCCCGTGAGACGAGCAATAGTGTTTGAGTCTCCAGAGAATGTGAATGGCTGGAGCGGTGAGAGGACGTAGTCACGTCCTTCGACACTGACGATGACGTCGGAACTACCCAGATTGACGATGTGCCGCACGACCCCTGGTAAGCGTGAGAATTCACCATCGGACTCGATCCGAGCTGAACTCACTCGCCAGTCGAAGTCATCGAAGTCGTGCCCTTCGGGTGAGCGCACGATCTCTCGAGTCGTCCCACCTCCGTTCTTCCAAAGACTGTCCGTGCGTTGCGCGTCGAGGTAAAGCCGCGGTCGAGCGTCGTCAGCGGCTGACACGAACGCGACTCACGAAGTCATACTGATCACGAGCCACGAGTTGTCGCGCTCGCTACGCGAGGTCGGCGTAACGCGCGATAATCGCGAGCAAGGAGCCATCGCGCACGAGGTTGCCCACGGCCGCGATCGAGGGTGCCAGCCATCGGTCGTGACCCGGGCCGCCGGAAGCCTCGTTCACCCGGTCGCGCACCGCCGCGGTGACCGGGGACGGCTCGAGCGGCGCGCGCAACGCCAGGGCCCTCGACGCGGCGAGCAACTCGATCGCGAGCACGTCAGCCAGTGCCTCGATGGCGCGACGCAGCTTTCGCGCCGCGTGCCAGCCCATGGACACGTGGTCCTCTTGCATGCCCGAGGACGGGATCGAGTCGACGCTCGCCGGCGCGGCGAGCCGCTTCATCTCACTCACCAGTGCGGCCTGGGAGTACTGGGCGATCATGAGACCCGAGTCGACGCCGGCCTGGTCGGCGAGGAACGGTGGCAGGCCCCAGCTCCGGTCGACGTCGAGCAGGCGATCGGTGCGCCGTTCGGCGATGGAGGCGACGTCGGCGGCGACGATCGCGAGGAAGTCGAGGACGTAGGCGACCGGCGCACCGTGGAAGTTGCCGTTGGACACGAGCGACCCGTCGGCGAGTACCGACGGGTTGTCGATCGCCGAGGCGAGTTCGATCTCAGCCACGCGCGTCGCGTGCGCGACGGTGTCGCGCGCGGCACCGTGCACCTGAGGCGCGCAGCGAAGCGAGTAGGCGTCTTGGACCTGGCTCGGGTCGTCGAGGTGGGACTTGACGATCGGCGAGTCGGCGAGCAGCGCCATCAGGTTCGCCGCGCTGGCACCCTGACCCGGGTGGGGGCGCAGCGCGTGGATCTCCTCGAGGAAGACCCGGTCGGTCCCGCGCAGCGCCTGGATCGAGAGCGCCGCGGCGAGGTCGGCGTGCTCGAGCAGCGACTCGAGGTCCGCGATGGCGAGGATGAGCTGGCCGAGCATGCCGTCGGTGCCATTGACCAGCGCGAGTCCCTCCTTCTCGGCGAGGGTGACCGGCTCGAGGCCGACCTCGGCGAGCACCTCGGCGGTCGGGCGGCGATTCCCGCGCGCGTCGCGGACCTCGCCCTCGCCCATCAAGGCGAGCGCCACGTGCGCGAGCGGCGCGAGATCACCCGAGCAGCCCAGTGAGCCGAACTCGAGCACCACGGGCGTGACGTGCGCGTTGAGCAGCGCGGCGTAGGCGAGCGCCGTCGAGGGGCGCACGCCCGAGACCCCGCTGCAGAGGTTCGTGAGGCGCGAGACCATCATCGCGCGCACGACCTCGGTCTCGACCTCATCGCCGACGCCCGCGGCGTGGGAGCGGATGAGCGACCGCTGCAACTCGCGACGCTGGTCGGGCGAGATGAAGGTTGTGGCGAGGGCCCCGAAGCCCGTCGAGAGGCCGTACACGGGCGTGCCGCTCTCGACCATCGCGTCGATCGCGCCGCGCTGGCGCGCGAGGCGCTCGAGGACTGCCTCGGCGATCGCCACGGGCTCGCCGTCGCGCGCCACGCCGAGCACGTCGCGGCGCGTCAGTGGCTCGAGATTGATCGTTACCGTCATGCGCTTCGTCTCCCGACACCCGCGAGGGCCTCTAACACCAGCAGCGCCATCAGGCGCACCGTCCGTTGATCGTCGCTGTCTCGCCCGACGTCGACCTCGGTCAGGTCGAGGGCGCGCACCCGCGGGTCCGCCGACAGCCGGCCAACCGCGCGTCGCAGGTCGTGGGCGCTCAGTCCGCCGGGGGCCGCGGCCGGACAGCCCGGCACGACGGCGCGGTCCGCGACGTCCAGGTCGACGTCGACGTAGACCGGCCGATCGTCGGCGCCCGCAATGGCGAGGGCGTCGTCGATCACGGCGTCGAGTCCGCGCACGGCGACGCTCGTGCGGCTGACGACGGTGATGCCCGCGTCGCGGGCGCGCGCGGCGTAGTAGGGCGAGTTTGAGAAGTCGGCGAGGCCGATCTGCACGACGTGGCGGGCGTCGAGTCCCTCGGCGAGGAGCTGGCGCACCGGTGAGCCGTTGGAGACGCCGTCGCGCAGGTCGAGGTGCGCGTCGAGCGTGATCAGTCCCCAGTCCGCGAGGTCCGCGCCCGCCAGAGCGGTCATCGCGCGCCAGGTGGCGGCGTTGTCGCCGCCGAGCACGAGTCGCAGGTCGGCCTCGGGGTCCTGGCAGATAGCGGCGGCCACGCGCTCGTTCGCGTCCTCGCCGTCAGGATCAAAGACGTCCCCGCGATCGAGCACGCACACGACGTCGGCGAGGTCCACGCCGTCGCTGTAGGACCATGTCGAGTAGCGCTCGAGCGCGTCGCGAACCGCCTCGGGGGTGCTGTGCCACGACCGGGGGGTCACCGAGGACAGGTAGGTCGACACACCCACGAGGCTGACCAGCCGACGACCAGTGACTGGCTCGTCCCCGAGGAGCGACGCCGCCGAGGGCCAGTGCTGGTCTGAAGTCACGGGCCCCATGTTACGCACGGCGACCGAGCGCTCAGGATCGATTGGCGGTGGGTGCGGGCGTCGTGGTGGCGGTCGCGGCCGTGGTCGTCGAGGACACCGGGGTCGTCGTGGTCGTCGTGGTCGTCGTGGTCGTGGACCGGATGGTCGTCGTGGGACGCGGCGCCGTGGTCGTCGTGGCTTTTGGTGGCCTTCGCGTGACGGCGCACCTCGCGCCGTGCAGTGTCAGTGGCTGGGCCTCGGGCACGTGCGCCGCGGTGATGCCCGGTCCGGACCACCAGCATCCCCACGACGCCGGCTCGGCCAGGGCGACGAAGAAGTCGCGCGTCCAGCCCGTGGCGTAGATCGTCGGGCTGTGCTCGGACATCGGCAGCTGCACGGGCATGGGCCCGGGCTGGTGCAGGGGCGCGAACGGCGCGCCGAGGATCGGCCAGAAGGGGTTGATGTCGAGCTCCATGCCCATGACCGCACCGGCCGCCACGAGCGCGCGAGCGAGCGGCCCGGCGAGGACGGGCTGCATCGTGGCGACGTAGATCAGGTTGCCGTTGGCGTCGACGCCGAGCCCGCTGCGCGCGACCGTCGGCACCTCGTGCAGGGGGTCGCCCCACTGGCGCCAGTTTGGTGACAATGCGCTCGGCGTGACGCGACCGTTCCACACGAGCGCGCCGAGGTTCTGGCGCGCACTGACGAGCGAAAAGCCCCGCGGGGGGAAGTTGGGCGAGCCCCACTGACCCATGGCCCAGCTTCCGGCAGCGTCGATGGCGATCGTCATGCGCCCGCGCAGCATCGGCACCAGCGTCAGGCCGTCGGCGATCGAGCCCCCGGCACCGGCGGCCTGCTTGAAGGCGCCGTTAAAGACCGCGACGACGCCCGCGCGGCCCTCGACCGGCCAGTCGATCGATGGTCCGGCGTCCGCGGGCGCGAGTGCGCCGCGCGTTGGGTCGGTCGAGCCAACGTGCCAGCGCAAGAGGGTCGTGCGCGCGCGTAGGCGCAGCACGCGAAAGGTCGTCGCACCCACCACGACGTTGCGGTAGTCGACCATCACCCCGCGAGCCGACCGGCTCGCTACCGTCCAGCCCGGCTGGGCGCGCTCGGCGGCAACCGTCGTGGGGGTGGTCGAGGGCACGGGGGCGCCGCCCGCCCCGACGGCGCCGAGGCCCAGCACCAGCAGCGTCAGCGCGACGAGGCTTGGTCGGCGAGTGGGCCGCGCACGAGCCACGGCCTAGCGATCGATCGTGCGCACGCCGTCGTCGGGTTCCTCGTCTGCTTCGACCGCCTCGATGTACTGGGGTACCGGCGTCGGTGCGAGGTCGTGAGCCACGTCATCAGCGTAGGCCGGTGCCGCGGTCGCCACGTATTCGCCCTCGTCGGTGCGGGTCACCACGTTGGCGGTCTTGCGCTTGCCCGAGCCGCGGGTCGCGTGCATCTCCGAGGCGATCTTGTAGGCGATCGGGTAGGCGATGAACGGCGAGACGAGCACGAGCACCCGCATCGCCCAGAGCACGGTGTTGAGCGAGATGTGAAAGAAGTTGGCGATCACGTCGGTCGAGCTGGCGATGAAGAGCATCGAGATCGCCGCGAGCACCGCCACCCCGGCCGCGGTGCGCTTGGGCCGGCTGCTCGGTCGATCGAGCAGGTTGTGGGGCGCGACGTCCTTGGTGACCATGCGCTCGAGCGCCGGCCAGGCGTAGGCGAGCCCGAAGACGAGGCCCGGGAAGATCACCGCGGGGATCGTCACCTCCAGGGGGATCGTATGGCCGAAGCTGTGGAAGGACCACGCCGGGAAGATGCGCAGCGCCCCGTCGAGGAACGCCATGTACCAGTCGGGCTGGACCGCGTAGGAGATGCGCGAGGCGTCATAGGGCCCGAACTGCCAGATCGGGTTGATCTGGGCGAAGGCGCCGAGCAACGCCGTGACCCCGGTGACAATCAGCATGAAGCCCGTGGTCTTGGCCATGAAGACCGGGAACATCGGCGTGCCGACGACGTTGTCCTCCGTTCGGCCCTCGCCGGGGAACTGGGTGTGCTTCTGACGCACGAGCAGGATCATGTGCGCGCTCACCAGCGCCAGCATGATCCCGGGCACCACGAGCACGTGCAGGATGAAGAAGCGCGGCAGCACCGCGGTGCCGGGGAAGTTCCCGCCGAAGACGAAGAACGCGAGGTAGGTCCCCACCAGCGGCACCGAGAGGATGATCGAGTACGCGATGCGGATGCCCGTGCCCGAGACCAGGTCGTCGGGCAGCGAGTAGCCGAGGAAGCCGTTCACGATCGCCAGGGTGAGCAGCGTCACCCCGATCGTCCAGTTGAGCTCGCGCGGCTTGCGGAAGGCGCCGGTGAAGAAGACCCGCGCCATGTGCACGACCATCGCGCCGATGAAGATGTCGGCCGCCCAGTGGTGCATCTGACGCATCAAGAGACCCGCGCGCACGGCGAAGGAGAGGTTGACCGTGGAGGCGTAGGCCTCGGTCATCGACTGGCCATCCAGGGGCAGGTAGCTGCCGTGGTAGGTCACGATCGCCGAACTCGGAATGTAGTACAGCGAGAGGAAGACGCCCGTGGCGAGCAGCACCACGAACGAGTAGAGCGCGATCTCGCCCAGCATGAAGGACCAGTGGTCGGGGAAGATCTTGTCGAGGAAGCTGCGCCCGCCCTTGGCCACGCCCAGGCGATCGTCGAGTTCGTCGAGCGCCTTGCCGACGCGCCCGTAGCGCCCGAGGGCCTGCTTCTTGGACCGCTTGGTCACGACGGCATTACTCATGAGCGCTCCCAGAATCCTGGCCCGACGGGCTCGTGGTAGTCGCTCTGGGACCGGATGTAGCCGGCCGCGTCGATGTACAGCGGCAGCTGGGGCAGCGGCCGGGGCGCCGGTCCGAAGTTGGGGATGGCGCCGTTGTTGACGTTGAACATCGACTGGTGGCACGGGCACACCAGCAGCTGCAACTGCTGCTCGTAGAGCCCGACCGGGCACCCGAGGTGCGTGCACAGCTTGGAGTAGGCGATGTAGCCCATCGGGCCCCAGGACTCGCGGCCCTTCTGAGTGGTGAAGTTCTCGTTGGACAGCCGGATGAGGACCGTCTGGTCGACCGCCTGGCCGCGATCGGTGTTCTGGGTGCCCTCGGGAAAGACCGTCACGATCGAGCCGACCGCGAGGTCGCTCACGTGGATGCGGCGCCCGGTGATGTCCACCGCGAAGCTGCCGGCGCGCCAGTCGGTGTGAAAGAGGGTGCCCTTGGGCAGTGGGCCGAGGCTGCGCAGCAACGGGAAGAGCGCGACGACGCCAAAGGCCCCGAGCCCGCCACCGACGAGCCCGCCGAGGACCCGGCGCCGCTTGACCACGCCGCCGCCGCGCTCGACGATCGCGGCCGCGAAGGCGTCGCGATCCTCCTGGCTGGTGGCCAGCACGTGACGCTCCTCGACGAAGGGTCCGCGGGCCATGAGGTACTTCGCCCACGCGATGAGCCCGACCCCGAGGAAGAAGAGGCCGCCGCCCATCGTCGCACCGAGCGTCCAGGGCGCGGCGTTCACCCAGTAGGCGGCGCCAAAGCCGATGATCAAGACGACGCCCACCAGCAGGGTGAGCGCGATGACCCGCTCGACGAGCTGGGGGTTGCGCGCCGCGGGCTGCAGGTGCGGATCGTCCTCGCGCAGCCCGTTCAGGCTGACGGCGGTGCGGTGTTCGCGACGTTCGCTCACTGACGTTCTCCTACCCAGAATCCGACGAGGGCGAGCAGCCCGACCCCGAGCAGCAGGCCGACGAAGCCCTCGGCCACCGGGCCGAGCCCACCCAGGCCGAAGCCGCCGGGGTTGCGCGGGTGCTGGATCTCGGTGGTGACGTACTTGACGATGTCGGCGACCTGGTAGTCGCTGAGGTTGCCGGTGAAGCGGGGCATGTTGCCCGGACCGGTCCGGATGGCCTCGGCGACTTGGGTGGCCGGGATGTTGCGCAGCGACGGCGCGAAGGTGCTGCGCGCCAGCGCGTCGCCGTCACCCTCGATCGTGTGGCAGGCCGCGCAGTTGAGCGCGAAGAGCGCCGCGCCGTTGGCGACGTTCGCGTCCTTCAGGTTGACCGTGGGGATGTAGGGGTAGCTCGGCGAGAGCGAGTTGATCCACGCCGCCACGGCGAGGGCCTGGTCGTGGGTGAGCCGCGGCGTGCGCCGGGGCGCCTGGACCGATCGCGGGTCCGCCGCGGGCATGCGGCCCGACTCGATCCAGAAGTCGATGGTCGCCGGGCCGAGTCCGACGAGGTTCGGGTAGGCCCCGGTCGTGCCGGCGGCTGGCACGCCGTTGGCCTCGGTGCCGTGGCACGAGGCGCAGTTCTGCAGGTAGAGGGCCTGGCCGAGCGCGGCGAGCGCCGGCGACGGCGCCCGGTAGGTGATCGCGCTGTCGCCGTAGGAGGTCACGACGCCGTGCTTCTTCACCACGACGCTCGAGTTGGGGGTGCCGGCGTTGCGCCGACCGGTCTGGTAGGGCGGCAGCGTCGAGGCGTGCGCCGGCGTGAACCAGGCCAACGGAACCGCGACGACGAAGGCCGAGAGGCCCCAGGCGACGATACGGGAACGGCGTGCGGAGGAGGCGCCCATCTACTTGAGCAGGAACAGGGCCGAGAACAGGCCGATCCACACGACGTCGACGAAGTGCCAGTAGTAGCTGACGCCCTGGAAGGCGGCGAGCTCACCGGGGTCGCCGTCGCGCCCGCGCATGCGGAAGAGCAAGAAGGCCATGGCCACGAGGCCGAGGAAGACGTGCAGGCCGTGCAGGCCCGTGGTGATGAAGAAGACCGAGCCGTAGGAGTTCGTGTACCAGCGCGTGGTGAGGTGCGTCCACTCGTAGGCCTGATTGGAGACGAACAGCGCGCCCATGATCAT
The DNA here is from genome assembly GCA_021818025.1 of Actinomycetes bacterium. GTDB lineage: Bacteria > Actinomycetota > Acidimicrobiia > Acidimicrobiales > RAAP-2 > RAAP-2. The sequence goes on along the minus strand of JAKAFH010000012.1, from coordinate 29,963 downwards.
CGTGACGATGACCCACCGGCGCGCCTCTTCGCGGCGACGGTGTTCGATCAGCCAGACGGCCCACTGCATCGTGAACGAGGATCCGACCAGCACGACCGTGAAGACGCCGGCCTGCACCGTGTCCAGGTGCGTGCCGCGAGGTGGCCACGCGGCCAGGTGCGCGCGGATGGTAAACAGGGCGGCGAAGAGCCCTGAGAAGAACATCAGCTCGCTCCCGAGCCAAATCATCACGCCAATGGCCAGCATCGGGGGACGATCGTGGACGATCTTCTCCGGCTTCGCCAGGCTTTCGAGGGGAATCGCCTGACTCACACCGACATTTCTAGTTGGTAGGCGCCGCGAACCGCTATCTGGCCACTGAGATGGCTCACAGCAACGAGGCCGGCAACTCCTCGGTCGTCACGAGGGCGAGTCGGCGCGTGGGCCGGGTCATCGCGACGTAGAGGGTCCGCAGGCCCCGGTTGGTCAGCTCGCCGTTCGTCGATCCCCGGCGCGCGATGCGCAGCGGCTCGAGCACGACGACGGCGTCGAATTCGAGGCCGTTCGCGCTCTCGGCTGCCAGGACGACCAGGTCAGCCGCGAGTCCCATCGATTCGTCGTCGCGCGGGTCCACGGCGTCGATCCCGGCCCCTCGAAGGGTCGCCACGACGTCCCCGACCTCGGATTCGCGCACGATCACCGCCGTGCGACCAGGGTCGACGGCGGCGCGCTCGCGGTTGGCGGCGGCGACTAACGCCGCCTCGAAGCCTTCGACGCTGACGATGTCGACGATCGGCTCGACGCCCACGCGCCGCACCGGGCGCGGGGGCTCGAGTTCGGGCGCGGCGAGCGCGAGGACCGGCGCCGCGAAGCGCAGCACCTCTTCGGGGGTGCGGTAGCTGACGGTGAGATCCACCCTCGTCGGGGGCCGGCGTGGCTCGAGCACGGCCAACACGGTGTTCCAGGAGGCGCTCGAGGACGCCGTGGTCGCCTGACCCATGTCCCCCACGATGGTCATCGACCCGGTGAGGTCGCGTCGGTGCAGGATCCGAAGCTCCATCGGCGAGAGGTCCTGGACCTCGTCGACCACGATGTGGCCGTAGGTGACGAACTCGGCCTCGTCGAACTCGACGGTCGTGGCCACGTTCTGGCGCGCGACCTCGCGTAGGGCGGCCGCGCGCACGTCACCGCGGTAGCTGTCCAGGTCCACCCCGTCGAGCACCAGCGGGTCGGTCGCCTTGACGGTCGCGCGGGGTCGGCGCCGGGGCCCGAGCAGCACGCGCGCCTCGTCGATCAGGGCCGCGTCGGCCTTGGTCCAGGCGACGTCGTCGAGGTTCGCCGAGCGCGCTCGCACGAGTAGGTCGCACTCGGCGTCGCTCAGCACGCCCGCGCCGGCCGCGCGCACGAGCGCCGGGGCGCCGAAGAGGTCGTGCAGCAGTTCTTGGCCCGTCAGTCGCGGCCACATCCGCTGCAGCGCGGCCTGGAATTCGGGCGTCGCGCGAATCTGGTCGGCGAGCTCGCCGACGCCGCTCGCACCCTCGCCCTCGTCGCGAACGAAGCGCTGGTAGTACTGCGAGGCGAGGCGGCTCGCGAGCTCCCGGCCGATCGCCGAGCGGCGTTGGTTGTGGTTCCCCGGCCGACGGCGGGCCCGCTCGATGACCTCGCGCGTCTCACGCGCGCGCAGCACCATGATCGCGCGCCCGACCGGGATCTCCACGTCGGCGCGCAGCGAGCGCTCGCGCGTGGACACCGCCTGGGCGATCACCGTCACCATGCGAACGTCGCCCTTCAGGCGGTCGACCTCGTCAGACTCGCGCGCGCGAACCGTGACGTTGGTCACCAGACCCGAGATCGTCGAGAGGGTCACCCCGGACTCGCCCAGTGACGGCAGCACGTTCTCGATGTAGTTGAGGAACAGCGGGTTCGGGCCGACCACGAGGACGCCCTGGCGCTCCAGGGTCGCGCGGTGGGTGAAGAGTAGGTAGGCGGCCCGGTGCAGCGCGACCGCGGTCTTGCCGGTGCCGGGCCCGCCCTGGACGAGCAGGACCCCGGGCAGCGGCGTACGGATGATCCGGTCCTGCTCGCCCTGGATGGTGGCGACGATGTCGCCCATCCGCCCGGTGCGTGCCTGGCCGAGTGCCGCGAGCAGTGCCCCGGGTCCGCCGAGGGCGAGTCCCCCGTCGACCAGTCCTTCGGCCGTGGCCTCGCGCACGTCCTCCTCGGGCAGCGCGAGATCGCCGTTGGCGTCGGCGAAGTACTCGTCCTCGACGCCGACCACCTCGCGGCTGCGGATCGCCACGTGGCGACGCCGGACGAGGTTGAGCGGCTCGACGCCCGTGGCGCGGTAAAAGGCTTCGGCGACCGGCGCTCGCCAGTCCACGACGAGGGCGTTCAGGTACTCGTCGGAGACCGCGAGGCGGCCAACGTGGTAGACGTCCGAGGCGCCGTCGGTGTCGGGGGCGTAGTCGATCCGTCCAAAGAAGAGGGGCTGGTCGCCGATGGCCAGCTGGTCGAGGCGCTGCAGGGCCGTACCCATCACGACGTCGCGCTCGACCAGGTCACCAGCACCACGCATGTTCGCGACCGCGGCGCTGTCGCGTAGCGACCGCGCTCCGGCCCGCATGTGATCGAGCGCCTCGAGGGCCCGATCGAGGAAGGCCTGTTCCTCCGCGATTTCGCGCTGATGTGCCATAGACCACGTCTCCCGATCCCAAAAATGGGGTCCGACAATCCTACTTGCTCTACGCAGGACACTCGGCGCCTGGACCAACCTCGTGTCTGTCGCCTCGCACCTAGATTGAATGGCGGCAAAGGAGCGTGGTGGAACCGGTACTGCTGAGGGCCTGTCGAGGTGAATCGGTCGATCACGTCCCGGTCTGGTTTATGCGCCAGGCCGGCCGTTCGCTACCCGAGTACCGGGCGCTTCGCGGCACCGGCTCGATCCTCGAGGCGATCGCGGACCCCGCGCTCGCCCACGAGATCACGATGCAGCCGGTGCGTCGCTACGGCGTGGACGCCGCGATCCTGTTCTCGGACATCGTGGTGCCCTACCACGCGATCGGCTTCGGCGTGGACGTCGTGCCCGGCCGCGGGCCGGTGATCGCCGAGCCCTTCCACACCGAGGCCGACCTCGAGCGGCTGCGCGACCTCGAGGCGAGCGACGTCGCCCACGTCGCGGCGACCGTCGACTTGGTCGTGGCAGACCTCGCGGCGACCAACACCCCGCTGATCGGCTTCGCCGGCGCGCCCTTCACCGTGGCGAGCTACCTCATCGAGGGGGCGCCCACCCGGGACTTCGCGCTCATCAAGACCCTCATGCACGCTCAGCCCGCGCTCTTTGATCGCTTGATCGACCGGCTGGTCTCGATCACGGTCGCCTTCTTGCGGCTCCAGGTGGCCCACGGGGCGCGCGCGATCCAGCTCTTTGACTCCTGGGCCGGGGCGCTGACTCGTGACGAGTACCGGCGCTTCGCGCTCGAGCCGACCGCGCGCGTGCTCGCCGGCCTCGCGGACCTCGACGTGCCGACGATCCTCTTTGGCGTGGGCACCGGCGAGCTGCTCGACCTGATGGCCACGGCCGGCAGCACCGTCATGGGCATCGACTGGCACGTCGACCTCGACGAGGGCCGCCGTCGCGTCGGGGGCCGGCCCGTGCAGGGCAACCTCGACCCCGCGCGGTGCCTGGGCGGGGTCGACCTGGGCGTTCGCGCCGCGCGCGAGGTGCTCGATCGAGCCGGGCGCGAGCCCGGCTACATCTTCAACCTCGGCCACGGCGTGCTCGCCTCGACGGACCCGCGCGTCCTCGAGGCGATCGTTCGCGTCGTGCACGAGGAAGGACGGGCCGGACTGTGAGCGGGCCGATCGGCGTGCTCGTGATGGCCTACGGCACGCCCTCGTCGCGCGAGGGCATCGAGCCGTACTACACGCGCATCCGCCACGGACGCGCGCCGACGCCCGAGCTGCTCGCGGACCTCACGCGCCGCTACGACGCGATCGGCGGGACCTCGCCACTCGCGGCGCGCACGAACGACCAGGTGCGCGCCCTCGCTGCGGCACTCGAGGCCCGCCACCCCGGCCGCTTCGTGGTGCGCTTCGGCTCCAAGTACGAGCCGCCCCTCATCGAGTCCATCGCCCAGTCCATGCGCGACGAGGGCTTCGAGGCCGTGATCGGCCTCGCGCTCGCTCCGCACTCGTCCTCGATGTCGACCGACCAGTACATGAGCCGCGCGCGCGACGCGCTCGGCGACGGCGTCGACTTTCGACCGATCGGCGCGTGGTGGGACGCACCGGGCTTCCTCGAGGCGATCGCGCGACGGGTCAACGACGCGCTCGCGCGCGTGCCCGCCGCGCGGCGGGCGACGACCGAGGTGATCTTCTCGGCCCACTCGCTGCCCGAACGGATCCTCGAAACCGGCGACACCTACCCCGACCAGCTGCGCGCGAGCGCCGAGCGCGCGGCGGCCCTGGCCGGCGTCGATGCCTTTGACGTCGCGTGGCAGTCGGCCGGGCGCACGGCCGACCCCTGGATCGGTCCGGACATCCTCCAGGTGCTGCGCACCAAGCGCGCCGGCGGTCTGACCGACGTGGTCTCTTGCCCCATTGGCTTTGTCGCCGACCACCTCGAGGTGCTCTTCGACGTCGACGTCGAGGCCCAGGCGGTGGCCCACGAGATCGGCCTCAACCTGATTCGCACGGCGTCGCTCAACGACGCGCCGGACTTCATCGACGTGCTCTGTGAGGTCGTTGAGGCGCACGCGTGAGCCGCGGCTCGGTCGTGGTCATCGGCGGGGGGATCGCCGGCCTCGCCGCGGCCTGGGAGCTCAGCGGTGGGGCGAGCGGCCCGACGCCGGGAACCCCGCGGATCGAGCTGCTCGAATCGCGCGAGCGCGTCGGTGGCTCGCTCGCCACGACCACCTTCGCCGAGCGCACGATCGACCTCGGCCCGGACGGCTTCCTCGCGCGCCGACCCGAGGCGACGACCCTGGTCAGCGAGCTCGGATGGGCCGATCAGCTCGAGCCGATCGGGGCGTCGGGCGCTTCGATGTACCTGCGCGGTGCCCTACACGAGATCCCCAGCGGCCTGGCGCTCGGGGTCCCCACCACCTACGAGTCGGTCGCGGCGATGCGCGGCCTCACCTGGCGCGCCCGACTGGCCTCGCGGCGCGACCTGCTCTGGCCGCGCCGCCTCACGGTCGGTGACGACGCGGCCATCGGCACGATCGTGCGGACCAAGCTCGGCAGCGAACTCGCCTACCAGTTCGTCGAGCCCATGGTGGGTGGCATCCAGGCTGGCCGCATCGACGACCTCTCGGCCAGGTCGATCTTCCCCTCGCTGCTCGAAGCCGCGCGCCGCGGCGGCTCGTTGATGAAGGCGATGCGCCCACCCGCGCCGGCACCCACGTCCGGTGCGAGCGCGACCCCCCTCTTCTACTCGCTGCTCGGCGGTGTGGGGTCGCTGCCCGTCGAGCTCGCCCGCCAACTCGAGGCGCGCGGCGTGCGCCTTCGCACCTCGACGGCCGTCACGGCACTGCGTCGCGTCGAGGGTTCGTTCCGCTTCGAGGTCGACACGGACACGACGACGACCCCGGCCAACGTGGTGGTCGTGGCCACGCCCGCGGGCACGGCCGCTGCGCTCGCCGGCTCCCTGGACCCCGATCTCGCCGCGCTGGGCACAATCCAGAACGCCGGCGCGGCGATGGTGACCATCGTCGTTCCCCGCGCGGCCGCACACCTCCCCGAGCACGGCACGGGCGTCCTCGTGCCGCTCGGCACCCCGTGGCGCGGGGGCGGCACGATGCTCGTGACCGCGCTCACCTTCCTCGATCGCAAGTGGGCGCACCTGAGCCGCGAACGTGACGTGATCCTGCGCGCCCACGTCGGGCGCATCGACGACCACCGGTGGGCCGAGCTCGACGACGCCGAGCTGAGCGCGCGGGTCGTCGAGGAGGTGCGCCACATCCTCAGCCCCACCGGCGAGCCGACGGCGACCCTCGTGCAGCGCTGGCCCGATGGCCTGCCCCAGTACTACGTCGGCCACGACGAACTGATCGACCGGGCCCGGGCCGCGGCTGGGGCCGCCGGCATCGAACTCGCCGGCAGCGCCTACGACGGCGTCGGGATTCCCGCGAGCATCGGGTCGGGCCGGCGCGCCGGCGCGGGCGCGCTCGCGCGGCTCGGATAGGCCCTAGCGGTAGTAGCCCGAGTGGATGTAAATGCAGGGCACGCCCTCGCTGACGTACATCGCGTGGTTCTTCGGGTCGTCGTCGAGCGCGAGGCGGATGTCAAAGCCGTGCTCGCGCAGGTCGGCGACGGTCGCGCGCTTGAACTCGTCGACGCCCGTGTAGTCGCCGTACTCGCGCATGATGAGCAGATCCCAGCGAATCGAGAACCGCTCGAGCCAGCCCAAGGTGTGCGGCTGGACCCGCCGGGGCCGGCCCGTCAACAGCACGATCGTGAGGCCCGGATCGAGCAGCTCGAGCAGCCGCTCGATCTCCTCGACGACGGGGTCGTCCCCGCACGCCTCGAAGAACCGGCGCCAGTCGCCCCATTCGAGGTAGTGCTGGCGCCCGGCCGCGTCGGCGAGCACGCCGTCGATGTCGAAGATGACGGCGTCGCCCGTCGATGGCCTATCGCGCCAGTGCCAGTTCTCACGCGTCACGGCCATCGAAGTTCCTCCCGGCCGGTCCGACGAACGCTACGAGACGATGAGGGAGCGACCGATCGACCCACGCTACCAATCGCGCGACGCCGGTGCGACGCGACCATCGGCGTCGCCGGGGCCCGAGACGATTCGCACGTCGCGCGCCGCGAGTGGTTCGCCGCAAGCCGAACAGACCATGACGGCCTGTGACACGTGCCCACAGGTCTCGTGCACCGCGAGCACCGGTGGGCCGGCGGGCGCGGCGTATCGGTCGCCCCACTGGCGCATGGCCGTGATCACCGGCCACAGGTCGAGGCCCTTGGCGGTCAAACGGTAGTCGTAGCGCGGCGGGTGCTCGGAGTAGGCGACCTTGTCAAGGATCCCCTCGTCGACGAGGCGAGCCAGCCGCTGGTTCAAGATGTTGCGCGAGATCCCCAGGCGTTCCTGGAACCGGTCGAAGCGCGTGACGCCCAAGAACGCGTCGCGCACGATCAGCATCGACCACCACTCGCCCACGACCTCGAGGCACTGGGCCACCGAGCAGTGCATGTCGGCGAAGCTCTTGCGTTCCACAATCCAACCCTAGTGGGTTGCATGACAGAATTCACAGCACTAGGGTGCGTTGCATGACACAACTTACCGACGCACCGGGCGCCCCAACGAGACGAGGAACCAGTCCGGCCGCCGTGCTCGCGATCGCCTGTGCCGGTGTGGTGCTCGCGAGCCTGGACCTGTTCATCGTGAACGTGGCCCTACCGCGCATCGCCCAGGACCTGCACACCCGGGACTTGAGTCAGCTGTCGTGGGTGCTCAACGCCTACGCCATCGTCTACGCCTCGCTGCTCGTGTACTTCGGCCGCCTCGCTGACCGTTACCGGCGCGACCGGACCTTCCTCCTCGGCGTGGCGGTGTTCACCGCGGCCTCGGCCGCCTGCGCGGCGTCGACCAGCGTCGCCATGCTGATCGGCTTTCGCGTCGTGCAGGCGGTCGGGGCCGCGCTGCTCACGCCGACGTCGCTGAGTCTCGTGCTCGCGTCCTCCGAGCCCGAGCGGCGCCAGGGGGCCGTCCGAGCGTGGACCGCCATCGGTGGGCTCGCCGCCGCCGTTGGTCCGGTCGTTGGCGGACTGCTGGTGGCGGTCAGCTGGCGATGGGTGTTCGTGGTGAACGTGCCGATCGGCATCGCCGCGCTCGTGGTGGGCTGGCGGCGGCTACCCGCCCTACCGGGCCACAGCGTCGAGCGGCCCGACCTCGCCGGGGTGGTGCTCGCGACCGCGGGCATCGGACTCGTGACCTTCGGGCTGGTTCGGGGCGTCGCCTGGGGTTGGACGTCGGCGCGAACGGGCTCGACACTTCTGGCCGCGCTCGCCCTGCTGGTGGGATTCGCGTGGCACTGTCGGCGCGCCCGCAGCCCCTTGGTCGACCCCGCGTTGTTCCGATCGCGCGAGTTCACGGTCGCCTCGCTCGTCGCCGTGTTCTTCTCAGGCGCCTTCGGGGCGATGCTGCTCTCGATCGTGCTGTGGGCCCAGGGGCCCTGGGGCTGGTCCGCACTGCGCACGGGACTCGCCGTCGCCCCCGGGCCGGCCATGGTTCCCCTCGTCTCGTTCCTCGTGGCTGGCAGGCTGATCCGGCGCTTCGGGTCGAGCGCGGTGATCATCGTCGGCAGTGTGATCTTCGGCGCGGGTCGCGTGTGGTGGGCGCTCGCGATCACGATCGCACCGAACTACGTGACCGGCGTGCTCGGTGGGATGATCCTCGGCGGGATCGGGGTCGGCCTCGTGCTGCCCACGATGATGGCCACCGCCACCGCCGCCTTGCCCCCGCACGCCTTCGCCACGGGCTCGGGCGTGATCAACATGATCCGCCAGACCGGCATCGCCCTGGGAGTCGCCGCGTTGGTGGCCGTGCTGGGCTCGGGCTCGGCGGGGCCCCGGGCCGCGCTCGCGGCCTTCGACCGCGGATGGTGGCTGACCGCGGCACTCGCCTTCGCCGGGATCCTGCCGGCCCTGGCGCTGCTTCGCGAGCCTCGGCCGGTGCCCGCCATCGAGTGACCCGTTGGGCTCGCTGGCCCTGTGACAGGCTTTGCCAGAGGGCGCTCGGGCGAGCGCTCGCGCAGGACCGCCATCGGTTGCTTGCGGGTCGGACCGACGAAAACTGCGAGACTGGAGCGGTGGGAGCGACCGATCGATACACGCTGCCAATCCCCTATGGCCAGCACCTCTACGTGGTGAGCGACCTCTCGCTCTCGCCGACCACGAACCCCGCCGCCCGACCAGTGCGCGAGCTGATCGCCCTGCTCGAGGACATCGACGACTCGGCGACCGTGGTGGTCGCGGGGAACCTGTTGCACCCCACGGGCAGCGAGGACATCGCCGACTTCCTCGCCGCCACCTTGCGCGCCCTGCCGCCGCTCGTCGCGGCCCTGCGCGCCTTCGCCGAGCGGCCCGGCCACCGCTTCATCGTGCTGCCCGGCGCCGACGACGCCGCCCTCGCCGAACCGGGCGCGGCCGGTGCCCTCGAGGCGCTCGGCGTCGAGCTCGCCCACGACGTCATGGCCCAGATCGCCACCGCGAACGACGTGCGCGACGTCGCGATCGTCGCGGGGCGTGACGTCGTGGACGTCTCGCCGGCCAATCGAAGCGACCGCGCCGACGCCGACCGGCTCGAGGACCCCGACGCGATGGCGCGCTTCGTGGCCTCGCGCACCCTCTACCGGCGCCTGGGCGGCTGGGTTTGGATTCCCGTGGTCATCCTCGCGATCGTCGACCTATGGAGCACACTCACCTCGATCGCGAACAAGATCACCGACCGGCACCTGCACCTCGGGCTGCACCTGAAGATCCACGCGCACCACCCGACCGGCTTCTGGGGCAACACCGTCACCACGGTGCTCGTGCTCGCGCTCGTGGAGCTGTTCGCTGGCGTCGTGGCGGGACTGCTCGTACGTCGGCGCTTCGAGCACGGTGCCCTCTCGAGCTCCCCGCATCTCTTCGAGCCCCTCGCGCGCACCCACGTCGAGGACGTCGACGCCCTCGAGTACGCGCGGCGCATCGCCGAGCGGGGCGGCGCCGGCGCCGTCGTCGGCGGCGCGTCGCGCCCGGCGCTCGCGTTCCTCGACCGGGGCGTCTGTGCGACCCCGGGTCCGTCGCGCACCGTGATCGTCGAGCGGCACGGCCTGCTCGGTCTGCCACCGGTGTTCACCTCGGTCGACCGGCTCGGCATCGTCGAGGTCGAAGCGGCGAGCACGGTCCAGGTGCGCCTCTACACCGGGCAGAGCCCGCTTCGCCGCGGCACCCTCTTAGAGCGGGTGGTCGCCGGCTCGCCGGTCCAGCCCGAGCTCACGACCGACACCGCCCTGGTCGGTGCCTGGCCGACGGGCAATCCCTTCCCGATGAGCGTGGACCGGCTCGGCGCGCAGCGCCGCCAGCGCACCATCCGGCGCCTGGTGAGCGGGATCATCTTCCTCGACGGCCTGGTCAACCTGATCGTGACGGCAGTTCCCCCGCTGCGCAGCCGCCTGCTCGTGGTCGAGGCCTACGTGCCCCTCGGCGCTGCGAAGTCGGCCGCCGCCTTGACCGCGGTGGCCGGCATCCTCATGATCATGCTGGCGCGCGGCCTGCGCCGCGGCCAGCGGCGCGCCTGGGCCGTCACCGTCGTCGTCGTGGCCGCGACCTCGATCGCCCACCTCGTGCGCGCGGGCAGCCTCGTCTCGCCGTTGCTCGCCGTCGCGATCCTGACGCTGCTGCTCGTCGTGCGGTCCCACTTCCAGGCGACGACCGACCGCACCACCGCGCGAACCGCGCTGCCGCCCCTCGCGCTGATCGGCGTCGTGGTGGTGCTCGCCGCCTCGCTCGGCATCGAGGCCTCGTCGGGCCGCTACCACCTGCCGGGGTACTTCACCGTCGTGCTCGGCTGCGCCGAGCGGCTCATCGGCATCACCGCGGTTCCCCTGCCCGACCGGGTCGGGGACTTCATCAACCCGACGCTCACGACCGTGGGCGTGGCCCTGATCGTGTCGGCGCTCTACCTCGTCACCCGCCCGGTCGTCGACCGGCGGCTCTCGAGCACGACCTCGACGCGCGAGCGCCACCTCGCCGAGCTGCGCGCGCGCGAGATCGTGCGCCGCCACGGCCGGGGCACGCTCGACTACTTCGCGCTACGCGACGACAAGCAGTTCTTCTTCTTCCGCGACACGCTCGTCGCCTACGCCGTCTACGGTGGCGTCGCGCTCGTCTCGCCCGACCCGATCGGCCCCGAGGCCGAGCGGCTCGAGGCCTTCAGCGGCTTTCGCGCCTTCGCCGAGTCGCGCGGCTGGACGATCGCGATCGTGGGCGCGGGCGCGGAGTGGCTCTCGATCTACCACGCCGCCGGCCTGCACTCGCTCTACATCGGCGACGAGGCGATCGTCGACTGTCAGACCTTCAGCCTCGAGGGCGGCAAGATGAAGGGGCTGCGCCAGGCCTGCACCCGACTGGCGCGCAAGGGCTACACGGTCGAGTTCCTCGATCCGAGCGCGATCGATCCAGTCCGCGTCCCCGCACTGGTCTCGCTGATCTCGATGCTGCGCCGCGGCGAGGGCGAGCGGGGCTTCTCGATGATGCTCGGGCGGCTCTTCGATCCCAAGGACAAGGGGCTGCTGCTCACCGTCGTGACCAGCCCCGACGGCGAGCCCGCGGCCGTCTGCCAGTTCGTGCCCTCCCCAGCGATCAACGGCTACTCGCTCGACCTGATGCGCCGGGACCCCGGCGAGCACCCCAACGGGCTGATCGACTACGCGCTGTGCTCGACGATCGAGCACCTGGCGGGACGCGGCGCGCGCGGGCTCAGCCTCAACTTCGCGGCCTTCCGCTCGGTGCTCGAAGGCGAGTCCGACGAGGGAACCTTCACGCGCGTCGAGCGCTGGGCGCTGCGGCGCCTCTCGGGGGTGCTGCCCATCGAGTCGCTCTGGCAGTTCAACGCGAAGTACTACCCGAACTGGCTGCCGCGCTACCTCGTCTACCCCGCGGCCGAGAGCTTCGTGCCGGTCATCGCGGCGACCCTGCGCGCCGAGTCGCTCACCGAGATCCCGGTGCTCGGCCGGCTGCTCGCCCACGACCCCGCGAACCGCCCGGGCACCGTGGTGCCCGAGGAGGTCCTGGCGGCAGCCGCGCGCGCCAAGGCCCAGCCCTAGCGGCTCTCGCTGCGAGGGTCTCGATCACCCAGCAGTGCGGTCGCGCTGGATGGCGCCCGCACGAGCTGGGTGCACTACCCGGCGCGAGCTGGGCCGCTGCCTCGCGTGCCAGCGGTGCGAGCGGCGGTGAGGCTCTGCCGGCGGGTGGTCGAGTAGCCCTCCTCGCCCCGAGATCGGCACGTGCCGTGGCGCGTCAACCACCACCGTGGCGAGCGCAACTAGGCCGCGCGCGCGATCGCCCGGGCGAGTCGCTCGGTCGCGGTCTCGTCGTAGGTGAGAAAGAGGTTGGGCTCGACGAGCTCGAGCTCCATCAACGCCCACCCCGCCTCGGTCGCGACGAGGTCGACGCGCGCGTAGAGCAGGCCCGCGAGCCGTTCGTCGGCGAGCAGGCCCTCGACGTAGTCGCGCAGCTCGGGCTCGAGGTCGGCCCGGCTCATTTGGTCGCGGCGGAACTGGGGCGTGCGCACGGACTCCTCGACGTTGAGCATCGCGGCCTTGGTCATCGCGTGGGTCACCGCCCCGTCGATCACCACCACCGCCCGCTCGCCGCGCGTGTCCACGCTCGCGACGTAGGGCTGGATCAGCGCGTCGTAGCCGAGCTGGTGCAGGCGCGCGACGTGACGGCGCGCGGCCTCGCGCTCGGCCTCGGCGTAGCGCGCGGCACCACCCGAGCCGGCGCCGACGGCGGGCTTGACCACGACGTCGCCGTCGAAGAATCGCGGCTCGACGCCCACGTCGCAGAACTCGGTCGCCACGACCCGGTGCCCGCGCGCCGCGAGGTCGGCGAGGTAGTGCTTGTCCGAGGAGTACTCGATCGCCCCGTAGGGATTGGCGAGGTGGTCAATGGAGCGGGCCCAGGCGAGGAAGGCGTCGCGGCGCCCGACGTAGTCCCAGGTCGAGCGGATGACCACGAGGTCGTAGTCACCCCAGTCGATCGACGCGTCCCAGGCCACCAGGTCGGCCTGCACCCCGTGGCGCGCGAGCGCGCCGAGCAGGGTTGGCGCGTCAGGATCCTCGATGGCCGACGACGTCGCGATCGCGACGCGGCTCACGGGGTGAACAGGACCGTCGCGTGCTGGGCGAGGGCCGCGATCGGACCGGGCCAGACGCCAAAGACGATCGTGATCGCCACCCCGAGTCCGATCACCAGCGCGCTCGCGCGCGGCACGGCGACGCGCGCTGCGTCGAGCTGGTCGTCGGCGTAGAGGGTGAGCACCCAGCGCAGGTAGAAGAAGGCCGCGATGGCCGCCCCGAGCAGGGTGATCAGTGCGAGCGGGCCGCCACCGGCGTCCACCGCCGCGCCGAGCACGGCGAACTTGGCGTAGAAGCCGGTCGTGAGCGGCGCGCCGAGCTGGCTGAGCAGCAGGATCGCGAACATCGCGCCGAGCAGCGGCTGGCGCCGCGCGAGGCCGCGGTAGTGGTCGATCGAGTGCTGGTCGTCGCCGTCGCCGCCGACCAGGGTCAGCACGGCGAAGCTCGCCACCACCACCGGCGCGTAGGTCGCCAGGTAGAACAGCGCCGCCGCCGAGCCGCGCACGGTGCCGGCCCACACGCCGAGCAGGATGAAGCCGGCGTGGTTGATCGACGAGTACGCGAGCATGCGCTTCACGTTGCGCTGCACGAGCGCGAGCGAGGCGCCGACGAGGGTCGTCAGCACGATGAGCGCCCAGAGGATGGGCCGCCAGGTGCCGAGCTGGGTGCCGAGCGCCGAGATGAGCACGCGGATCAGCGCGGCGAAGGCGCCCACCTTCACCACGGCGGCCATGTAGCCCGTCACCGGGGTCGGCGCGCCCTCGTAGACGTCGGGCGACCACAGGTGGAACGGCACCGCCGCGACCTTGAAGGCGAAGCCCACGAGCAGCAGCGCGCCGCCCGCGTAGAGCAGGCCCGGGCGCAGCACGAGGTTCGAGCCGAGGAAGTACGAGATCGAGGTCAGGTTCGTCGACCCGGTCGCGCCGTAGATCAGGGCCGCGCCGTAGATGAAGATCGCCGAGGCGAAGCTGCCGAGCAGGAAGTACTTGAGTGCCGCCTCGGCCGAGCGCAGCCGGTGCCGGTCAAAGGCCACCAGGACGTACAGCCCGATCGAGAGGATCTCGAGGCCGAGGAAGATCACGACCAGGTCGTTGGCCTGGGTCATCAGCACCGCGCCCGCGGCCGTCGCGAGGGCGAGCACGTGGAACTCCGCGCCGGTGACGCCCTGGCGCTTGGCCCAGTCGTGGGCGACCAGGGCCGCCATGGCGAGGCTGATCGCGATCACGGCGGTCGCGACGACCGAGAACCCGTCGAGCACGATCGCGTTCGCGATGGTCGTGGAGGCGCCGTGGGCGTCGAGGTAGCGCCACTGCCAGAAGGTCACCACGAAGGCGGCGAGCGAGGCGAGCACCGTGACGCCGGTGGCGACGCGCGAGCCCAGCCGGCCGCGCACGAGCGACGTCGCGATGAGCAGTGCGAGTGACGCACCGAAGAGGATCAGCACCGGCACCAGGGCCAGGTAGTGGATCGAGGGAATGGTCAGAGTCACTTGGATACCCCCGCCGGCGCGACGTGCTCGATGAGTTGCTGGACCGACGGCGTGATGCGGTCAAGGACGGGCTTGGGGAAGACCCCGAGCACAACCACCAGCACCACGACCGGCGCGATCACCCAGCGCTCGGGGTGCGAGGCGTCGCTGATCTCGGCATTGGCGCCGGTCGCCACGCCGTGGAAGACCCGTTGGTAGCCCCAGAGCAGGTAGAGGGCGGCGAGCACGACCCCGAGGGTCGCCACGACGGCCCACCAGGCGTGGGTCGCGAAGGCGCCGATGAGGATCAGGTACTCACTGATGAAGCCCGACAGGCCCGGCAAGCCGATCGAGGCGAGCATCACCACGGTGAAGAGCGCGGCGAGGATCGGCGCCGGGCCCTGCAGGCCGCGCAGGTCCGCGATCGTCGCGCTGGCGCGGCGGCGCTCGATGAAGCCGATGAGCAAGAAGAAGCCGGCGGTGATGACGCCGTGGTTGAACATCAAGAGCACCGCGCCCACCATGGCGATCTTCGAGCCGGTGATCACGCCGAGGGTGACGAAGCCCATCTGGGCGAGCGAGGAGTACGCCACGAGCCGCTTCAGGTCCGGGGTGACCGCGGCGAGGGCCGACCCGTAGAGGATGCCGATCACCGCGAGGGTGAGCAGCACCGGGCGCATCGAGGCGAGCGCGAGGGGAAAGAGGCCGACCGCGAAGCGCAGCAGTCCGTACGAGCCGAGCTTGGCGAGCAGGCCCGACAGCTCCATCGACCCCGCGGTGGGTGCCTCGGCGTACGCGAGGGGCGACCACGTGTGCAGCGGCCAGATCGGGGACTTGACCGCGAAGGCGATGGCGAAGGCGCAGAAGAGCCAGACCGCGGTGCCGTGGCTCATCGACGTCGCGGCGAGCGCGCCGTAGGCGAAGGTCAGCGCGCCGCCGGTCTGGTGCTGGTGCATGAACCCGAGGTACAGCAGCCCCGTGAAGAGGAAGGCCGAGCCGGCGAAGGTGTAGACGAAGAACTTGAGCGCGGCCTTGGCGCGCTCGCGACCGCCCCACTGGGCGACGATGAAGTAGCTCGGCACCAGGGTCAGCTCGAAGAACACGAAGAACTCGAGCAGGTCGTGGGCGACGAAGCTGCCGATCGTAAAGGACGTCAGCAGCAGCAGCCAGCTCACGAAGGCCGGCTCGTGTCGCTTGTCGCGAGCGCCGAAGATCGCCAGCACCAGGATCAGCGCCGCGAGCACCACGAGGAAGAGCGAGATGCCGTCGAGCGCGACGTCGTAGGCGAGCCCGAAGGGCGCCGCCAGCACCCAGCGGCCCACGAAGTCAAAGGTCTGGGCCCCGGCGACGTGGTTGTTGTAGAGCACCGCCACGACCAGGGTGAGCACCAGCTCGATCACCGAGGTCACGGCCGCGACCACGAAGGCGGCGCCGTCGCGACGGCGCACGAGCATGGCGAGCCCCGCGCCGACGAGCGGCAGCAGGATGAGCACGGTTAACCAAAGAGACGAATGCATGCTTACCCGACCCTCGCGAGGAGATAGACGACGATGACGCTCAGGCCAAGGACCATCGCGAGCGCGTAGTGGCGAACGAAACCGGACTGGACCTTGCGCAGGCCCTCGGCGCTGCGGCGCACGCCGACCGCGACGCCGGTCACCGCGCCGTCGATCAGGCGCGGCTCGACCACGGCGTCGCCGAACTGCGCGGCCCCGGTGAGCGGACGGCCGATGGTCGCGTCATAGAAGTCGTCCCAGCGCCAGACCCGCTCGAGGAACTCCCGCTCGAAGCGCGGCGAGGACGAGCGATCGCGCCAGATCGAGAAGGCGGCGATGAGTCCGAGGATCGCGGCCACGATGTCCACCCCGGCGAGGGTGAACTGCGCCGCGGTCGAGGAGTGGCCGAGCGCGGGGATGAAGCCGAAGGTCGGGTCGAGGAAGCCCGCGAGCGAGTTGTGGTGGATCCACGGTAGGTCGATGACCCCGCCCAAGGTCGAAAGTACCGCGAGCACGACGAGCGGCAGGGTCATCACCCAGGGCGACTCGTGCGGGTCGTGGCCGTGGGTCACCTCGCGGAACCGCTCGGTGCCGCGGAAGGTCAGGACGAAGAGCCGGCTCATGTAGTAGGCGGTGAGGATCGCCGTGAGCACGCCGAGCAGCCAGAGCACCCGCGAGTAGGAGTACACGTTGGTCAAGATGTCGCCCTTGGACCAGAACCCCGCGAAGGGCGGGATGCCCGAGATCGCCAGCCAGCCGATGAGGAAGGTGGGGAACGTGAGGGGCAGGAACTTGGCCAGCGCGCCCATCTTGCGCAAGTCCTGCTCGCCGTTGAGCGAGTGGATGACCGAGCCCGAGCCGAGGAAGAGCAGGGCCTTGAAGAAGGCGTGGCTGATCATGAGGAAGATCGCCGCGGAGTAGGCGCCCGCTCCCACCGCGAGCACCATGTAGCCGATCTGAGAGACCGTCGAGAAGGCGAGGACTTTCTTGATGTCCTTCTGGGAGGTGGCGATCGTCGCCGCGACGAAGGCGGTCAGCCCGCCGATCACCGCGATCGTGGCGCGGCCCGAGCTCGAGAGCGCGAGCACCGGCGACATGCGCACGAGCAGGTACACACCCGCCGTGACCATGGTCGCAGCGTGGATCAGCGCCGACACGGGCGTCGGGCCTTCCATGGCGTCGGGCAGCCAGTTGAAGAGCGGGATCTGAGCACTCTTGCCAGTCGCCGCGAGCAGCAGCGCGAGCACCGTGAGCGTCGCCACGGTCGGCGAGAGCGTGCCCGCGCTTCCAAAGACGTGCAGGTAGGTCAGCGTGTGCAGGTGGCTGAAGAGCAGGAACATCGCCACGAGCATCCCCACGTCGCCCACGCGGTTGTAGATGAAGGCCTTCTTGCCCGCCGAGGCGGCGCTCTCGCGGTCGAAGTAGTAGCTGATCAGCCAGTACGAGCACACCCCCACGCCCTCCCAGCCGACGAAGGTCAGCACCAGGTTGTTGGCGAGCACCAGGGTCAGCATCGAGAACACGAAGAGGTTCAGGTACAAGAAGAACTTGCGGAAGTCCCGCTCGCCGTGCATGTAGCCAATCGAGTAGAGGTGGATCAGGGTCGAGATGCCGGTGACGAACAGCGCCATGGTGACCGAGAGCGGGTCGACGAGCAGCGCCGCGGGCACGTGCAGCGTCCCCGCGTCGATCCAGGTGAACAGGTTGACGGTGACCTCGCGCTTGGTCTCGTGCAGCAGGCTGACGAAGCTCCAGACGCTGAAGACGAAGCTGAGCCCGACCGCCGAGGTGCCGATCGCGCCGACGGCCTTCTCCGACAGGGCCCGTCCGAAGAGCAGCACCACGAGAAAGCCCGCGAGGGGCGCCAGCAGAATCAGTGTGGCGACGTGTGCCATCTCAACCCTTCATCTCGGAGAGTTCGTCGACCGACGTCGAGGACCGTCGACGGAAGACCGACACCACGATGCCCAGGCCGACGGTCACCTCGGCCGCGGCAACCACCATGACGAAGAAGACCGCCGCCTGGCCGCCGATGTCACTGAGCGTGCGCGAGAACGTGACGAACGTGAGGTTCACCGCGTTCAGCATGAGCTCGAGGCACATGAACATGATCAGGGCGCTGCGCCGGGTCATGACGCCGAAGGCACCGATCCCAAAGAGCAGGGCCGCGAGGACGAGGTACCACGCCGCGGGGACGTTCATGACTGGCTCCCTTCCGCGTCGGCGGCGCGCTCGCGCCGCGCGAGCAGCACCGCGCCGACCACCGCGACAATGAGCAGCGCCGCGGTCGCCTCGAAGGCGAACAGGTAGGTGGTGAAGACGGCCGTGCCGATCTGGGTGACGTTCTTCGAGCCGGTCTGCAGCGCCTGGCCCGAGGACGAGACCGCGATCGCGCCGGTCACCCAGTGCGAGCGCGCGAACAGCGCGATCAGGCCCGCGACGGTGATCAGGACGCCGACGCCCGCGAAGACGCGCTGACCGACGAGCGGCTCGACACGCACCGTCTCACGACGATCGACGCCGAGGAACATGATCACGAAGAGGAAGAGCACCACGATCGCCCCGGCGTAGACGATGATCTGCACCGCGGCGAGGAAGTCGGCCGACTGGGCGACGAAGGCCACGGCCACGCCGAAGAGCGCGAGGATGAGGCTGAGGGCCGAGTGGACGGGGTTACGCATGGCGAGCACCCCCACCGCCCCCACGAGGATCAGCAGCGCCGACGTCAGGAACACCAGCACGTCGGGGATGGCGTAGGCGGTGGCGATCACTTCGATCCCTCCTTGCGCCGGGCCGTCTTGGCGCGCGTCGCGTTGATGCGTGCCTTGAGCCCGCGCAGGTTGCTCGGCACGTCCTCGGGCTGCAGGTGACGGAAGAAGGCCGTGCGCAGCTGCTTGGAGCCGGTCGCCTCGTCGTCGCGGTTCTCGGACTGGCCGGCCTCGGCCGCGCGCACGCCCGCGCCCAGGTCGCCCGTCCACTGGACGACGCCCTCGAAGTCCGCGGCGCCCGCGGGTGAGGTCGCGCGCATCCAGCCACCGGTCATGGCCGCCTCGCCCTCGCGCCAGTCCTCCCACGGCAGGCGCCGAGGGAAGCCCTGGTCGTCCACGAGCAGCTCGGCCTTGGTGTAGATCGCGTCGGCGCGGTTCGTGAAGGAGAACTCGAAGAGCTTGGACTCGGTGATCGCCTGGGTCGGGCACGCCTCGACGCACAGGTCGCAGTGGATGCAACGCAGGTAGTTGATCTCGTAGACGTAGCCGTAGCGCTCACCGGGGCTGACCGGGTGGTCCGGCGGGTTGTCCAGTCCGCGCACGTAGATGCAGTCCACCGGGCACACCCCGGCGCACAGCTCACAGCCGATGCACTTCTCCATCCCGTCCTCGTAGCGATTCAGGACGTGACGGCCGTGCTGGCGGGGCTGCTTGGGTCGCTTGGCCTGGGGGTAGCTGGTCGTCACGCGCACGCGACCCAGGTGGCGCAAGGTCAGCTTGAAGCCGCCGAAGAAATCGAGGGGGCTGGCCATCAGTCCTTCTCCCTATCTGTCCAGGCACGGAGCACGCGTCCGGGCAGCGGCCGCTCGCCCACCGGCGGCAGGATCGAGTCCACGCTCTCCTCGCGACCCTGGCCGAGCGCGAAGGCGCGCGTCAGGATCGTCCAGGCGAGGATGACGAGGGCCGCCATCAAGAAGCCCCACGACGGGCGGATGAGGAAGCCCGCGACGATGAGCATCCACCCGAGGCTGAGCGGGATCAGCCGCTTCCAGCCGAGGTTCATCAGCTGGTCGTAGCGAAGTCGTGGTAGCGCGGCGCGGAACCACACGTAGCCAAAGGCGAAGCCGACGGTCTTGACGAGGAACCACAGGATCGGGAACACCCAGCGCACGTGGGGGATGTTCGGCACCCAGCCGGCCGGGCCGCCGAGGAACAGCGTCACGATGATCGCCGACATCGTGATCGTGTTCATGAACTCGGCGAGGAAGAACAGCGCGAAGCGCAGCGAGGAGTACTCGGTGTGAAAGCCCCCGACGAGCTCGCTCTCGGCCTCGACGACGTCAAAGGGCGGTCGGTTGAGCTCGGCGGTGATGGCGATGAGAAAGACGACGAAGGGAACGACGCCCAGGCGGATCAGGTTCCAGTGCCAGACCCCGTGAGCCTGGGCGGCGACGATGTCGTGGGTCGACAGCGAGCCCGTCGCGAGCACGACGGTCACGATGGTCATGCCGAGCGCGGCTTCGTAGCTGATCATCTGGGCGCTCGCGCGCACCGCGGACATGAGCGGGTACTTCGAGCCCGAGGACCAGCCCGCGAGGATCACGCCGTACACCGAGATCCCCGACATCGCGAGCATGAGCAGGATCCCGATCGGTGGGTTCGCGACCTGGAGCAGCACCGGGTGTCCGGCGATGGTGACCGTGCCGCCGATGGGCACGATCGAGAAGGTGATCAGCGCCGGCACCAGCACGAGGTAGGGCGCGAGCTTGAAGGCGAACCGGTCGGCCTCCGCCGGCAGCAGGTCCTCTTTGAAGAAGAGCTTGACGCCGTCGGCGAGGGTCTGGAGTAGGCCGAATGGCCCCCACCGCTGGGGCCCGATGCGGCTCTGCATGTCCGAGATCGCCTTGCGCTCGAACCAGATCATCAGCGTGACCGAGCCCATGAGCGCGGCGAAGCCGACGAGGACCTTGATGATCACGATCAGCAGCACCGCCCAGGTCACGCCGTGGGCGAAGAGCGGGTCCACCGTTGCCAGCCAGGAGGTCATCGCGTCTCCAGTCGAATCTGGGTTATCACCGCGTCACGGTCGAAGAGCGACGCGAGCACGTCGGTGCCGTCGGCCGCGCGCGTGCCCACCGCCACGCTGGCCACGCCCCGGGCGACCTGGTCGTCCAGGGCGACCGGCAGGGCCACCGCCCCGCGCTCGGTGCGCACGGTCACCACGTCCCCGGGCACGGCGCCGAGCCGGTCCAGGTCGAAGTGGTTGAGCGCGACGGTGGTCGTGGCGACGAGGTTGTCCAGGGCCGTGGAGCCGCGCACCGCGATGCCCCGGTCGTAGAGTCGCCGCCCGGCGAACACGCGCAGCGCGTAGGCGTCGGTCGGTGGCACGGCCACGGGCGCGGCCGTCACGTCGGCGAGGGTCGCCGCGACGCTCGAGCCGCGGCCCGTCGCGTCAAGGGTGACGGTGTCGCCACCGTGTGAGGCGAGACCGACGGTGTCGGTCGAGCGCAGGCCGGGGAAGGCCATCGGGTCAAGCGCTCGGCGCTCGTAGTGCGCGGCGCGCCCGACGACCACGCCGTCGCTCGTCGCGTCGTTGAGCACCGACAGCGCCGGGTAGCCCGTCGTCTCCTCGATGGCCTTGGCCGTGAGCTCGATCGAGTCGAGCCCGAGGCGCTGGCCGAACTCTTCGGCGAGTTCGGCGACGATGGTCACGTCCGACCACGCCGAGCCCGGAGCGCCGACCTTGGCGGTGACGGCGCTGACGCGACCCTCGAGGTTCGTCACGGTGCCGCTGCGCTCGTGCTGGACCGTGGCGGGCAGCACGACGTCGGCGTAGGCGAGCGTCGCACCGCCGTGGCCGGTGACCGCGACGACCGAGGCGCGCTCGAGCGCGGCGGTGGCGTGCTTTGCGTCGGCGACGTTGCCGAGCAGGCAACCACCGAGCAACAGGAGGGCCCGCTGGTCGCCGGCGATCATCGCGTCGAGCTGGGCGAGCGCGTCGCGACCACTCGCGCTCGCGTCAAAGCCCCGCCCGGGCCGCAGCCGCGGGGCGAGTCCCATGTCGAGTGCGCCCATGACGTTGCCGCGCCGCAGCGCGGGCAGGAACGTCGCGTCGGGGTAACGCGCCGCCAGACGGCGGATCGCCGCCTCGACGACCGTCGACTGCTCGGCCAGGTTGGCGCGCCCGACGACGAAGACGACGCCGCTGCCGGTGTCGCCGAGCAGATTGTGGGCCGTGGTGAGCTCGAACTCGTCGAGCCCGAGGGCGTGGGGCGCCGTGCCGTTGGCGAGCGCCTCGGCGACCTGGTCCACGTCGCCGGGGCGAACGGGCAGCGCCACGCGCGCGTGACGGCGAAGCGCGCTCGGTCCGGCGGCGAACTCGATGAGGTTGGTCTTGCCCGAGACGATGCGCGGGCGAAGGCGCAAGAACAGCACGGGCAGTTCCTCGCGCAGGTCGCCCGTCAGGGTCACCACCGTCGCCGCGTTGGCGGCCTCGTCGATGGTCGCCTTGGGTAGGGCCTGGATCAGAGTCGCGTCGAGGCCGTCGCCGTACTGGGCGTCGAGGTGCTCGCTGGCTAGCACGCCGCGCACGAAGCGCTCCCAGGCGAAGGCGCCCTCATTGGTCAGCGCCGCGCCGCCAATGGCCCCGACCCCGCCGGGGTTCGCGGCCGCGTCGCGCAGGATCGTGGCCGCGGCGCGAAGCGCCTCGCTCCACGAGGTCGTCACCAGCTCGCCGTCGCGGCGCACGAGTGGTTCGGTGATGCGGCTGCGCGGGTCGAGCGGGTCGGTCAGCTCGGGGTTGCCGTCCACGGCGTCGAGGGTGAAGCGGCCCTTGTCACACAGCCAGCCCCGGTTCACCGGGTCGCTGTCCACGCCGAGCACGCGCGTCAGGCGGTTGCCCGAGGACTGCACGGCGATTCGACAGCCCACGGCACAGGCCGTGCAGGTGCTCTCGACCTGCTCGAGGTCCCAGGGGCGCGCGGTGAAGCGATAGGCCTTGGCGGTCAGTGCGCCGACGGGGCAGATCTGGACCGTGTTGCCCGAGAAGATCGAGTCGAAGGGCACCGTCGGCGACGGCGCGACCTCGATGAGGTCGCCGCGCCCGGCGAAGTCGATCTGGGCGTCGCCGGCCACCTCGGCGGCGAAGCGGGTACAGCGCGAGCACTGGATGCAGCGCTCGCGATCAAGCAGGACGAGCTCGCCGATCTCGATCGGCTTGACGAAGTGGCGCTTCTCCTCGACGAACCGGGTCTCGCCCGAGCCGTGGGCGAGGGACTGGTCCTGGAGCGGGCACTCGCCGCCCTTGTCGCAGACCGGGCAGTCGAGCGGGTGGTTGGCGAGCAGAAACTCGAGGACGCCGTCTTGGGCCTTCTTGACCTTGTCGGACTCGGTGTTCACCGACATGCCGTCGTTGACCCGGATGTAGCAGGCCGGCTGCAGCGTGGCGCCGCGCGGGCCGTCCACCTCGACCAGGCACATGCGACAGACCCCGACGGGCTCCATGCGCGGGTGGTAGCAGAACCGCGGGATGTAGACGCCCGCGTGCTCGGCCGCCTCGATCAGCAGCTCGCCCGGTTGGGCCTCGACGGCCCGCCCGTTGAGGGTGATGGACACGGTGGTTCGCGTCTGGTCAGTCATGCGGGCAGCCCCCGTGTTGTACGTGCGCGTAGAAGTCGTCGCGGAACATCGAGATGGCCGCATTGATCGAAGATGGCATGGACGGGCCGAGCACGCAGATCGTCGTCTGCTGGGGCGGCCAGGTCAGTCCGGGCGCGATGTTGTCGCAGAGGTCGAGCAAGAGGTCGACGTCCTCGATGCGCCCGCCGCCGTGCTCGAGTCGGTACATGATGCGCTCGAGCCAGCCCGAGCCCTCGCGGCACGGCGTGCACTGGCCGCAGGACTCGCGCGAGAAGAACTTAATGATGCGCCACGTCGCGCGCACCACGCACGTCGTCTCGTCCATGACGACGATCGAACCCGAGCCGAGCATCGAGCCCTTCTCGGCGACCTCGTCCTGTCCGAGGGGCAGGTCGAGCAGCTCGGGGCCGAACCACGGCGCCGAGACCCCGCCGGGAATGATGGCCTTGATGGCCCGGTCGTCGATGACCCCGCCACCGAGCTGGGGGTCGTAGATGAGGTCGCGGAAGGTGTTCTTGACCATCTCGATCTCAAAGACCCCCGGGTTACGCACGCGCCCCGAGAGCGCGAACAGGCGCGTGCCGGCCGACCGGCCGCCGCCGAGCGCGGCGAAGGCGGCGCCGCCGTTGAGCACGATCCAGGGCATGTTGGACATGGTCTCGACGTTGTTGACCACGGTGGGCTCGCCGTAGAGCCCCGTGACCGCGGGGAAGAACGGGGGCTTGATGCGCGGGAAGCCGCGCTTGCCCTCGAGGGCCTCGATGAGCGCCGTCTCCTCGCCGCAGATGTACGCGCCGGCACCGGGGTGCACGACGAGGTCCAGCGAGAAGGACGAGCCGAAGATCTTGCGCCCGAGCGCCCCGTGCTCGTAGGCCTCGTTGATGGCCTGCTGCACGCGCTCGAGTCCCAGGGCGAACTCGCCGCGCAGGTAGATGAAGGCCTGGGTGACCTGCAGGGCGTAGGCGGCGATGATGACGCCCTCGACCAGCTGGTGCGGGTCGCGCTCGACGAGGTAGTGGTCCTTGAAGGTCGCGGGCTCGGACTCGTCGCCATTCACGACGAGGTAGGACACCGGTGACTTGCGTAGCATCGACCACTTACGCCCCGCGGGGAATCCGGCGCCGCCGCGCCCGAGCAGCGACGCGGCGTCGACCTCTGCGGCCACCTGCTCGGGGAACATGGTGAGCGCCTTGCGCAGCCCCTCGTAGCCGCCCGTCTCGAGGTAGCGCGCGAGGGTGTGGGAGTCGGCGAACTTGGCGCGCGATGAAACGATCTTGGGCGAGTCCAGGAAGGCCACTACTTCGCCTCCGTCGCCGCACGGGCCTCGCGCGCAGCGCGCGCCTCGGCGCGCTCACCGGCGAGCTCCTCGGGATCGACCCGAAGTCCGCCGGAGCGACGGATGCGAATCAGCGTGCCGTGGGGCGGCACGTCGTGGTCGAGACGGCCGTGGCGCAGGTCGTCCACGAGCGCGTCGAAGAGCTCGGGTGTGGTCGTTCGCACGTAGCGGTGGTTCACCTGGACGACGGGCGCGATGTTGCAGTCGGCGAGACACTCGGTCTCTTCGAGGGTGAACAGACCATCGGCCGACGTGCCGCCCACCGAGCAGCCGAGCGTGGCGCTGGCGTGGGCGAGCAGGTCCTCGCCACCGGCGAGCAGGCAGGCGATGTTGGTGCACACCCCCACGACGTACTTGCCGACGGGCTCGAGGTGGAACATGTCGTAGAAGGCCGCCGTGCCGCGTACCTCGGCCGGGGTCGTGCCCGTGAGCTCGGCGATCTCGGCCATGGCATCGTCGGTGACGTAGCCGTCCTGCTCCTGGGCCAGGTGCAGCAACGGCAGCATCGCCGAGCGCGCGCGGGGGTAGAGCGACACCAGCTCGACGGCTCGCTGGCGAAGGTCGGTGCGGAAATGGGTCATCGGTCTACCTCTCCCATGATGGGGTCGACCGTCGAGATCACGGTGATGGCGTCAGACATCGAGCCACCGCGCATCAACAGCGGTACCGCCTGCAGGTTCACGAAGCTGGGGGCGCGCACGTGGATCCGGTAGGGCTTGGGGCCCCCGTCGGACACCAGGTAGCACCCGATCTCCCCGCGAGGCGACTCGATGGCCGAGTAGACCTCGCCCTGGGGGACGTGGAAGCCCTCGGTGAAGAGCTTGAAGTGGTGGATGAGCGCCTCCATGGACTCCCCGATGCGCGCGCGCGGCGGCGGGGTCACCTTGGGGTCCTGGCTGCGGTAGTCGCCGCGGGGCATCATCTCGATGCACTGGCGGATGATGCGGATCGACTCGCGCATCTCGTTGAGTCGAATGGCGTACCGGTCGAAGTTGTCGCCGTAGGTGCCCACGATGACGTCGAAGTCGACCTGGTCGTAGGCGAGGTAGGGCATCGTGCGCCGAAGGTCCCACGGCACGCCCGTCGAGCGCAGCAGCGGTCCGGTCACCGAGAGCGCGAGCGCCTCCTCGGCGGTGATCGGCGCGACGCCGACCATGCGCTCGCGGAAGATCGGCTGGCCCGTGAGCAGCTGGTCGTACTCGTAGGTGCGCTCGTCGATCGTGTCACAGATCACCGTGACGTCGTCCTCCCACCCGTCGGGCAGGTCGGCGGCGACGCCGCCGGGGCGCACGTAGTTCAAGTTGAGCCGCAGTCCGGCCGTCTTCTCGAAGAAGGCGAGGATGAGCTCGCGCTCGCGGAAGCCGTAGATCATCATCGACGTGGACCCGAGGTCCATGCCGTTGGTCGCCATCCACACCAGGTGCGAGGAGATGCGGTTGAGCTCGGACATCATCATGCGGATCCACGTGGCGCGCTCGGGCACCTCGATGCCGAGCAACGACTCGACCGCGAGCGAGTACGACAGCTCGTTGGTCACCGGGCTCAGGTAGTCCATCCGGGTGACGTTGGTCGCCCCCTGGACGTAGCTCAACTCCTCACCGGTCTTCTCCATGCCGGTGTGCAGGTAGCCGATGACGGGCTTGGCGCGAAGGACGAACTCGCCGTCGAGTTCGAGCATGATCCGCAACACGCCGTGGGTCGACGGGTGCGACGGACCCATGTTGATGATCATCGTCTCGTCGTCGCGACGCTCGTAGTCGATCGAGGACGGGTCGAAGGCGTGGCCGTCGACGCGAAGCACCGAGCCGACCTCGCGGCTCAGCTCGCCCGCGGGCGTCGCCTCGCGTCGCTGGAGTCCCTGGGCGCCCTCGGAGGTCTCGACGACCAGTGGTTCCAGCCGCTCGGCTGCTCGTACGGTGGGATCGCTCATCGGGGGCCCGGCGCTTCCTTGAATTGCACCGGAACGCGCCCGGCGCCGTAGTCCTTGCGCAACGGGTGGCCCTCCCAGTCCTCGGGCATCAGGATCCGAGTCAGGTCGGGGTGTCCGTTGAAGATGATGCCGAACATGTCGAAGGCCTCGCGCTCCATGGCCTCGCTGCCCGGGTAGAGCGTGAAGAGCGAGTCGACCGCGGGCGACTCGGTGCCGGCCTGGACGCGGATGCGCACGCGCTGGCGGCGCGACATCGACAAGAGGTTCACGACCACCTCGAAGCGCGTGGGCAGCACCCCCTCGGGGAGGCTGCGCTCGGCGTACTCGAGGTAGTCGACGCCACAGACGTCGGCGCAGAGTTCGAAGCCGTCAGCCTTAAGGGCGCTGACCAGGCCGAAGTACTGCTCGCGGGTCGGAAAGCACCCGATGTCGGACTTGAGGACGTCGGCCGTGATGACCCCGGCCGGGGCGTTGGCGGGCAGTTCGATCACTTCGGGGTCCCCAGTCGTACCGCGACGGGCACCTCGGGGGTCCAGGGGCTCTCCTGGTGGTCGAGGTGCGTGGGCTCGCCGCTCGAACGACGCTTGAGGATCTCGCCGGTGCGGATCTGCTCGTGCAGGGTGAGAATCGCGTGCATCAGCGTCTCGGGGCTCGGCGGGCAGCCCGGCGCGTAGACGTCCACGGGCACGATCTGGTCGACGCCCTGGACGATGGCGTAGTTGTTGAACAGCCCACCCGTCGAGGCGCACACGCCCATCGAGATGACCCACTTGGGCTCCATCATCTGGTCGTAGACCTGGCGCAGCACGGGGGCCATCTTCTGGGAGACCCGCCCGGCGACGATCATGAGGTCGGCCTGGCGCGGGGAGTTGCGAAAGACCTCCATGCCGTAGCGCGCGAGGTCGAAGTCAGCGCCGCCGGCGGCCATCATCTCGATGGCGCAGCACGCCAGACCGAAGGTCGCGGGCCAGACCGAGGCCCGGCGGGCCCAGCGCACGAGGTCTTCGATACGGCCGGTGAGGAAGTTATGTTGCAGGTCTTCTAGAGCCACGCGCTACGCCGCCGTTTCGGACTGGGAGTTGACGCCGATGCGCACGATGGTCGACGAGCTGGTTCGCGCGGGCATGCCCGCGGTGAGGTGCTTGACCGGGCCCCAGGAGAGGGCGCCCTCACTGATCAAGAAGAGCAGCGCGCCAAAGACGGTGAGCGAGAACGCCAGGACCTCGATCAGTCCGAAGGTGCCGAGCTGGCGGAAGACCACGGCGAAGGGGTACATGAAGACCACTTCGATGTCGAAGATCACGAAGATCATCGCCACGAGATAGAAGCGAACGGGGAACCGTTGCGGCGGCTCTACTTCGGGGACGATCCCGCACTCGTAGGGCGCGAGTTTGGCGTCATAGGGCCGTTTGTGAGGGGCGAGCAACGCCGACGCCACGAACGATCCCGACGCGAACAACACCCCGAGGAGGAGGAGTCCAAGTATTGGCAAGTACTGGTCCACGTTCATCATTTCTACCAGACCGAGCACCCCCTTCCACTCGGCGGCCAGCAAGGTCCTTCGTCCTATGCTGTCGCCGTGCCTCAGCTCGATCGCCTCGCAACGACCACGCCCCTCTTTGACGCCGTCATCGTTGGCGCGGGACCGAGTGGCAGCGCGTGCGCCTACTGGCTCGCCGAGGCTGGCTGGTCGGTCTGCCTCGTCGAGAAGAAGGAGTTCCCTCGCGAGAAGACCTGCGGCGACGGGCTCACGCCGCGATCGGTGCACCAGCTCGCTGCGATGGGCCTCGAACCAGCCGTCGCTGCCCACGGACACCGCTACCACGGCCTGCGCGCCTTCGGCTTTGGCGCCTCGCTCGAGATGAACTGGCCCGACCACGCGGTCTTTCCCAACTACGGCTACACGATCACGCGTTTCAACCTCGACGGACTCGTCGCCGAGCACGCCGCCGCCTCGGGCGCCACGGTCGTCACGGGCGTCGAGGCCGTTGGCCTGCTCGAGGCGACCGACGCCCCCGAGGGCCGCTTGCGCGGCGCGGCGGGGGTGACGCTCTACGAGAAGGCGACCGGCACCACGGCCGAGGTGCGCGCACGCTACGTGGTCGTCGCCGACGGGCAGAACTCGCGCCTCGGCCGCGAGCTCGGCGTCACGCGCAACCGCCAGTGGCCCATGGGCATGGCGCTGCGCGGTTACTACTCGAGCGATCGGCACGCCGAGCCCTGGATCGAGTCGCACCTGGACATCCGCGACCCCAGCGGCGAGGTCGTGCCGGGCTACGGCTGGATCTTTCCCCTCGGCGATGGCCGGGTGAACGTGGGCGTGGGCCTGCTCTCGACGGCGGGCGCATGGAAGGGCGTGAACACCACCAAGCTCCAGGAGTACTTCGTCAGCCAGACCGCGAGCGCGTGGGGGCTAAGCGAGGCGACGCGACTGAGCGTGCCCACCGGCGGACGCCTACCCATGGGCCTCGCGCGCGGTCCCCACACCGGGGCGAACACGCTGGTCGTGGGCGACGCCGGCGGCTCGATCAACCCCTTCAACGGCGAGGGGATCGCCTACGGCTACGAGACGGGCCGGCTCGCCGCCGGCGTCGTCGCCGAGGCCCTGCTCGCGGACGAGCCCAGCCACCTGGCCGTCTACGACGAGCGGCTCGAGTCGGCCTACGGCGAGTACTACAAGGTCGCGCGGGCCTTCGTGCGCCTGATCTCAGAGCCCAAGATCCTCGCCGCCTGCGTCGGCCTGGGCATGCGGATCGAGCCGGTCATGCGCGAGGTGCTCGTCGTGATGGCCAACCTCATGCGCAACGACGAGCGCGGACCGGGCGAGCTCGCCTACCGCGCGCTCGCGCGACTCGTGGACGTGGTGCCCGAACGGGCCTACGCTCTCCTGCTCGGCGAGCGCGCCGAGGACTAGTCACCGTGTCCTTCGTCAAGACCGTGGTACTCGGCTTCATCGCCGGGGCCACGATCGTCGCGGGGCTGCCCATCGGACGGTTGCGCGCGCCGGCCGAGCGCGTCCGCTCGTTCCTCAACGCGGTGGCGATCGGCGTGCTGCTCTTTCTCGTGGTGGACGTCTTCTCCAACGCCTACGCACCGATCAAGGATCAGTTGAGCGCCCTGCACGAGCACCGCGGCGGCTCGGTCGCCTCGACCGTCGGTGACGTGGCGCTACTGCTCGGCGGGGCGGCCGTCGGCCTGCTCAGCCTCGCGCTCTACCAGCACTGGTCCCGGCGGGGCCGCTCGGCGGCCGCCTCGACGCCGACGTCGATGAGTCTGATGATCGCCGCGGGGATCGGGCTGCACAACTTCGGCGAGGGCCTCGCGATCGGCACCGCCTCGCACCTCGGCGCCATCGGACTCTCCACCGTGCTCGTGATCGGCTTCGCGCTGCACAACGCCACCGAGGGCTTCGGGATCGTCAGCCCGCTCGTAGGCGCGACCAACCGGCCGTCGTGGGCGTTCCTCGGGCTGATGGCGCTCATCGGTGGCGGCCCGACGACGGTGGGCACGCTGGTGGGCTGGTGGTGGTCCTCGCCAACGCTCGGGATCGTCTTTCTCTCCCTAGCGGG